>NZ_JBEZFO010000002.1:0-409528 GCF_040649495.1 Micromonospora sp. NPDC048947
TGGGTCGGGCTGGTGGCGGTCCCCCGGGCGCTGCTGGGGGGGGGGGGGGGGGGGGGGGGGGCGGGGCGGGGGGGGGGGGGGGGGGGGGGGGCCCCCCGCCCCCCCCCGTTCCGGGTCAGTCGAGCTTGTTCAAATCGGTCAGCGTTGCAGGGTCAGCAGGCCCGGCCGGTACGGCAGCAGGCCGTAGTCGACGCCGTCGGAGCTGGGGGAACGACCCTGGTAGAGCAGTTGCAGGTTGCAGGCGTCGACGGTCATCGTCTGGTCGGCGTTGGTGCGCAGCAGCTCACCGTGGCTGATGTCGTTGGTCCAGGTCGCACCGCTGTTGACCTTGCCCGCGAACGGGTTGCTCTGGGACGCGGCCTGCGGCGTCCACGAACCGTTCAGGCTGGTCGCCGTGAACGAACGGAAGTAGCGGCCCGTCGAGCCGATCGCCTCGACGATCATGAGGTACTTGTTCAGACCCTGCAGCTTGTAGACCTGAACGGCCTCGAACAGGTTGTTGGTGGTGTCGCTCATGATGGTCGTGTAGCTACTGCCGAAGTTGCCCGGGAAGTTCCCGATCGGCATGCTGGCCCGGTAGATCTTGCCGTTGTCGCCGGCGAAGAAGAGGTACATGTTCGTACCGTCACCGATGATCGTCTGATCGATCGGACCGGTACCGGAGCCGGTGATGCTTCCGGTGAACAGCGGCTGCGCCGCGGACCAACCGTTCGCGTTGGTGGGGTTGGTCGAGGTCCGGTAGGAGAACGCCGTGCCACCCCACTGGTAGGTGAGCACCCAGATGTTCTTCGGCGCGAAGTAGAACAGCGACGGCGCGACAGTCCCGGAGTTCATCGTGTTCTGGGTGGCCGAGGCCATCTGTGAGTAGTTCGAGAAGAGGCTGAAGTTCATCGAGCCCCAGCTGCTACCGAAGTCGTGCGTGGTGGCGTAGACCAGCTGCTGGCCGTTGTACGGGGCGACTGTGAAGTCCTTCAGCGACACCCAACCCGACTTCGGGTTCGCCAACACTCCGGTGGAGGACCACCGGTACGTCGAGGGCAGGTCACACGTGCCGCCCGGCGGCGGGGTGGTCGGCGGCGGCGTGGTGGGGTCGGTCCCACCGCCGACGCGGACGAACTGCCACTGCTGGTTCGCGCCGTTCCAGTCGTCGTACTGCACGATGTTTCCGCCGTCGGCGGTCGAGGCGCCCTGCACCTCCATCACCTTGTTGCTGTTCCGGTTGATCAACCGGACGTAGCCGCTGTCCGAGTCGGCCAGCCGGAACTGCTGGTTAGTGCCGTTGAGATCACTCCACTGCACGATGCTGCCACCGTTGGCGGTCGAGAAGCCCGAGACGTCCAGCACCTTGCCGGACAGCCGCGACTTCACCCGGTAGTAGCCACCACCGGAGTCGACGAACTGCCACTGCTGCTGGTTGCCGTTGTTGCGGGCCCACTGGGTGATCCGGGCACCGTCATTCGTGGCCAGGTTGTAGACGTCCAGGGCCTTGCCGCTGTTGCGGTTGACCAACACGTACCACGCGTTCGTGTCGACCGTCGCCGCGGCGGCGGGTGACGACACCACAGTTACGGCGGCACCACCGACCATCAACGCCGCAGCGCTGGCGGCGAGGATGCGGGGCAACCACCACCGTCGCCGCCGTGACGGCGTTGCGATCGATGGAGACCTATCGAGGGCAGACATGATCCTCCTCCAGTGACCAAGAGCCGAACGGCCTGCCCGAGGATGGGCGTACCGCGACGCGTGGCCGAGCGCGCAGACGTCAGATAGTTAGCGTTAACAAGACGCCGGCGAGCTGTGGCGCACGCCTGATTCGAGATCGACGAAGCAGGGCTTGCCCGGAAAGCCGAGGTCTCGTCGTCCTTAGGCATCGACTGTGAGCGATAACATGCCGTTCGTCAAGACGTAATGCGCTGGGAACATCTTCCGCTGCCGGGCTGCGGATCTTGGGGTGAAACGACTTGAACCGCATTCCCGCAGGCATCGACCCAGATCCCCCGCACGGACCATCGCCGGGCCCTTGAGGAGGCCCCACGAGCGCGTTAACATCGACGACTGCCCATCGCCCGCAGCTTGCTGGCGGTGCCGATGAACGCAGCCTGACGACCGGCGGGAGCGCTGGCGCGGCGACGGTCAGAAAGCGATCATCTGCGCATCAGAGCCGGCCGGCGGCTGGTCCGCAGGGGCCGGGGGGTACGTCCGAGTCAGACAGCGCCTCGATCGACAAGGCTGAACGTGGTGTTCAGCGGCGCGTCGCCGAGAAACTCGACGAAGATCTCCTTCTTGGTCGGGCTCCACTGCACCGGGCCGTACTCTTCGCTGATGATGGCGTAGGAGGGGCGCCCCTTGTCGTCCCTGCCCTCACGGCTCATCGCGAACAGAGTTGCCTTGGTCGGCCGGCAGTCGGCTCCCACCAGCGCCGAGTACCCTTCTGAATCGACCTTGACGCCGAGACAGGGTCGGTGGGCGATCTCCGGATTCACCGATTTGATCATGTAGTCGACACCGACTGGTTCAAGCACGAAGAGCGCGTCCTTGCCGGTTCCGTTGCCGACCTCGAGCTCGCCGTGAGACGGCAGCGACAGGTCACGGTCGATCTCCACCACGTGCAGCAGGATTCGCCGCTGACCAGCCAGCATGGCCTGGGTCGGGTCCGTGCTGGCCGACGCTGAGGCGGACGGCTTGCCCGACGCGGGCGTGGACGCCGTGGCCGCCGGACCGCTCGTCTCCGGGCCACCGCTCGGCGGCGAGCCGGCCAGGTCCGCTTTGGACTGCCCGTCGAACAGTTTCGGACCGAACAGGACAGCGGGCACCAGCACGGCGATCACCGCGGCGGTCGCGCCCAGAGCGATGAGCCAGCCACGCCCGCGTGAACCCCCGCGACCGCCAGTGGCCGGACCCGATGGCATCGACCCCGCGCCCTGATCATCACCACCGGGAGCGGGCGGCACACTCGACGGCGTCGCGCCCGGGAGCTCGGCCGGCCCGCCGGCGCCCACCGGAGACGCTGCCGTCAACAACCCGTCGAGCAACTCCCGGGCGGTGGGCCGGGCAGCCGGGTCCTTCTCCAACGCGCGGGAGACCAACTCCCGCAACGGCCCATCGAGCCCGGTCAGGTCCGGTGGTTGAGTGAGGATTCGCATGGCGGTGGCGGTAGGTGAGTCGCCCCCGAACGGGCTGCGCCCGGTCGCGGCGTAGGCGACCAGGGCACCCCAGGCGAAGATGTCCGCGGCCGGGCCCGCCGGACGGCCGGAAGTCGTGTCGAACCGCTCCGGAGCCATGTACGAGAGGGTCCCGACCATCTGGTTGGTCCGGGTGTGCTGGCTCGTCGCCTCGAACGCTCGGGCGATGCCGAAGTCGATGACCTTGATCCCACCCGGTGCGACCAGGACGTTCGCCGGCTTCAGGTCGCGATGGATCACCGCAGCGCCGTGGATGGCGGTGAGCGCGGTGGCCACCCCAACCGCGATGCTGTGCAGCCGCGCCGCCTCCAGCGGGCCCTGCGTTCGAACCACCTCGGCCAGGCTGGGGCCATCGACGTACTCCACCACCAGATACGGCGGGTCATGGTCCGGGTCGGCGTCCAGGACCTCGGCTGTGCAGAACGGTGGAACCTGGCGGGCGCGGTTCACCTCACTACGGAACCGACCCCGGAACTCCTCGTCGTGGGAGAGTTCGGCACGGACGACCTTGACCGCCACCAGCCGACCCTGCGGTGAACGGGCCAGGAAGACACTGCCCATGCCCCCGTCGCCGAGCCGGTCGAGCACCTCGTACCCACCGAGGCGTGCCGGGTCACCGAGACGCAACCCGTCGCTCACGCCAGATGCCCGCAGAGCGCGACCACCGCGCGAGCCGTTCCGCCCATCACCCGTACCCGTTCCCCTCAGGTCACTCCGATGCCGGCCGCAGCCTATCGTCCGCCCACCGAACCCGGTCGATGCCGTCCGGAGAGTGGGCAGCAGAGGGGACGACGGTGGTCGGACCGTCAGCGATCCGACCACCCGGCGCCGCCGCACAGGTTATCGGCGGCTCCACTGCTGGTTGGCCTGACCGGTGCAGGTCCAGAGGACGAGCTTCGTGCCGTTGCCGGTACCCACGTTGTACGGGTCCAGGCAGAGGCCGGACTGCACGCCGGTGATGGTGCCGTTGGCGTTGACGTTCCACTGCTGGTTCGTTCCGCCGTGGCAGTCGTAGATGGTGACCAGGGTGCCTGGCGAGGTGCCGTAGCCGGCTGCATCGAGGCACTTGTTGCCGTACACGGTCAGCGTCTTGCTGCTCGTGTAGGTCCACTGCTGGTTGGTGCGGCCGTGACAGTCCCACAACTGCACCTGGGTGCCGTTCGTGGTGGAGGAGCCGGGGACGTCGACGCAGCGACCGGACAAGGTACCCACGATCGCGGTGGTCTGCCCGGTGCCGCTGCCCGGGTTGCCGATGCTGCCGGGCACCGACTGCAACGCGCTGTACCAGCGGGCGGCCATCTTGTCGTAACCGCCGGCGGTGGGGTGGACGCCGTCGATCAGGTCAGCGGTGGTGAGTGCGCTGTGCATGTCGACCAGGCGTACCTTCTTGCCGGCGTTCACCTTGCTCTGCACGATGCCGGGGATCGCCGCGTTGAACGTGCGTGCGGCCGCCTCCTGGTTGCTGTTGGAGAGCGGGATGATCTGCGCGACGAACACCTCTGCGGTGGGAGCCGTTGTGGTGATCCGGTCGATCAGGGTGGAGAGCCGGTTCGGCGCGGTGCTCACGTTGTAGTTCTGCAGGATGTCGTTGGTGCCGATGTGCAGCAGAACGGTCTGCGGCCGCTGGGTGTTCAGCCAGCCGACGATGTTCGCGTCGATCTGGTCGATGCGCCAGCCGGGATGACCCTGGTGGTCGTGGTCACCCAGGCTGGCAGGCCCGTTGAACTGCGACCCGACGAAGTCCACAGTGTACCGACCGTTGACGAGCCGCTGCCAGAGCCCGATGCGGTACCCGCCCGGCACCTGGGTGCCTTCGGTGATGGAGTCGCCGAGGGGCATGACCCGCACCCCGCCGTTGGATTCCGCGTTGGCCGGTCCGGTCGAGGTCAGCACCCCGGCGAGGACAACACCGAGTGCGGCAGTCGCCGCGAGCCATCTTGCCCTCGTTCGCATAGATTTCTCCCCTGCAGTGGTAGTGCTGACCGAGGAATCAGGCCATCGCGACCGACGCGACATCGGCATGACGATGCCGTCGCAGCACTGAGACGGTCTGTTAACGCTAACAACGATTCATGTAAATTCTTGTCGCTGACCTCGCCCACGTCAAGCGTGCCAGCAACCCGGGTCGCGGCGCCGAACCAGCGCGATGCCCGCCTCGCTGGGCCGAGCGAGTGATCCACTCCGTTTTCGCGAAGTCGGCGTGTCCCGACGCCAGGGATGCTCCGGCTTCATGAAGGACGAGTTGGAGGCGGTGATGCACGCCGAGCGGGCCGCCTTCGACACCAGTGGGGCAGGTGGGATCGGGTGAGGCCAGCGGAACGATTGTGGCGCTTAGGTCGAATGTAGGTCTTTTTCGCATAAGCCCGGTTGATGTGAGCTTCGCTCGACTACTTTCGCCTTGGTGGCGATAGCCGATTTGTCGCCTTCTGCACCGACTGCGACGTGCGGAAACATGGTGTACCGAGAAGGGCTGGGTAGCTCGATGTCCAACTATCTACACCCGAAGATGAGCGAAGTGGCGGCCGACCAGGCCCCGCTGCCGAAGAGGCGCCGGGCGCGTTGGCTCGTCGCCGGGGCGGCCGGGTTGACCGGAGTGCTCGGTCTGGCCGCCTTCACCTCGGCGGGAGTGAGCGGGGCAGCCGGGAAGAACGACGGCAGCCCGTCGAACGCCGGAGCGCAGGTCCTCGCCGACGGCAGCCGGGGCAGCGGCGACGACCACGGAGGCCAGGACCCGGGTGGCCGCGACGGCAGGGACCACAAGAAAGAGGACGACCATCGCGACGACTTCCGGTCCGTACCCTGCAACGCCGACGAGCTGATCGCGGCGATCGTCCGCGCGAACGCCGACTCCGGGGCGAAGCTCCGCCTCGCCGAGAAGTGCACCTACACGCTCAACAGGTCCGCACCCCAGCCGCCGGTGCCCTTCGGCGCGGTCGGCCTGCCGATCATCACCCAGCACGTCGTGATCGACGGAAACGGATCCACAATCGTCCGCGCGGCCAATGCCACCCCGTTCCGGATCCTCGAAGTCGGAACCGGCGGCGACCTGACGCTGCGCGACGCCACCATCAAGGGCGGCCTGGCCGAGGGTGGGATCGGCCAGGGCGGCGGTGGCATCCGGATCGACATCGGCGGCAGGGCCGTCATCGAGAACACCGAGGTGGTCTACAACCACACCAACGGCCCGGGTGGCGGCATCGCCAACTACGGCGTCACGAAGATCCTCGGCGGGAACGACCACGGCAACGGCAAGGACTGGGACAGCAAGGACAAGGACGGGAAGAAGGACCGAGGCAGCACCATCAGCAACAACAGCGCCGTGTTCGACGGCGGAGGCATCTACAACAACGGCAACCTCACAGTGCAGAACACCCGACTGAGCTACAACAACACGATCGGCACCTTCAACATCGTGCCGATCGGCGGCGCTGGCGGCGGGTTGTCGAACAGCCAGGTCGCGGTGCTCGACAACGTCCACCTGGACAACAACACCGCGGGCTTCCGCGGCGGTGGCATCCGCGGCGGCATCAACTCCACCACCGAGGCCAGGAACGTCGAGATCAACGACAACCGAGCCGGCAGTGAGGGCGGCGGAATCTTCACCGACGGCGACTTCCGCCTCAAGCACGGCAACGTCCACCACAACGAGGCCGGCCAACGCGGCGGCGGCGTGTTCAACCAGATCAACCAGTTCGTGGCCGAAGAGAGCCGGATCAGCGAGAACGTCGCCAGCACGAACAGCACCATCGAACACGGCGGTGGCGTCTACAACGGCAGCGGCACCGTCGTACTGCGCCGCACGCACGTCGACCGGAACAGGGCCATCGGCTCCAGCTCGCAGGGCGGCGGCATCTACAACAACGCCACGCTCACCCTCACCGAAAGCAAGGTCACCGACAACATCTCCACCCTGGCACCCGGCGGGATCTTCAACGACGGCGGCCAGGTCACTGTGGACCAGAAGACGGCCATCACCGGCAACCGGCCCACCAACTGCACACCCAGCTCACCGCCGGTGCCCAACTGCTTCGGCTGATCACCCGCTCGCCCCGGCACCCGGGTAACAGGAGACAGGCATCCGGTCCCGCACTGGTTCGGTCACGCAGACCGGACCCGTTGCGGGACCGGATGCCTTCCAGCGGACGAACGCGCGACGACGCGCTGCTACTCCACCGCCAGCCGCAGTCCCAGCGCGATCAGGATGCCGCCGGTACCGGTGTCGACCCAACGGCGCACGGTACGACGGCGTCTCAGCCAACCTCCGACCCGACCGGCGAAGACGCCCACCCCACCGTCGATCAGGAACTCCAGGCAGATCAGGATGGCGCCGAGCACAGCGAACTGGATCCACACCGACCCCAGCGACGGATCGACGAACTGGGGAAGAAACGCGACCGAGAAGATGATCATCTTCGGGTTGGACAGATTCGTGAGGAAGCCCGTGAGGTAGGCACGGCGAGCCGAGATGGGCACGCCGTCACCGGTGGACACCACCAGGTCACCGGACTGCCGGATCATCTGGATGCCCAGGTAGGCCAGGTAGACGGCACCAGCGAGGCGCAACGCGGTGAACGCCTCGGGCACCGCCGTGAACAGCGCGCTGAGCCCGGCGGCCGCGGCGATGACGTGGATGGCCTCGCCGGTCGCGATGCCGGCCGTGGCGAGCAGCCCGGTACGCGGGCCACCACGCATCCCGGAACCGAGTACGAACAGCATGTCCGGGCCCGGCGCCAGCGTAGCGACGACAGTGGCGAGCGTGAACGCGGCGAGCAGCCGCGGATCCAGTGGCACCCAGTCAGGTTGGCATGCCGCCCACACTCGGGACAATGGATGCCCGAACCGACAGATCCGCGCCACCGTCCGGGCCGGCGACCGGTCCCCCGCCGTTCGGCAGCTGATGCGACGCGCCACCCGGGCCCTGTCCCGGAAGTTGAACTGACCGCAGGACACGGCCGAGCAGGCCCCGGTCGATCTTGCCGTTGGCGGTGAGCGGCAGGGCCGCGAACCGCGTGAGCCGGCGGGGCACCATGAACGGAGCAAGCGTGGCCCGCAGCATGGCCAGCAGCCGCTCCTCGTCGACCACCGGCCCCTCGTAGGCGAGGTGCAGCTCCACACCGCCCGTCGGCACGGCGAGGGCCAGGGCGACAGCCTGCGCCACCTCCGGGTGTTGCCGGGCGACCGCCTCGATCTCGCCGAGCTCGACGCGGTATCCGGACACCTTCACCTGGTGGTCCAGCCGGCCGAGGTGGATCAACCGGCCGTTCTCGTGGCGGACCCGGTCTCCGGTCCGGTACCAGTCCGATCCGGACGGCGTGCCATGGCGGAGCCGGTAACTGCCGGAGGCTTCGGTGACGAACCGCTCGCTGTCGTCCGCCGGGTCGAGATAACCCGGGAACCGCTGCGGGCCCCGGACGCACAGCTCTCCCTCGGCTGCGGGGCGCAGGTCCTCGTCGAGCAGCAGCCAGTCGACCGCCGGGTAGGGCTCCCCGATGGGCACGGTGCCGTTGGTGGTGGCCGGCCATTCGGCGGGCGATGCCGGCAGGCGGTAGCCGGTGCAGGTGACCGTGAGTTCGGTGGGTCCGTACATGTTCTCGATGACGCTGTTCGGCGCGGCAGCCCGCCAGGCGGCCGCAGCGTCGACGGACAGCGGCTCGCCGCAGAACATGCTCCATCGCAACGTCGGCATCCGGTCCGGGCCCAACTGCCGTAGCCGCCGCGCGATGGCGATCACCGACGGCACCGAACTCCAATGGGTGATCTCGCGTTGCCGGACGAACCGGACCGCCGCCATCAGGTCGGCCGGTTGCGGCACCACCACCGTCGCGCCGGCGCCCCAGGTGGCGAACAGGTCGAAGATCGACGGGTCGAAGGTGAGGTCGAACATCTGGGACACCCGGGCGTCGCTGGTCAGCTCCGCGCGTCCGGCCACGGCCCGCAGGAAGGCGAGCACGTTGGCATGGGTCACCGGCACGCCTTTCGGCGTCCCGGTCGATCCGGAGGTGAACATGATGTACGCCGGACGGGCCGCGTCCGCCCAATGTGCGGCCACCCCGTTGGCAGGTGGGAGCGCGGCGAGAGCACTGTCGTCGACAGGTAGCACCGGCACCGCACCGGCGCTGCCACCGGCGTCGGCGAGGACCAGGTCCAGCTCGGCCGCCGTGGCGACGGCCGCGGTCCGCGCGGGCGGATACGCCGGATTGAGCGGCACGACCGTGGCGCCCAGCCGGTACGCGGCGAGATATCCGGCGTACGCACCGGCGCTGCGAGCCGCGAGCAGCCCCAGCCGGTTCGGGGGCTGTCCGAGCCGGCGCACCACCGCGGCGGCGACCCGGCCGGCGAGATCGTCGAGTTCCCCGTACCGGAGCCGGTTGACGCCCAGGTCCAGCGCGATCCGATCCCGATGCTGGGCGGCGGACTCGGCGAACCAGTCGTACAGCGTGTTCACGCGGTCGCCCCCTCGGTGATGATCCGGTCGAACGCGGCACGGACCACACCCGGCCGGGGCCGCCCACGGTCGGCCGACTCCACGGCGAACCGCAGAGCCCGTGGGAGTTCCTCCCACGCGGAGACAGCGGCAGCGGCGGCCGTCGGGTCGGTCAGCCCGGCGGCCGACCGGACCCGGTGGCGGAAGAGCTGGTGCCGGCTGGCCGCCCACAGGTCGTCGGCCAGAGCGGCGAGCCTTGCCCGGTCCTCGACCACCGCGGCGAGATGCGTCACCGCGTCCGAGCCGGTGAGCCATCCCGGCTCCACGGGAGTACGCACCGCAGCGGTACGAGCCAGCCAGCGATACTGCGATGGCGGTGGCACCTCGACGGGCTCGCCGAGGGCGTGCCGATCGCGGTTGGCTACCTCACCGGACGCCGTGGTGACCGGCGTGAGCAGCACCTTCAGCTCGTCCTCGGTGACCTGCCCGTGGTACGGCCGATGATCGCCGTGCGGGGTCGTCGCGGCGAAGTGGTCCTCCACCTGCCAACCGCCTCCGGGCCGGCCGGTCAGCAGCACCCAGTGCGGCGTCGCGCGGCGCTGGTACTCGGGAGACCACTGCAGCTGTTCGGTGTTTGCGACCGCCAGGACCTTGCCGTGGGTCTCCAGCTCAGCGGCGATCCCGGCCGTGGCCTCCGCCCACCGGCCCGTCCCGACATATCCCAGGCTGCCACCGTCGATACGGGTGTGGTGCGACAGTGCCGTCGTCGCGGGGAGGACCGCGAGACGAACCGCGTCGGCCAGTTCGGACCGCAGGTGCGGCCGCCCGGGGGCCAGGTAGGCGGCCAGGTTGCTGGTGTAGCAGCTCAGATCCGCCCAGTTCGTCATCGTTCCCCCTTCCCGGACCACCGTCACCATGCGAGACCGTGCAGGAGGTCGTCGGCCCGGTCGGCGAGCAGCTCACGGGCCACCTCGCCGACACCGCCACCGATGCCGAACACCGCCGCCTCCGTGCGCAGGCGCTGGACGCCGTCGTCGACGAACCCGTCCGCGCCGTGCAGGCGGGCGCATTCACCGAGCACGTGGTCGACGGTGTCGGCGGTGGCGATCTTCACCCGGGCCGCGGCTGCGGGATCGTGCCGCGTGGCGACCAGCGGGCCGGCGGTCACGCACACCGCGCGGAGTTCGTGAACGCGGGCCAGGCATCCGGCCACGTGCCGCCGTACGCCCGGGTCGTGCCAGAGAGAGGTGCCGCCGTCGTCGAGCCGGCGCAGGCGTTCCACGGTGTCGGTCAGCACACGCCGGCACAGGGCGACCGCCCACAGACCACCGGCCAGCCGTTCGGTGGCGATGTGCCGGGCGAACAGTGCCATCCCCCGGCCACGGCCGCCGACTACGGCGGTGGCGGGGAGCTGTACGCCGGTGAACGTCACGTCGCCGAGCCCGGCCCCGTCGAACAACTCGGTGCGGGCCGGGGTCACCGTTACACCGGGAGCGCCGGCCGGGACCAGCACGAAGCTGAAGCTGGTGAAGTGCCTGCCCTCCTCGTGCCGGGCCAGCACGAGAAACGCGTCGGCGGTACGCGCGTTGGTAATCCACCGTTTCGCGCCGGTCAGGGTGAGCCGGTCGCCGTCGATCCGGTAGCCGCTGCCGAGCGAGCTCAGCTGCGAACCACGGCCGCTGTCGGTGGCGGCAAGCGCCAGCACCGCCCGCCCGGCGGTCACCTCGGCGGTCAGCGGATGATCCGGCAGGGCTGTACGCAGGAGCGGAAGTGCCGCCGCGACCTGCACACAGACGCCCAGTGTGACCCCGATCGGCTGGGACGCGTCCACCGCGGCCAGCAGCCGGCCGAGCCGTTCCGGACTGACGCGTCCGTCCGGCTCGTAGAGGGACGCGATGACGCCGGACGCCCCCAGAGCGGGCCACACCGGACGGTCACCGGTGAGGGCCCGGGCCAGCGCGTCGCCGGACCCTGTCGTTCGCTCACCCACCAACATGGGTGACTTTCCGGTCGAGCAGCACGTGCCGTCCGTCGGCGAGGTCGAGCCGGTCGTTGTGGTAGTTGAGCGACGCCGACCGCAGATCCCGCAGGACCCGTTCCAGGTAGGTGTCCGAGTCCTTGAAGTAGCCGTGCCGCAACCCGACCGCGTCGACGAGTTCCTCGACGGCCTGCCGGCACGACTCCGCAGCGGTCACCTTCAGGCCGTTGAGCAGCATCTGCACCGGCGCGGTCGACAGGTCACCGCCGTCCTCGACGATGCGCTGGGTGTGCCGCAGCAGCGCGTGGACGGCGTCGATCCGATGGCGGGCCCGACCCAGACGGGTCAGGAGCAACTCGGACTGATGGTCGAATCGGCGCCGGCCGTCGGGGCTGCGCAGCAGGGTCGCCACCCGGGACAGCGCCCCGGCGGCGGCACCCAGCCAGCAGGCGGCCCAGCCGAGGTGGGCCAGCGGCGAGAAGAGGGCCAGCGAGATCTCCCGGAACCCGTGCTCCGCGCCGACCAACTGGTGGCGGGGGACCGTACCGGTGAGCCGTAGCGCCACACTGTGGCTGGCCCGCATGCCCATCGGTTGCCACTGGCCCGACTCGGTGATCTCCAACTGCTCGCGCTCGGCATAGACGAGGCAGACCTGTCCGGGTACGTCGGCGCCGGGGCTGCCCATGGTGATGAGGAAGCCGTCGGCGTGGGCACCGCCGGTGACGATCGGCGCGAACCGCTCGATCAGCAGCCCTTCCCCGGTGTCCCGCAGCGGCGCGCTCGCGGACAACAGGTGACCACCGGTGCCCGCGGCGGTGGTCACCGACGCCAGATAGCGTTCGCCAGCGGCGATGCGCGGCAGAAGAGTCGCCCGCAGCTCATCGCCGCCGTACCTGGCGACGGTGGCGACCTGCTGGCAGTGCATCGCGAAGATCAGAGCCACCGACAGATCGGCGCGGGCCAGCGACTCGGCGCAGTCGATCAGTTCCGCCGGGCCGCCGCCCAGCCCGCCGTACGCGGCCGGCACGACCAGCGCCAGCAGCCCGGATGCGCGCAGTTCGGCCAGCGCCTCGGTGGGGAAGACCGCCTCATCGTCGGTACGCCGGGCGTGTTCCCGGGCCACCGCCGCGACCCGTTCCACCCGCCCGGCCAGGTCGACGACCGTAGCCGCCACCGCCGTCATCAGGCGTCACCGCGAGCGTTGCGCACGGCCGCCCAGAGGCTTCCGGCAGTGGCGAACGTGCTCTCGGTCAACGCCTCGTCGGGAAGGCTGACACCACAGTCGTCCTCGATGGCGAAGAGCAGCTCGATCGACTGCATCGAGTCCAGGCCCAGATCGTGCAGTGAGGCGTCGGCGGTGATCTGGTCGGGGGTGGCGTACTTGAGGAAACGCGACAGCAGCGCGACGAACTCCGGATTCACAGCGGCTCTCCCAGGGAGATCGGGGTACGGACCAGGTCCATCCGGGACACGTGCCAGGTGGCCGGTTCCGGGGCGGTGGAGTCGAGAACCACCTCGGCCGGCAGCGGGTGGCCCAGGAAGGCGAGCAGGCTCGCGTCCAGGCCATAGGCGCCGACGTTGGGTACAGCCAGCAGGTCGCCGGGTTCGAGCCGGGGCAGTTCGACGCCCCGCGCCCATACGTCCAGCGGAGTGCACAGCGGGCCGCACACGGTGGTCGGCACCGTGACCGCTGTGGGTGCCGCAGCGTCGACCGGGATCAGGCTCGGCACCAGCGGTGGGAGGCGGCGCAGCCCCGACAGGCCGCCGAGGTGGTTGATGCCTGACTCGAGGACGACCAGGTAGCTGCCGTGCGACGATTTCGCGTCGAGTACCCGGGTGAGCAGGGTGCCGGCGGTACCGACGAGGTAGCGGCCCGATTCAAAGGCGATCCGGGGTCGGCCGTCCCGCCAGTCCGGTACCTCCGCGTCCATCAGGGCGGTGAGCGGCTCACGCAGCCCGGACAGGTCGAGGCGACCGCCGGCCCGGGCGAACGGCGCACCGAACCCGCCGCCGAGGTCGAGCACGTCCAGGCGTACCCCTTGGGCGCGCAGCACCTCGCGCAGGTCGGCGGCGGTGCGCAGGCTGCTGGTGAACTGGGCGAGCAGATCGTCGACGGTGGTCAGGTTGGTGCCCATGTAGAGGTGCAGCCCGGTCACTGTCACGTGCGGCCGGTGCCCGAACCGCTCCGGGGCGGTCGCCACCCAGCGGGCGTCGGCACCGAACGGCGACGACACCCCGGTCATGGTCAGGCCGGGCCGGGACGCGGGCGCGTCGGCGTTGATCCGCAGCAGGCACCACACCGGCACGCCAGCCGCTTCCGCACACCGGTTCAGCTGGTCCAGGGCGTTCGGCGAGTCCACCGAGAAGTGCCGCACGCCCCCGGCGAGCGCGGTGCGCAGATCGACGTCACGTTTGCCGGGACCGGCGTACAGGATGGTGCCGGGATCCCAGCCGGCCGCCAGAGCGGCGCTGAGTTCGCCCGGCGAGCTGACCTCGGCACGACTGCCGGCATCGCGCAGCGCGCGCAGCAGTTCCGGGTGCCGGTTGGCCTTCACCGAGTAGTACGTGTCGGTCCCCTCGGGCAGGGCGATGCGCAGGGCGGCGAGGTTGTCCCGCGCGGCTGCCAGGTCGTACACGTAAGCCGGGGTTCCGGCAGTGGCCGCGACGTGGCGGGCCAGCTCGTGGTCAAGCACTGTCGGCCACCAGGGTGGTCAGGGCCTTGCGGTCGATCTTGCCGTTGTGGGTCAGCGGCAGACCGTCGACCACCACGCACCGTTGCGGGATCTTGAAAACCTCGAGATGGTCACGCAGCTGGTCCAGCACCGTCTCCGCCGCCAGCTCCGTGACGGCGACCAGCACCGACCGCACGCCGTCGCGCGGTGGCAGGACCGCGACGGACGTGACCCGCGGTATCCGGCGAGCCGCGGCCTCCACCTCGGTGGCGCTCACCCGGTATCCGCGTTCCTTGTAGATGTCGTCGGTACGACCGTCGACGTAGACCCATCCCCCGGTCTCCACCCGGCCCTGGTCGCCGGTGCGCAGCTGGGTGGTGAGGCCCTCCTCCACCCGGAACCGGTCGGCGGTCAGCTCCGGACGCCGCCAATAGCCGGACATCACATGCGGGCCGCGGACCACCAGCTCGCCGACGGCACCGTCGGGCAGACGACGTCCCTTACTGTCGACGGCGAACACTTCCGTCCCGGCCAGCGGCCGGCCGCTCGACCCGGGCCGCTCCCGATCACCGTCCGGGGGCATGATGGCGACCCGCTTGCATTCGGTCAGGCCGTACATCACCTGGGTCCGCAGGGTCGGCATCCGGGCCCGCAGCGTCTGCAGCAGGTCCGCGGGCATCGCCGCGCCGGTGGTGGTGAGCAGCCGCAGTTCCGGCGGCTCACCACCACGGCCCAGCAGCCGGGCCAGCATCTCGGCCGTCGACGGGACTGCCGCGAGCACAGTCGCGCCGGTCGCGGTGAGCGCCGCCGTCAGGCCGGGCCCGGTGACGGTCAGACCGGCCAGGTGTATCCGAGCGCCGCTGAGCGCACCGAGGAAGAGCTGGTACAGCCCGTAGTCGAAGGAGACCGGTGACGGGCAGAACACCACGTCGTCGCGGCGATAGCCGACGGCGTCCTGGATGGCCGCGACAGCGAACAGCATCTGCTGGTGGGTGGAGACCACCGCGTTGGGTCGAGCCGTGGAACCGGAGGTGTAGACAAGACACACCGGGTCCACTGTCAGCGGTTCACCACCCGGCGGCAGCCCGTCCAGCGGTGCCCGCGCCACCAGTCCGCTGAGGTCGCCCGCCGCGGACCCGGCCTCGGCCGCCAGGACTCTGACCTCCGCGTCATCGCTGAGGACCAGGGCCGGCTCACAGTCATCGAGCACATGTCGCAGCGGATCACCCCGGAGCTGTTCGTGCAGGACGACGAAGATGACACCGACGCGGGCCGCGGCGTACAGGACGGCGGGCAGGACCACCGACGGCGGTGACACCATCACCAGCCGGTCACCGCGGCGCAGCCCCGCCCCGAGCAGCCCGGCCGCGATCCGGCGACCCGATGTCACCACCTCGGCGAAGGTGGTTCGGTCCGGGCCCGCGGTGACTGCCACGTCGTCGGGGGCACGCCGGGCCGCCGTGTCGAAGAGCTCGTGCAGAAGGGTCATTAGGCGCCGGTCCCGGCGCGGGCGACGATCCGGCACAGGCCGTCGAGGTCCTGCAGGTTCTCCGGCACGAGATCGTCGGCGGACAACTCCACACCGACCACCCGTTCCACCAGCTCGACGATCTCGACGATCCGCAACGAGCCGTACTCGGGGGAGGTGTCGAACCGGGCGCCACCCAGCACCACTGGCACGGGCAGGCGGAGGACGGACGCGGCAGCCTCGGCGACGTGCTGCCGCCACTGCTGCCCGCCGGCCGCCGGTACGGCGAAGAGCGCCTGGTCCCGGTGCAGCAGCTCACCGAGTCGCCGCAGCGGGGCCTCCGACGCCGGCCGGCCGCGCTGCGCCATCCGCCACGCGACGTAGGTCTGCTGAACCAGCCCCTGCCAGGCCCCGAGATGTTCCTGGAGTTCCATTCCGCGGCTGGTGGCGTGCAGCAGCCGGGACCGTGCGAGCAGCCAGGTCTGCAGGGTCAGGCGGGCGAGCGCGGCAGCCGGGTCCGGGGCGTCGGCGTACGCGGCCAGGTATTCGGTCGGGTCGTCGAGCTCGACCGTCGGCCGCGGGTCGGGCAGCGCCGCCGTGCCGAAGCTGATCACGTCGGCGGTGTCGCCGAGTGCCGTGACCAGGTCCTTCACGTTCAGGTCCCAGTGTCCCGGTACTGCCGGCCCCCATCGGGTGTCGTTGCGGTAGGCGTCCCAGACACGTACGCCGTCATCGTGGGAGTGCACGAGGAAGCTGTGCCGCATGTGCTCCTGCCCGGCGTAGGGAAGCCACGGCAGGTGGTAGGCGTCGGCGACGACGTAGAGCGGCTCGCGCCCGGCGATCAACTCGGGCACCCGGTCCGCCGGGCAGGCGTCCCAGCGCTCGGCGACTGCGAGGCCGAGGAGCCCGGCCGAGTGATCCACCTGGTCGGCAGGAACGGGTTCGACTGTCCACCAACCGTCGTCGAGCCGGGGCCGGAAGGCGAGCCGCGCGCCGAGCCGCAGATGGGTGCCGGGTCCATGCCGCACGTCGGCCAGCAGCGCGAGGTTGACCTGCACGCAGTCGAACAGGTCGGCGGGCAGCGCATCGAGGGCCGCGCCGAACTCGGCGGCGGAGCCGCTCATCGGGCGGCCCGCTGCACGAGGTCGACCAGGTCGCCCACGGTGCGCGGTAGGGGGGCGGAGAACAGATCGTCGGGCAGCGTGACACCGAGCTCTTCTTCGATCTTGAGCATTACGGCGAGCAGGCCCAGCGAGGTCACGTCCAGCAGCGGCCCGGTGAGCGGCTCTGTCTCGGTGATCCGACCGGCGCTGATCGTCAGCTGGGACTGTGCGATGACGACCCGCTTGACGGTGGCCGCAACTGCGGCGCGGTCGGCGGTTCCGGTGGGCACTCTGTCGCTCCTTCCCGAGTGGACGGCGGTGCCGGATCAGGCCAGCGGGCACCCCCGTACCTCACCGCGGCGTCGTGCTGTGCCGCGGCGAGGCGAAGACGTGTTGATCAGTTGCCGTAGAGGCCGGCGAGTTCCAGCGAGCGCAGCCGGTCGTAGTCGGCGATGACCTGCTGCCGGTCGGGGGCACACAGGTAGAGCGTGCCCGGGCAGGTGGCCATGTCGGTGGTGGGCGACAGGAGGGTGCCCTCCGGGATGTTGAGCACCAGGCTGTCGAAGGACGGGAGCGCCCGGACGGCCGCCCAGGCGTCGGCGCCCGGCATGACGCCGTCGCGCTCGGTGATCAGGTTGACGCAGCGCAAATTGGCGTCGAGCCGATAACCGCTGGTCCCCTGACGCGTGAAGACCTCAGGGTCGGCGATCGCCAGGGCGAGGCTGTCGACCTGGTTGGTGCCGGTGCACCGGGTCAACAGCTCAGGCATCTGGCCGCCGCCCAGGCGGGCGCCGCACTCGACCAGAACCGGTCCTGACGCGGTCAGCATGACCTCCGTGTGCCCTGCGCCGGTACGGATCTCAAGCGCGTCCAGCACCGCCAGGGTGTAGTCGGCGATCTGCCGGGCCGCACTGTCATCCCAGGCCAGCAGGTCCTCGTAGTCGTAGATGGTCCGACCGCCGGTGGAGCGCTTGTGATAGCGCCACACCTCCACGATCCGGTGCACACCGGCCCGGCTGACCGAGTTGACGTAGTACTCGGTGCCGGCCAGGAACTGTTGCACCAGAACGAGGCGGTTCTGGCGGCCGTACCGGTCGATGTTGCCGGTGATCCGCGCGTACGCGTCCCTGATCTCGTCAGGGGAGTGGCAGACGTAGACGTTGTCCCCGCCCGCACTGGACGGCGGCTTGAGAACCACCGGCCATTGCCCCCGGTCACCCGCCCAGCCGAGGATCTCGTCGACCGACTCGGCCCGGAAGCCGTCGGCGGCGGCCAGGCCGGCGTCGCGGATCGCCTCGTGCATGGCGAACTTGTCGCGCCGCGCCAGGGGATTCCGCATGCCGTTGCCCGACGTGCCCAGGGCGGCGGACATCTGGTCGGCCAGCAACACCCCGGACTCGGCGCCGGCCACGACGATGCCGACGTCGTGCTCCCGGAGCCGGGCGACTGTGGCGTCGAGGTCACCCTCGTGCTTCAGGTCGACTGTGAATTCCTCGGGCCGGTAGCTGAGCCGCCAGTCGGGAGCGTCAGAGCGGATGTGGATGAATTCAATGCCGCGACGCCGCAGCGCTGCCGGCAGGTGCCGGCCCGCGCCGTACGCGTCGACGATGGCGCATTTCATGGAGGACTCCTTCATCGGCGGACTCCGTCGGTGTCGTACGCCGACGGCACGGTCGCAGTTACCAATCGGCCGTCGTGGCGGGCCCGGGCCAGGGTCCCGGCGGTCGCGAGTGCCACGATGCCCACGATTCCCACGATGGTCAGTGGGGAGGGCTGCAGCCGGCCGTCCAGGAACTGCATGAAGTAGGCGAAGATCGGTGACAGCGAGACGATCAGTGCCGTGGTGATGGGCTCGGTGTGCCTGATCCCGATCTGCAGTACGTAGATCGGGAGCCCGATGCCGATGACGGCCACCACGGCGCCGGGCACGAGCGCGGCCCGCACCTCGTCCAGCGAACTCGTCGCGGTCATCGCCCACCCGATCGCGATCATCAGGAAGAACCGCACCGCCAGCACCTCCTGCGGGCTGCGACCGCGATCGCTGAGCCGCTTCATGTAGGTGATGTTGGCCGCCGATCCGATCGCGCACACCACCGAGAAGAAGAGTCCCCAGGCGGCGGTGCTCTCACCGATGTCCCCGACGGCGGTCTCACCGGTGAAGGAGCCCCACACCAGGACGCTGAGGAACACGCAGATCCCCAACGCGACCACGACCTCCGCAGCGATGACGGACGCCCCCCGGCGCAGGATCGCGCCGGTCAGGAGGATGAACACCGGACCGAGGGCCAGGCCGACCACGTTCACTACCGCGGGCTCCAGGTTGCGGAGGGCGTAGAAGGTGGCGAGCCACGTCACGGCGGTGGTGATGTTGATGGCGATGACGTCGTGGCGTGAATCACGCAGCATGGTCAGGAACGCTGTGCCGTTACGCACGACCTCCAGGACGAGGAAGAAGACCGCCGTCAGCGTGAAGGAGACCGCTGTGAGGCTTTCCGGGCTGACCACCTGCAGTCGGTTGCTGCCGTACACGTCCATCGCGGCGGTCAACGCGGCGAAGATCAGCAGCGGCAGAATGCCACGCCGAATCGTCGCCGATTGCCCGGTCTCCGACTGCTGCGCCATGTCCTGGCCTCCCCGTAACTGGCTGTGAACCGCGCCAGACCGTCCGAAGTGTACTTACTTCGGAACACCATGAGGCGATCGAATTCCAACCATGTACCAGATCATCGGCCTATGGCAGATATTCCTGGCAGGCGACGCCGTTGGCGGACAGGAAGTCCAACCAGCTGTCGATCGACCCGGGGTCGGAGGTCGCCTGGTGCAGACCGGGAGACAACCGTCCGGCCAGCAACTCGGCGAGCCCGCCGGCGAGGGCCACGGAGACCAGGCGAGGTGTCGCGTTCTCGGTGGCATCCCCCTGGACGTCCATCGTGTATTCGCCGGCCCAGCGTGCTCCGTCGCCGGTGACCGCCTCCAGCCGTACGAACATGACCACCCGGTCATGGTCCTCGCTGGTGGCCGGGTACTGCTCGGCCAGCCGCGCGGCCAGGGCGGTGATCTCGTCGGCGGTGCCGTTCTCCAGCTGAGCGAAGACCGGCTGCCAGGCGTCGGTCCATCCGTCGAGCCGGACCGTGCCGCGAACGAAGGTGTCAACCTCCCAGGACTTAGGGAACTGATATGTGGTGATGTAGGGGATACTGTCCCTGTTCGCGTAGACCTCGAACGGTTCGCCACCCAGGACAAGCTTCTCCGCGGCGCGGTACGGCCGGTCGACGGTCAGCTCGCGGCCACCCTCCACGAAGCGGGCGGGGGTGCCGAGGGCGGTCAGGACACCCCGCGGCGCCCAGCTGAACCGGTAGCGGAAGTCGTTCGGCACCGCGGGGAAGCTCCCGCAGTACGACGTGAACGACACAGTCGCCGGAGTATCGCCGAGGGCCTTCTCTGCGGCCTGAACGAGCCGATGAGCCAGCAGATGATCGATGCCGGGGTCGAGCCCCGCGTCGGTCAGCACCACGAGCCCGGCTCGTCGCGCGTCGGCGGCCAACTCGGCGACCTCCGCGGAGACGTAACTGGAACTGGCGAAGTGCGCCGACTGGCGCAGGCAGAGCCGCAGCACTGTCGGGTGCTCCGCGGCCGGCAGCATGGAGACCACGAGATCACCAGGGCGTACGGCGTCGGCGAGGGCTTCCCAGCCGAGTTCCCGCGCGTCGGCCTGGCCGGTGAGCCCGAGCCGGTCGAGACAGGCCTGCGCCTTCTCGCGGCTGCGTCCCCAGACCGTGGTGCCGGTAGCGGTGGCGCAGACCAGGGCGAGCCCGCTCCCGGTCGACAGACCGGTGCCGAGCCAGTGAACCCGTCCGGTCGGCTCAGTGAGGGTGGATGTCACGACGGGCTTCCCATCAGATCGAGTTCAGATGTCGCGGCGGCGAACCGGTCGTACGCCCGTCGCCAGACCGGCGTGTCGTCCGGCAGGGTGCGCAGGTGCGGCAGCAGGTCGGCGGAGAAGGCCGCACTCGCCTCACGCGGCAGCAACGAGGGCAGGTTGTCGATGGCGAGCAGGTCGAGCGCGGGCTCGGCACGCAGGTGGTGCACCGGCCGGGCCCAGTCGGTCGGGTTCCGGTAGATCGGCAGGAGGTTGAACTCGGACGTCACGTCGCAGGTCACATCGCTGATCACTGACAACGTGCGAGCCGGGTCGTCGAGATCCTCCGGGCGCACGAACGGAGGCGCGAGTTCGTTCGACAGCACGGTGTTGACCAGCACATCGTGGTCGAGGATCGCCCGGCGGTCGAGATCGCGGGTCTCGGCGACGTCCCACGCCGTGGGCTCGACTCCGCCCACTGACAGCGCGTCTCGCGCGCCCCGGCCGCACCGGCCCAGCGCACCGATCACCAAGGCCCGTACACGGGCGTTCCCGGACGCGACGAGAGCCTCGTCCAGTTCCGGGCGGCTCATCGTCCGTAGGGGCGGGACGAGCCGGCCCCGGAAATGCAGGAGCGCCAACGCCGCGCCAACGTAACCGGCCCAGTAGCCGAACGCGGCGACCCGGCGGCCCGAGTCGTCGGTCAGGTATTCCAGGTCCAGCAGAGTTCCACCGGCCCGGAAGCGGCGCAGCAGCGCCGCCCCGTCACGCTGCCCCTTGTAGGCGTGCCCGAAGAAGATGTGCCGGTGACGCAGCGGCTCCGGCTCGTCGGCAGGGGCCTTGAGCCCCACGATGACGGTCTCGGCCGACGCCTCCGGCCAGGTGCCGGCCGCGACGATCCGGGCACCGGCCGCCGCGTACTCCCCGGTGTCGAAGATTCGGTGCGCCGACTCCTCGACGGTCAGCCGCACGCCGTCGGCGATCAGCACCCGGGCGTCATCAGGGGTCAGGACGGTACGGTGCTCGTCCGGGTTGATCTCTTCGCGTAACCACAGCTCAAGAACGCTCATCACACGCTTCCCGATCAGGCGTGCAGCTGTGCTACGACCACGGACCGCCGGCGCGGACCCGACTGCGGGCGCTGGTAGTGGAAGTGCTGGATCTCGACTCGGTCGAAGCCCGCAGCGAGCGCCTGCTCGCCGAGGTAGCCGGTGGACAGCCAGTAGAAGCCCTTGACGTTCGAGGCCGCCTGCACCCAGGAGTCGTTCTGGGTGTCGTCGTTGGACGCCACGAACGACGCCACGCCGGCAGGTCCCGGTTCGAGCCACGAGTGGATGCGCTTCAGGATCGGCTGAAGTCCGTTCTCGGGGTCGTACAGATGCCCGAGCACGCCGTCCATGTAGATGACCGACCATTTCTCGTCAGGCGTCCAGGTGTTCAGGTCCGCCTGCTGCGCCTCGAGGCCCTTGGCCCGAGCGAGATCGACCGCCTCCTCCAGCGCGTCCACCGCATACACGCGGAAGCCGGCCTTGGCGGTGTCCGCCTCCACCACGGCGTTTCCGCAGCCGAGGCTGAGCAGGCCGGTGGCCTTGTTGCTCCGCAACTGGTTCACCAGGACGCCCGTCATCCAGCGGCGGTACTCGCTGGAGTAGGTCGACGGCGTCACCGAGTCGCCACGGGCTCCGCCCTTCTCCCAGATCTCGAAGAGATTCGGCTCTCCGTCGCCCTGCGGGCGATAAAAATCCAGAAGTTCCGTGTTCTGCCGACTTTCCGTGCTCATTTTCCCCCCGTTTGCTACCGGTTGTTCACAGAATCACGTGACGAGTACGAACGCGTGCACAGTGGCACACATCGACGCGTCGCATCGCCTTGACGGTTCAAGTGATTAGTCAGAATCCCCGTATGCATCGAGACGACCAGGAAGCACCAGGCCACTCTCGCCAGTTCGGACCCCAGCCCGACAGAGATCGATGCAAGCACATGCACCCCAAGCTGTGCAAGCAATGTTTCCTAATATGTGGGAACGGCGACTCGACGCCCAGGCTAAATGCCGATCAGCGACTGGAGAGCGCTCCACGTACCCCACACCGGACGCGCGATGAGCTATCGTGCCGAAGGTCCGGCGGGTGACATTCCTGCAAAGTCGCAGCTCCTTGGCCGCCGCGTACACATGTCGTCCCAGCACACGAAACGCCACCTTTTAAGATCACTTGCATCGATGCCAATGGAGGCACCGCGTCACCTCGCCCCACGCCACCGCCACCTCTGACGAGCACCGTCTGTGACGAGCGCCACACGTAGCGGGGCAACGAATGTGTGGATGATGTCGGATCATGCATTTCGTCCACTAACGCGTCAGCCCGTCACCCCTCCCTGACCGGTGATCACCACGACCGGAGCCGCTCTGTGGTGAGCCGCGAATAATTGCCGGAGATGTCCGTGCCGCAAATGATGAATCGGATTCACCTCGACGACGTGGTGCGCACCTACTACCGTCGGGTCGACGCCGATGACATCGACGGGATGATGCTTCTCTTCGAACCTGACTCCATTTACGACAGACCAGGCCAGAAGTCCATTGTCGGGCGATCGGCCATATCTGCGTTCTACCGTTCCCAGCCACCTATCCGTAGCCGCCGGCACAACCTTTCTTCCTTGATCATAGAAGGGCCGGAGGTGGCAGTGCACGGCACTGCGGACCGGATCACCCTGGACGGGCAGCACTCGACAATCGGCTTCGCCGACTTCTTCACCGTTTCCGGATCCGGCCGGTTCTCTTACCGCCGGACCTTCTTCTTCGTCCCATTCGCCTAGCGACTCCCATGGAGAGATCAATGAGCGCAGCTGAGGGTGCGGCGCGCGCCGGCGCGGAACTTCTGGTCGAAGCGCTGGTGCGGCACGGTGTCAACACGATCTTCGGCTTCCCCGGAGACACCAGCATCCACTTCTACGACGTCATCGCGAGGCGTCCGCAGGACGTCCGGCACGTGCTCGCCCGCGACGAACGCCACGCGGCGTACATGGCTGACGGCTACGCCCGTACCCTCCGCCGCCTCGGGGTCTGCGAAGCGCCCAGCGGCGCGGGCGCCGTCTATCTGGCCAGCGGCCTGGGCGAGGCATTCGCTTCCGGCATCCCGATCCTGGCGATCAGCACCGACAACCCGCATGGCAGCCGGGGCACCAGCGCCATCAGTGAGATCGACCAGATGGCACTGTTCAGCGGCGTGACGAAGTGGCGGCGAACCGTGGACCAGGCAGCTGACCTGCCCGGCGCGGTCGCGGAGGCCGTCGCCGCAGCTACGAGCGGTCGTCCCGGCCCGGTAGTGCTGATCATCCCGGAGAACGTTCTGGAGGAGACCGCCGACCTGCCCGTCGCCACCGGCAGCAGCACAGTTCCCGCCGCACGCCCCCTCGCCCCGACCGAGGCGGTGAACACGGTGGCCGGACAGATCGCACAGGCCGCACGCCCCGCGATCGTCGTCGGCGGCGGCGTACACCTGTCCGGTGCCTGGCGCGCCCTCACCGACCTCGCGGAGCACGCGGCCATTCCGGTCGGCACCTCCATCCACGGCAAGGGCGCCCTCGCCGAGGACCACCCACTCGCCCTCGGCGTCGTCGGCGCCAACGGCGCCCGGGAGTACGCCAACGACTATCTACGCAACTCCGACTTCGTCCTCTTCGCGGGAACCCGCGCGAACGCCACCGACACGGCCAGTTTCACGGCACCCCCACGCTCCGGCACCCGGATCGCGCACATCGACCTCTCTCCGCAGCGGGCCGGACGCAACTACCCCGGAAGCACGCCCCTGATCGCGGACGTCGGGACGGCTCTCGACCAGCTCCGCCAGGCGCTGCCCGCCGCCGACGAGCAGACGCGCGCCGATCGGATCCAGGCTCTCGCCACCGCCCGGCAACTGTGGGTCACGGCGAACTCGTCGCCACTGCCGGACCCCGGTGACCAGCGGCTTCAGCCGCGGGACGTGGTTCGTGCGCTGCATGCCGAATTCGGCGGGTCCACCTGGGTCGTGGCGGACGCCGGAACTCCCACGCCGTTCCTCGCCTCGTTCTGGGAATCGTCCGGCGACGGGTGGCGAGTCGTCATCCCTCGCGGTCACGGGCCACTGGGCTTCGCCATCTCGGCCGCGATCGGCGTTGCCGTAGCGCACCCCGGCGAGCGGATCCTCTGCCTCACCACAGAGGGCAGCGTGGCGATGGGTCTCGGCGACTGGGAGACGGCCGGCCGGCTCGGGCTGCCGATCACCTACGTGGTCCTGGACAACACCTCCCTCGGCTGGATCAAGATGATCCAGCACCTTTACGCCGGCGGGCGCTACTTCGCGGTCGACCCCGGACGTATCGACCCCGTCCTGCTCGCCAACGGCATGGGACTGCCCGCGGCACGAGCGTTCGACCCGGAACAGCTCAGCGTGATGATCAAGGAGGCGGCCACCGGGAGTGGTCCGTCCGTCATCCACGTCCGGGTTCCCGAGCACATGGACAATCCGCCGCCGGTGGAGGCGTGGCAGGCAGCAATCGCCGGCACCGCCACGCAGCGCCCGATCCACTGAAGACCTTTGCCCCTCCGCCGGCGCGCCTGACCCTGGAACGCGTCGATATCGAAAGGAAAACGTCGTGGCACGCCGCCTGTTCACCTCCGAGTCGGTCACGGAAGGCCACCCGGACAAGATCGCTGACCAGATCAGCGACGGAATTCTCGACGCCCTGCTCGCACAGGACCCGCGGAGCCGCGTCGCGGTGGAAACCCTGATCACCACGGGCCAGGTGCACGTGGCGGGTGAGGTCACCACGCAGGCCTACGCCAACATTCCCGGCATCGTTCGCGACACGATCCTGCGGATCGGTTACGACTCGTCGAAGAAGGGCTTCGACGGCGCCTCCTGCGGCGTGAGCGTCTCCATCGGCTCGCAGTCGCCCGACATCGCGCAGGGTGTCGATGCCGCCATCGAGAAGCGCGAGGGTGGGACCGCCGACTCGCTGGACAGCCAGGGCGCCGGGGACCAGGGCATGATGTTCGGGTTCGCCTGCTCGGAGACGCCAGAGCTGATGCCACTGCCGATCGCGCTGGCGCACCGCCTGGCCCGCCGGCTGTCGGCCACCCGCAAGGACGGGACGATCCCCTACCTGCGTCCCGACGGCAAGACGCAGGTCACCATCGAGTACGACGGTCTGCGTCCGGTGCGCCTGGACACGGTGGTGGTGTCGTCGCAGCACGCCGCCGACATCTCGTTGGAGTCGCTGCTGACGCCGGACGTCAGCGACCACGTCATCGCTCCCGAGCTGGAGGCCCTCGGCCTGGACGTCGAGGGTTACCGGCTGCTGGTGAACCCCACGGGCCGGTTCGAGATCGGCGGTCCGATGGGTGACGCGGGCCTGACCGGCCGAAAGATCATCGTCGACACGTACGGCGGTTACGCCCGTCACGGTGGTGGCGCGTTCTCCGGCAAGGACCCGTCGAAGGTGGATCGTTCGGCGGCGTACGCGACCCGCTGGGTCGCCAAGAACGTGGTTGCGGCCGGCTTGGCCGAGCGGTGCGAGGTGCAGGTGGCCTACGCGATCGGTAAGGCCCACCCGGTGAGCTTGTTCGTGGAGACGTTCGGGACCGAGAACGTGCCGGCCGAGCGGATCGAAAAGGCGATCAAGGAGGTGTTCGACCTGCGTCCGGCCGCGATCATCCGCGACCTGGACCTGCTGCGTCCGATCTACCAGCAGACCGCCGCGTACGGCCACTTCGGCCGTGAGCTGCCGGACCTGACGTGGGAGCGCACTGACCGCGCCGCCGACCTGAAGAGCGCGGCGACCAGCTGATATGGGGCGGCTCTACGTCACCGGATCGATCGCCACGGATCACCTGATGCGTTTCCCCGGCCGCTTCTCCGATCAGTTCCTCGCGGACCGCCTGCACGCGGTGTCGCTGTCCTTCCTGGTCGACGAACTGGTGATCCGTCGTGGTGGCGTTGCCGCCAACATCGCGTACGGCATGAGCAGGCTCGGTCT
The DNA here is from genome assembly GCF_040649495.1 of Micromonospora sp. NPDC048947. NCBI lineage: Bacteria > Bacillati > Actinomycetota > Actinomycetes > Micromonosporales > Micromonosporaceae > Micromonospora > Micromonospora sp. NPDC048947. The sequence goes on from NZ_JBEZFO010000002.1 coordinate 26,702, forward strand.
CCGGCCGAGCCTGGTCGGCGCGGTCGGGCGCGACTTCGCCGACTACCGATCGTTCCTGGAACGGCACGGCGTCGATTGCTCGCCAGTGCTCCTCGTCGATGGCGAGCACACGGCCCGTTTCATCTGCACCACTGACGAGCAGCAGTGCCAGATCGCGTCCTTCTATCCCGGCGCGATGGCCGAGGCCCATCGCCTGGACCTGGCCGCCGTCGTCGGTGCCGACCGAGCCGCACCGGACCTGGTGATCATCTCGCCCGACTCGCCGGCCGCCATGCTGAGACACGCAGCCTGCTGCCGGCAGGCCGGCTGGCCCTTCGCGGCCGACCCGTCGCAGCAGATCGCCGGGATGCCGGGTGAGCAACTGCGTGCCTTCATCACGGGGGCCCGCTACCTGTTGACCAACGAATACGAGTTCGACCTGCTTCTGGAGAAGTGCGAACTGACCGAGAAGGGTCTGCTCGGACTGGTCGGCACCGTGGTGACCACACTCGGCCCGCGAGGCGTACGGATCCGCGACGAAAACGGCGACGCCACGGTGCCCGCCGCGTCGGTCCCGGTGGTGGTCGACCCCACCGGCGGTGGCGACGCCTTCCGAGCCGGATTCTTCGCCGGCATCGACTGGGGCCTGTCGCACATCGACGCCGCCGCGATCGGATGTCAGCTCGCCTGGTACGCCCTGCAACACGAAGGTGGTCAACAATACGACGTGACTGTCGAACAGCTCTGCGCCGAGCTCGCCAAGCATTACCGTATCGACCTGGCCGATGCCGTGCGTGCGGCCGTCGGCCGCACCGACGCCAGCTGAACGCCCCACTGTCGAAGGCACTGCGCACATGTTGCTCGATGGAGAAGCTTTGTACGAGATCACCGAGACCCGGATCTCCTATCACCGGGGTGACACTGCCGCTGAAGCGCGGATCGAGGCGGTCCTGCCGGCCGGCTCCGGGCGCTGGGCCGTCGTCACCGACGCGACCCCGTTCCACCCGGTCGACGCCGCCTGGCCGGACCAACCGGGAGATCACGGCAACCTGACAGTGGGCGATCAGGTCACCCCGGTCGTCGACACGCAGATCGTCACGTTCCGGCCGGCCGACGGTGCCGTGTCCATCGGGCCTGAGGTGACCGCACGCCGTGGCGACATCGAGCACGTGTTCGCTGTCGCTCACCTCATCGTCAAGCAACCGGAGGAGTCCTGGGTCGGTCGGACCGCCCAGCTGACGGTGGACGATCATCGGCGTCGGTGGTTGAGCGCCGCCCACACCGGGTGCCATCTGGTGGCGTACGCGTTCAACGAGGCCACCGAAGAACTGTGGAGCAAGGACGCGCCCCGGGATTCCCGGGGAAGCCGCAACTTCGACGCCGCCGCGCTGATCGACAGCCGGCACGACCTGGGCAGCAGCGTGGACCGTTATCGCCTGGGCAAGTCTCTGCGACGCAAGGGTTTCGACCACGCCCGGATGCTCGCCGGCCTCGACACGTACCTCGCTCGCGCCAACGATCTGCTGGCCTCCTGGGTCGCCGCCGATGCCCCGGTTCATCTCGTCGGATCGTCGGACAGCTTCACTGCGGAACGGGTCTGGCGCTGTGAGATCTCGCCGGTGGCGACGATGCCGTGTGGCGGCACACATGTCAGCAGCCTCGGGCAGCTGCGTTCCATCGAGATTCGGGCCGAGTACCTGGAGCCGGAGAAGGAGATGCACCTCATCGCGGCCTCTCTGCCGCGATGAGCGGAGGCGGTCAGACCTCCAGGAGGGTACAGAACCAGTGCATGCCGTACCCGATGCCGGCCAGTGCCACCACGTCGCCCTTCTGCAGATCGCCGCGCTCGACATAGGTGTCCAGGCAGATCAGCTGGTCAGCGGCGCCACAGTGGCCGATTGACGCCCCCAGCTCGAAGTTGGTCCGATCGAGCGGCAAGCCGACCGCCTCGGCCACGTCGACCATCGCCTTGTAGTTGTCGTTGAGGTAGATCAGCCGGGTCAGCCGGGCCCGGTCGACACCGGAGCGCGCGAAGGCGTTGTCCACGACCAGGGCGACCCGCTGGTTCAACTCGCGGGTGAACCGTGTGAAGTGGTCGGGGTCACGGCGGAACTGCCGGTAGACGGCGGCGAGCCGGTCAAATTCGAGGTTGCCGAGGCCCTCCGGGGCGATCGGTGCCGCCGCCCCGCCGTACTCCACCCGGAAGAAGTCGACGCATTCGGGATCAGTGAACTGGTCGGTCGCCAGCCACCGCAACGTCGCGTGGTTCCGCCTCAACACCGCGGCGGCGGCCCCGTCGCTGGAGACACACGTGTTGGTGTTCATCCGGTTGGCGTGCCCCTCACTGACCTGGTTGATCGCGACGAGGAGGACGGTCCGCACGTCGTCACGGACGGCGAAGGTCCCCGCGATCTGCTGGAACGCCGTCACCGTGGCGGCGCAGGCCTGAGTGAGCAGCAGGGTCGGCGTCCCGACCATCCCCAACTCCCGGGCCACCGCCGAGGAGACGTCCCACTGCAGGTAGTCAGGGACGTCGCTGGCGGCCACCACGAGCAGATCGATCTCGCCGACCTCGATCCGCGCCCGCTCCAACGCCTGGGTGGCCGCTCGGGCGCCGAGGTGCGCCGACGTGGTTCCGTCGACGACCCGATGGAACGTGCGATAGCCCCACGCCATCACACGCTCGGGATCCTTCACGTAGCTCGGTGCCACCTCAGCGACATCCTGCGGTTCCCCCAACGCGGCACCCAGCGAGACGACACCGAATTGCACGGGCGGCATGGCACTTCCTTCCTTCGTGGCGGTACTCCACGCTCGGGTCAGGCCCCTCCGGCCCGGCTGGGCACCCCGGCGTCACCGGGTTCCCGGGAACGCGGCGGACGCTGTGTGAGCACCGATGTGAGCACCCCGGCGACGAGAAGGACGGCTCCCAGGACCAGCCAGCCGACCGGCCCGCGACCGACGACGGCAACGGTGAGCAGCCCTGGGCCGATGACCGCGAAGCCACCCGCGCCAAGGTTGTAGAGACCGAGATAGAAATTGCGTCGATCAACCGGGGACAGCCCGAAGGACACGCCCCATCCTCCGGCCGACTGCCACAGCTCCCCGAAGGTCAACGCCACCGCGGCGAGGAGCAGAACAACCGTCGCGCCCACGTCGCCCAACCCGCCCGACACCGCGGCCAGGACGCAGAACACCGCGAGGGCCACACCCGCGCGGCGCTGAAGCCGACCGGCATGACCGAGGTCGTCACCACCACGGCTGAATCGGACCTGCAGCGCAACGGCGAGGACGGTGTTGATGAGCAACACGACTCCGACGACCGGCTTGGGTGCCGACGTCTGCGTCACGATCCACAGCGGCAGCGCGACACCCAGGATCGCAGCGTGCAGGAACAGAATGCCGTTGAGCAGGGTCAGCGACACGAATCGCAGGTCCCGCCAGGGAAGTGCCCCGACACTGGCACCGCGCTCGCGTACCGCGACACCCCGCGGTAGCTCCGAGCGCACCCGCAGCAGCAAGAATGCGGTGATCAAGAAAGCCGCTGCGTTGACCAGTACAAATCCGATGTACGCCGACGCGTCGGCCAGGGTGATAAAGAGTGTGGCTGCCAGCGTAGCGAGGGAGTAGGCCGTGTTGCGCACCACCGAAACGGCTGCCATCGTCCCGACCGGCGTGTCGTCCTCGGCGATCGAACCGGCAATGGATTGCAGCAGGGGGGTGGCCGCGTTCTCGGCCATGCCGATGAAACACGCCGCTATCAGGAATCCGCTGAAATCGTCGACCAGCGGATAGGCGAAGAAGCCGGCAGCGCGCCACAACTGGAGCACGATGAGCATCCGGGGCGCTCCGACCCGATCGGCGAGCCGGCTGATGGGTACGACGCAGACCAGCCCGCAGAGCGCCGCGATCGACAGGCCGGTGCCCACCTGCGTGCTGGTCAGTCCGATGACCTGCGTGTAGAAGAGGATCGACCCGGTGAGGAAGATCCCCCGACCCGCCGCGTCGATGAAGACCGCCAGCAGGAAGGCCCGGGCGGCTCTGCCACGGGACAGCCGGCGGATCAGATGCAGGTCGAGTCCGAGTAACCGGTTCAACGCCGTCGGCCGCGAACAATCGTGGCGGGCATATTCCATTGGGCCGCGATATCGGCGCTACCCCGAATTGAGCCCGCATGGCGATCCTCACGGGCGTCCATTCGCATCGTCAAGTGCGCATGTCGAATCATTCGCCGACCCTTCCCCCGATGTTCGGCACCACAACGCTCGCGGGAAACAGTCCAAGGCAACGGTCTGATTGACCCACAGCGATCCGTGTTCGGATCCTAGATCGACGGCGCAGCGGCGACAATGGATGTCCCACAGCACGGCTGTGAAGTAGCTCTCACCATCCGCAACGGTCGGTGGCACACGCTGGGCGGCCACCCGTCCGTCGGCCGGCCGAGGCGTCGTAGGCCACCTCGTTGGCATCGGCGGTCCCCGTCCGGGGGAAGCGGGGGCAGCTGTCACACCCCACCGGTTGTTCACTGCCGATGCGGCACGGTTGCGCGGCGCGCAGATGCAAGGATCCGGGGCGTCATTGATGCTGGCTCAGGGCACCCCGCTGCTCCCAGCACGGCTCCCACGAGCGTCCAGGCGCTGACCTTGGCCGGATACGAAAAAACCCCCGACCCTGCCGTTTGGCTGGTCGGGGGCTTTCCCTGCTCTGTGCGCCCGAAGGGACTCGAACCCCTAACCTTCTGATCCGTAGTCAGATGCTCTATCCATTGAGCTACGGGCGCTTGTGCTCAGCCAGTCTACACACCCGGCTTTCGCGCGGAGACTCCGGGATTCGAACCCGGGAGGGGCTTTAAGACCCCAACCGCATTAGCAGTGCGGCGCCATAGACCAGACTAGGCGAAGTCTCCCTGGTGATCCTCAGACCACCGCGCCCGAGGATACAGGTCGCCACCCACCGGGAGCAAAACGACTTCCGGGGTACGCCCACCGCGACCCGTCGGCCCTCCGTGTTTCCACGCTGTGCGCCGGCGTGATCGGGACTACGCTCCATCGATATGCAGGAGCAGCCGCCCAGCGAGTCGACCCGTCGAGAGCCTGCTGAACGAGCACGTCAGCGCTCCCCACGGGCCACCTTCCGGCCGCCGACAGTGGCTGAGGAGCCCACCGAAACGGTGGAGTCGGCTGAGACGCCGGCACCGCCGTCAGCCGCCCCGGCGGGCCAGCGTCCTCGACGGGCCAAGGCTGCCCCGCTGGTGCTCTTTCAGCCTCCGGAGCCGGACCGCCCCCTGCCTCGACAGCCTCGGCGCGCACCGACCGAGCTGACCACCGAGGCGAGCGCGGAACAGCCGCAACAGCCGGACGGCGATCAAGCAGGCCCCGCAACAGCCCCCGCAGCAGGCGTCGCGCGGACACCGCCGAAGGCCCGGACCGCTCCCGTTCGCAAGGCTGCCCCTCGGACGGCAGCCGGGACGCCCGCAGAGGTGACCCCGACCACGCCGGCGCCGCGCAAGCGCGCCGCGAAGACCACCAAACGCGCGGTCACCCCACGCACTAGCACCACGCCGACAGAGCCCGCCCCCGAACCCGTGCACGCACAGCAGACGGCACCATCCGAGCAACAGACGGCGCCCGCCGAGCCCCAGTTGGCACCGGCGGCACCCGCCGTGCGGCAGGCTGAGCCGGCTCTGGGGCGTACCCCGGAATCGGAGCTGCGCGCGGTCGCCGCGCGCGTGCTCGACCACCCTGGCTTCGCACCGGAGCTGTTGGCTCTGGCTGCGGTGCGGACGTTCGGGCCCGGCGCGGCCGGGTGGGCCGCTGGGTTGCGCGACCGCTATCCGGACGCCTCGGCGGACGGCCTGGCCCGGTTGGCGGCCCGGCGGTTCGTCCGCTCGGCGGGTGCGGGTGGGGCGGCCTCCGCGTTGGCCGGCTTCTTCGCGCCGCTGGCCGAGTTGGTGGCGGTGCTGTGGACGCACTCGGAGCTGGTGCTGCACCTGGCCGCGGCGTACGGCAAGGATCCGACGCATCCGGACCGGGCCGTCGACCTGCTGGTGCTGACCCAGGTGCACCCGGATCGGGCGAGCGCGGCGGCGGCTCTGGCCGCCGCCGAGACGGCTGGTGACCCGGTCGAGGGGGCGTGGCCGCGGGCGGCGGAGGCGGCTTGGCGGTTGGCCGCGCCGCTCACGGCGCAGGCCGGTGGTTGGGTGGCGCTGCGGCTGGTGGCCCGGTTGCTGCCGGGCGCGGCGGTGCTCGCAGCGGCGTTGGGTGACGCGGCGGCGGCCGACCGGCTCGCGGCCCGCACGGTGGCGGTTTACCGACCTGACCGGCGTTGACGGGTCAGAGCCAGTCGAACCACTCCCGGGGCAGCAGCGCGTAGCCGACGAAGGCGAACACGTCGAGCACCGTGTGCGCGATGATCAGCGGCATCACCCGCCGGGTGCGCAGGTAGAAGAGGCTGAACACGACGCCCATGATCGCGTTGCCGACGAACGCGCCGAAGCCCTGGTAGAGGTGGTACGAGCCACGCAGCAGCGCACTGGCCGCGATGATCGCGGCCAGCCGCCACTGGAGCTGACGCAGCCGGGTGACCAGGTAACCGACCACGATCACCTCTTCCAGCACGGCGTTCTGCACGGCGGCGAGGATCAGCACCGGAACCGTCCACCAGACGTCCGGCAGCGCGGCTGGCACCAGCGTGGCGTTGAGGCCCAGGTGGGCCGCCACCCAGAACAGCGCCAGCCCGGGTAGGCCGATGAGCGCCGCCAGGCCGGCGCCGCGCGCCACGTCCTGACCGGGCCGCCGGGCGTCCAGGCCGAGGGTCCGCGCCGGGTCGCCGGGGTCACGGCTGAGCAGGTGTACGGCGAGCAGCACCGGCAGCAGCGCGAACACGATGCCGAGCAGTTGGTACGTGAGGTCCAGCCAGGGGCGGGCCGACGCCGAGGTGTTCAGCGAGGCGGTCTGCTTGGAGAGCGGACCGTCGGCGGTCAACTTCGCGATGATCGAGACCACCGCGTAGATCGCGGACTGGCCGAGGGACAGGCCGAGGACCAGCAGCGTCTCGGTGCCCAGCAGTCGGCGGGACACCGGGCGGGTCAGCTCAACTGTCACCGCACCACTCTGCCCGACGTGCGGCATCCGTGACATGGCCGACCGGCCACCATGAGCCGATCGCACATTCTGTGCGACCAGTCGACACGCTCCGTGGAGATTCTATGGGCGCCCGATCCGTTGCCGTCTGGAGAAGGAGCGTCAGTGGACAACCTCGCGCGGTTGCTGAAGGAGAGCTGGACCCTGGTTGAGGACGACCGGGTCCGGCTGAGCGGTCACTTCTACGCTCGGCTGTTCCTGCTCGACCCCGCCCTGCGGCAACTCTTCCCGGTACAGATGACCGGCCAGGGCGACCGTCTACTCGAAGCGATCATCACGGCGATCCACACTGTCGACGACCCGGAGAGCTTCGACGAGTTCCTCCGGGCGCTGGGCCGCGACCATCGCAAGTACCACGTCGACGAGCGGCACTACGCCACGATGGGCGTCGCGCTGCTGGACGCGCTGCGCAGTACCGCCGGCGACGGCTGGAACCTGGAGTACGACCAGGCGTGGCGGGAGGCGTACGCGGCGATCGCCGCCGTGATGGTGGCTGGCGCGGCCTCCGACGACGATCCGCCGTTCTGGCACGCCGAAGTGCTGACCCACGAGCGGTACGGCCCGGACACCGCCGTGCTGACCTGCCGGGCGTTGCAGCATCCGCTGCGCTGGCAGGCGGGGCAGTACGTGAGCCTGGAGGTGCCGCGCTTCCACCCCCGGGTGTGGCGCAACTACTCGGTGGCGAACGCCCCGAACGACGACAACGTGCTGGAGTTCCACGTGCGGTCTCCGGGGGCCGGCTGGGTGTCCGGTGCCCTGGTGCGGCGGGTGCGGCCGGGTGACCTGCTCCGCCTGGCGGCGCCGATGGGGTCGATGACCCTGGACCGCGCCTCGGAACGGGACATCCTCTGCGTGGCCGGCGGCGTCGGGCTGGCGCCGATCAAGGCGCTGGTGGAGGAGCTGGCCACCTTCAACCGGACCCGGTGGGTGCACGTCTTCTACGGTGCCCGGCAGGCGGCCGACCTGTACGGCCTGGACGGGTTGCAGGAGTTGGTGGCAGTACACCCGTGGTTGTCGGTCACCGCCGCGTGCAGTGAGGATCCGGACTTCGACGGCGAGCAGGGCGAGATCCCGGAGGTCGTGGCCCGGTACGGCCCGTGGACCACGCACGACTGCTTCGTCTCCGGTGCCGCCCGGATGGTCCGGTCCACCCTGCGGGTGCTCGCTGCGGACGATGTGCCGCCGCCGCACATCCGTTACGACACCTTCGGTGACCTCTAGACGTTCCTCCCCCCACACCGGGGCGCGTGCCCCTGCCCCCTGGGGCACGCGCCCCGGCCCTTCCTGGTCAGTAGCGCCAGGGGTGCCCGGTCTCGCGGTACTCCTCCACCGGCACCAGTGGCACGCCGGGTGCCATCCGGTCGACGTACAGCCGGCCCTCCAGGTGGTCGATCTCGTGTGCGACCAGCCGGGCCATGCCGAATTCGAACGACGTGATGATCCGGCTGCCGTCCCACTGGGCGTGTTCCACGTCCAGTCGCAGCGGCCGGGGCACCAGACCTCGGTGGTCGAAGAAGGAGAGGCAGCCCTCGTACTGCTCGTCGGTCTCCGGGTCGGCGTCGACCACCCGGGGGTTGAGCAGCACGACCGGCTCCGCCGACCGGTCGGGGGGCCGCACCACGGTCGCCGCCCGGCCGATGCCGAACTGCGGGGCGGCGACGCCCACCCCCTTGCTGAACGGGTGTAGCTCGTCGAGCCGGGCCAGGGCCATGGTGAGCCGGTCGACCACGTCCCGGGCGACGTGTTCCTCCCCGGGCAGGTCGAACGGGCGGGCCCGCTGGCGGAGCAGGTCGTCCCCGCGTTGCACGATGCCGAGGCCGCGCATCCGGTCGCTGGGTCGGACCCGGGCGCCGCCGGGGCCGATGTCCGGTTCGGTGTCCGGTCGGGCACGGAACCGCCACTGCATCCGGTAGCGGGCGTTCAACGGGGGGTCGTCGGTCTGCCAGTCGTAGATCACCCGTTCGCCCTCGTCGTGACGCTGCGGCGCCGTCCGCAGCGGGCCCTCCTCCGCGCTGAGCGAGGTCTCCACGCCCCAGACCTGCGGGTCGAGGGCCACGGGCAGGTCCAGGCGTACGGCGAGCTGCCGGGTGGGCAGTCGGACGGCTCGCTGGAACCAGGGGCCCCACTTCTCGTGCCCGACGCTGTACGCGTACTCGATGGTGGCCCGGTCGCCCGGGTAGAGGGGGAAGCGTCGCTCCCCGTTCTCGAAGAGCAGCCAGATCTCCTTGAACGCGTCCCGATCGTGCTTGGCTCGCCAGTGCATCGGCTCCGGGTCTCCGCCACCGTCGTCTCGACGGGCCTGTATCTGCAGCTCGGCGAAGGTGAGGGGGTGCTCCCGATGGTGCCGGTTGGAGCGGCCGGGGTCGTTCGGGTAGCGGTCGACGGCGACCCGGACCAGGTAGCGGGTGACCGGCTCGGTGCCGGCGTTGTACAGCTCACGGTGGATGACGCACCGGTAGCCGTCGTCGGCGTGGGTGAGGGTGGCCAGTTCCCGTTCCACGACCAGGCCGGTGCCGGGTGGCAGCCACTGGCCCGGCAGGTACGGCTCGCGGTGCGGCTGACCCGCCCGGGCGTGCCGTAGGTCGTCGTACTCCCGGAAACGCTGCCAGATCGCGCCGCTCGCCTCCAGGACTGCCTCCGCGCGGCGGGCGAAGTCCTCGGTTGGGCGGTGCCGGCGCCCCTCGACGTGACTCACGTAGGACGGGTCGAACCCCATCAGGACGGCCAGTTGCTTCTTGGACAGCCCGCGCCCGGTCCGTTGCCGGGCGAGTTCGGCCGCGAAGGAGTCGGCAGCCCGTTCGAGGGGTGAGGTAGTCATCAGCTTCCTCGTGGCCGGGGCTATAAGTTTCACGTTCCGTGCGCGAGCACACACGCAAGTGGCATGTTTTCGACACACCGCTTGACAATTCACCGACGGCCATCGATCGTGCGGCGGCGTTTCCCAGCACTGACTCCGGGTAGTACGCGGAGCGCTACTCCCGTCGAACACTGGGTGACCTGGGCCTCCGAGATGTGACCAAGGTGAGCCTTCCCTTACGGCCGCGGGCGTGGTTAGGCTAGCCTTAGCTCAGGACGGCACTGGTTCGTCCGCCGGGGCGCACTCCTCGGTCACACAGACAGGGGACGATTCGGGTGACAGCGGTGATGCCACGGCGGGAGGCCGCCACCACGCCGCTCGCCCCCGTCACCGCGGCGCTCCGGGCCATGTTCGGCACCGACGACCTCCCCGGCCTCGCCCGGGGCCTGCTGGTCGACGACGAGCTCGGCTGGACGCCCGCCACCACCCTGGTCGACGGCAGCCGACTGCCGGAGTTGCTGAACGGCGCCGCCGTCCGCTGGGGCGGCACCCCGCACGCCTGCGCGGCGCTGGCCTGGAAGTCCTACAGCTACTGGGCCGCGCTGCCGGTGGTGCTCGGCTGGGCCTCCGCCCGGCGGGTGCCGCTGCTCGCTCCGGCCGACCTGCTGATCCACTTCGAGGACCATCGGCAGCTGCTCACAATGGGCATTCGCCGGGGCACCACGGTGGCGGTGCTGCCGAACGACCCGCTGGCGCTGGCCGGCCTGCCGGAGGTGCGGGTCGTCGCCGACGAGGCGGAGCTGCTGGCCGCGCTACGCGCGTCCCTGCTCGACGCCCACCTGGCGCCGCTCATCACGGCGATCCAGTCCGAGGTCCGGGTGGGCACCCGGACGCTGCTCGGCTCGGTAGCCTCCGGCATCGCGCACGGCATCCTGCGGGCTGCGGACGCCCTGCCCGGCTCCACTGTGCAGAGCATCGACACACTGCTCGGCGCACTCGACCTGGCCGACCTGATCGAGCTGGTGCCGGGGCCGACCGGTGAGCCGACAGTGCAGCGCCGCACCTGCTGCCTCGCCTTCACCCTCCCCCGCCCGAAGGTCTGCCAGGGCTGCTGCGTCCGCTAGGGCCCGGGCAGGCTGGGCCATACTGCTCGCTCAGTCGGTGAACGACCGGACATCCCACACCCACACGCCGCCGGTGAAGACCGGTTGGATCCCGGTCAGCTCCGTCATGCCCCGGCGCAGCGCTTCCTCGTGCTCGTGTGGCCCGAGGATGACCACCCCGGCCCGCCAGTAGCGCAGGTCGTCGACCGCTCGGACCCGGCTCTGCGGGGTGATCGGCGGCACCGCCCCGGTGCGCCTGATGGTGGCGAAGAAGCTGCTTGTGGGTCGAGGAGTCGCACCGAACAACGCGACCTTCGGCGGATCGGCGTTCGGGCGGGTGTCCGGGCCGAGGAAGTAACCACGGGCCAGCGGCATGTCCAGCCGGGTCGACGCAGACCAGCGCAGCGGCTCGGCGTAGGTGGTGTCCGGCAACGGCAGGGTCACCACACTGCGCCCACCGGCCACGTACGGCCGCCACGCCCCACTGGTCACGAAGCTGGGGACCGGGTCGAGGTGGGCCACGGGCAGCGGGGTGGGGAGGATCGGCAACAGGGCCATCGTGAGCACGGTGGCGGTGACGAAGCGGACCTGCCCCCGAGCGGCCGGGTGGGCCTCGGCCAACTCGCGGGCCCGTTCGGCGGCGTAGGCGAGCAGCAGCCCGATGATCGGGGTGATCGCCAACGCCCAGCGTGTCGGCACCACCGAGTGCAGGATGGGCAGGTTCTCCAGCGCCGCCCACGGGCCCGGCACACCCGTACCCCGATTGTCGAAGCGGACCTCCCGACCCAGCGAGAGCACCGCGAAGAGCAACCCGAGCGCGGCCAACGCGAGCACCACGATCGAGCGGCGCAACCACCAGACCACTGCGATCACCAGCACCACCAGCGCCCAACCGAAGAAGCTGTTCTCCTCGGTCGGGTTCTTGGCCAGGCCCGCGGCGGTGCGCGCGCTACCGGCCAACGATTCCCTGGAGTACGCGACGAACGAGGCCACGTCGCTGGAGTAGCCGCGGATCAGGCGGGACAGCCCGGAGTACGCGCCAGGTCCGAAGAACTGGACGTACAGGGGGTACGCGAGCAGGAGCCCGGCGACCCCGGCGGCGACGGCCAGCCCGGCGAGAAAGGATCGGGCCCTCGACCGTAGATCCGCGCGCCTGAGGGCGAGCACCCCGACGATCACGCCGAGCCCGATCGCGGTCATCAGCAGGATCTCCAGGTTGAGGAACGCCTGCCAGACGATGACCAGCGCGAGGAGGACCCCGTTGCGCAGCCAGCGGCCCGGTTCAGCGAGTCGCAGCGTGCGCCAAATGATCAACGGGACGACGAACTGCGACACGATGTTCGGGTGCCCATTGGCGTGCGACACCATGGCCGGCGCGAACGCGCAGAAGCCGGCGCCCAGCCACGCCGGCCCCCGACTGCCGATCAGGACCCGGGAGAGCAGGAAATACCAGGCCGTGGCTGTGGCAATCATGCCGGCGGTGAGAAAGATCAGAAATGACGCCCGCGGCCCAAACAGCACTGTGATCGGCGTCATTGGCAATGAAATGGATAATACGGACGTATTGGCCATCAGATTGACGCCGTCGGGGACGTTCATCTGATTGGAATGGAACGGGTACGCAAAGTGCGTGACGACTCGCGTACCGTGAGCCATCATCCATTCGAACTGCGACTGATCCGACTGGTTGTCCCGCACATCGCTGCCCGGGTCCAGCCAGAGTCGACAGGTGACCCAGAAGCCGAGCAGCACGAAGCTCAGCACGGCGGCCAGATCGGCCCACATCCCCCTGCGGGAAGGCCGAACAGCGCCGGAGGCCCCCTCCGCCGACGACGCGGCGGCCGGGCCGCCACTGTCGCTGGGCACGTCCGGTTCAGGAGTAGTCATGACAATTCATAGGGTAGTCAGCGTATGGCACCGCCGTGACATGTTTCGGGGTACTGCCGTACTATGTGCCGGGTTCGCCGACCGCCGATCACGAACCCACCCCCCGACCACAATTCGGCCACCCCGATGCCTCGATTCTTTCGCCGTCTCAGCGGATGATTCACTCTGTCGGTCCAGGCTCGGGTCGAGTTCATATCGTGAGGAATCGACGCATGGCAGAAATCACTGGGGATCAGCGCGTGCAGTCCGAGGTGCTGGAAGGCCTGGCAACCGCTGTCAACCACCGTCGCTGGTTCATCGAACTGGCCGTGCCGTACCTCGGCGACGACCCGATCGAGATCGGCAGCGGCCTCGGTGACTACGCGCTGGAATGGTCCGAGCGGCTGCCGCGGTTCACCGCGACCGAGGCCGACCCGGACCGGCTGGTGCAGCTCAAGGAGCGCCTCGCCGACCGTCCGAACATCGACGTCCGGCAGATGCTGCTGCCGCACAACGACCGGGGCGACTACAGCGCGGCCGTCTCGTACAACGTGCTGGAGCACATCGAGGACCACGTGGGCGCGCTTCAGAGCATGCGCGACCTGGTCCGACCCGGCGGCGCCGTGATCATCATCGTGCCCGCGTTCCAGTTCGCGATGGGCCCCGCCGACATCGCCACCGGGCACGTCCGCCGCTACACGAAGAAGACGCTCGGGGCGGCGATGACCGAAGCCGGCCTGACCATCGAGAAGATGCACTACGCCAACGCGCTCGGGCTGATCGGCTACTTCATGGCCACCAAGGTCTTCCGGCTGATGCCGAAGGAGGGCCCCATGGTCAAGGTGTACGACACCCTGGTCCTGCCCGCCACCAAGGCCGCCGAGCAGTTGGTCCTCCCGCCCTTCGGCCAGTCCGTCTTCGCCGTAGCCCGCGTCCCAGCCTGACCCCGTCCCGCCCCGCCCCGCCCCGCCCCGGCCCGCCCCGCCCCGGCCCGCCCCGGCCCGCCCCGGCCCGGCCCGCCCCGGCGATCTTGCACTTCCTGTCGTCGTTATGCCCTGGTATGTCAGGAATGTCGGGACAGTAAGTGCAAGATCGCGGGAGCTGAGGGGTCCGGGTTAGTCCTTGATCTGGTAGGTGGGGCGGATTACCGCTCTTGCCACTGTGTGGAACGTCAGGTTGAAGCCGACGTAGGCAGGGCTGGCGTCCGGGGTCAGGTCCAGGCGGTCGACGTCCAGGGCGTGCACGGCGAAGACGTACCGGTGCGGGCGGTCGCCGGGCGGCGGCGCCGCCCCGCCGTAGCCCTGCTCGCCGTAGTCGTTGCGGACCGAGAACGCCCCGCCGAGGTCGGTGCCCGCCGCGCCACCAGCCCCGGTGGGCAACTGGGTGACGCTGACCGGCACGTTCACCAGCACCCAGTGCCAGAAACCGCTGCCGGTCGGTGCGTCCGGGTCGTAACAGGTCACCGTGAAGCTCTTCGTCTCGGCGGGGAAATCCGACCAGGTCAGCTGCGGCGAGACGTTGTCGCCCCCGGTGCTGCCATGCGCGTGCCGGGCGTCCATCGGCTCGCCGTTCTGCACGTCGTCACTCGTCAGCGTGAACGACGGCACCGTCGGCAGCAGCTCGTACGGGTCCGGGGCGATCGGTCGTTCCAGGGTCATGGGGACGCGTCCTTCCGATGTGCGGAGATACCAGCCCCTTCTTACCCCGCCACGGCCCTCCCGACGACCGGAAGCGCGCGCTGACCGACTGTGGTTTCGGGGAGCTACGTTTGAGTTCGGGCAAAGTTCCGCAGGGGGACATCGTGGCCGGCATCTGGCGAGACTTCGCGGTAGCCGTCCTCACCGCGTTCCGCCGCCGGGACGAACGAGCCATCGCCGACGAACGCCGACGCGCCGTCGAGCGACTGGCCGACGAGACGATCCGCCGGGAGCGGCGGGCCACCGACCCGCCGGAGTGACCCGGGAGGCGGGGCACTGGACGGGGGCCGTCACCGGCGCCAGATCCACTCGACATTCAGGAAATCGCGGTATCCGTGTGGCCCGAACACCCCGACTTCCGGGAAGTCGAGTGGATCAAGGGGGCGGAGGGTGTGGGATTCGAACCCACGAAGACATCGCTGCCTTACCGGTTTTCAAGACCAGCGCCATCGGCCACTAGGCGAACCCTCCTGGGCCGCCACCCGTGGGCGTACGGCCACGCATAGTCTGCCACGGCTCGCTTCGGACGGCCCGGCGTCCCTCCCCGGCGCGCCGGCCAGGCCGTCTGCTCGGTCCACAGTGGGCTGGAGGGTGCGCCTGCGGCACCCGGTGGGATCGGGAAGACTGGGCCCATGCGAGCCATCACGATTCCGCAGCCCGGTGGACCCGACGCGCTGGTCTGGGCCGAGGTGCCCGATCCGGAGCCGGGCCCCAACGAGGTGGTCGTGGACGTGCGGGCAACTGGGGTCAACCGCGCTGACCTGCTGCAACGGCAGGGGCACTACCCGCCGCCGCCGGGCGCGCCAGCGTACCCAGGGTTGGAATGCTCTGGGGTGATCACGGAGGTTGGCGCGGAGGTCGCCGGGTGGGCGGTCGGGCAGCAGGTCTGCGCGCTGCTGGCCGGCGGCGGGTACGCGGAGCGGGTGGCGGTCCCCGCCGGGCAGTTGCTGCCGGTGCCAGCGTGCGACCCGGTCGACGCGGCGGCACTGCCCGAGGTGGCCTGCACTGTCTGGTCGAACCTGATCCGGGTGGCGCGGCTGGGCGCGGGCGACACGCTGCTGGTGCACGGCGGCGGCAGCGGGATCGGCACCTTCGCCGTGCAGTTCGGGGCGGCCCTCGGCGTGACAGTGCTGACCACCGCGCGGGAGACCAAGCACGATCGGCTGCGTGAGCTTGGCGCGGCACACCTGATCGACTATCGGGAGCAGGATTTCGTCGAGGAGGTCCGGCGGGTCACCGACGGGCGCGGTGTGGACGTCATTCTCGACATCATGGGTGGGTCCTACCTGGGGCGGAACGTCTCCGCGCTGGCCACCGGCGGTCGGCTCGTGGTGATCGGGATGCAGGGTGGGCGCAAGGCCGAGTTGGATCTCGGCGCGCTGCTGACCAAGCGGGCGAGTGTCACCGCGACGTCGCTACGGTCCCGTCCGCTCGCCGAGAAGGCGGAGATCGTCCATCGCGTACGGGACGAGGTGTGGCCGTTGGTCGAGGCGGGCCGCATCCGGCCGATCGTGGACCGGCGGCTGCCGATGACCGAGGCTGCGCAGGCGCACCGGCTCGTCGAGTCGAACGAGCACTTCGGCAAGGTGCTGCTCACCCGCCCGCCGGGCGGCGGGTCGGGCGTCAGCTGAGTGAGCCTGCCGGGTCGCCGTCAGCTGAGCGAGCCTGCCAGCGTCGGATCGTCGGTCGGTCGGGGCAGCACCAGCCGGGCGCCCGGGCCCTCGCCGGCCAGCGTGTCCTCCGGGTTGTTGAGCGTGCAGCGCTGCAAGGACAGGCAGCCGCAGCCGATGCAGCCGTCCAGGTCGTCGCGGAGCTTGGTGAGCAGCCGGATCCGCTCGTTCAGCCGGCTGCGCCAGCTCGCCGACAGCCGCGCCCAGTCCTGCGGGCTCGGGGTGCGGGCCTCGGGGAGCGAGTCGAGTGCCTCCCGGATCTCGTCGAGCGAGACGCCGACCTGCTGGGAGATCCGGATGAAGGCGACCCGACGCAGCTCGACGCGGGCGTAGCGGCGCTGGTTGCCGCCGGTGCGGTCGGCGCGGATCAGCCCGAGTCGCTCGTAGTAGCGCAGCGCCGACGGTGCCACCCCGGAGCGGGCGGACAGCTCACCGATCGTCAGTAGATCCGGCATCACAAGGTCCTTGAGTTGAAGTCCACTTCAACTCACACAGTAGTGGCATGACCACCACACTGCCCACCGACAGCAGCGCCCGACTGCCCGGGCTGATCCGACGACTGACCGGCGACGAGAAACACGCGCCGAGCGCGCACTCCACCGTCGACGTGCTCCAGGTGCTCTACGACCGGGTGCTGCGGGTCACCCCCGACACCGCCGACGACCCGGAGCGGGACCGGTTCCTGCTCTCCAAGGGCCACGGACCGGCCGCCTACTACGCGGTGCTCGCCGCGCACGGCTTCATCCCGGACGCCTGGCTCGACGACCTGGCCGGGCCGGAGAGCCGGCTCGGCCACCACCCGGACCGGCTCCTGGTGCCCGGGGTCGAGATCGGTTCCGGCTCCCTCGGGCACGGGCTCGGGCTGGCCGCCGGCACCGCGCTCGGCCTACGCGCCCAGGGGCTGCGCAAAGCCCGGGTGTACGTGCTGCTCGGCGACGCCGAACTGGACGAGGGATCCAACCACGAGGCGATCGCGTACGCGGGAGCGACAGGTCTGGACAGCCTCACCGCGGTGGTGGTCGACAACGATTCGGCCAGCCACGGGTGGGCCGGTGGCATCGCCAGCCGGTTCACGGTCAACGGGTGGACCGCCGACACCGTCGACGGCCGGGACCACGAAGCCCTGTACGCGGCGTTGACCGGGCACCGACCAGGACACCCCCACCTGGTGGTCGCCCGCATCGAGAGCAAGGGATGACCGACATGCGTACCGCCTTCATCGACACCACCACTGCGCTCCTCGACGAGGATCCGCGTACCGCACTGGTGCTGGCCGACATCTCGGCGAGCCAGTTCGCCTCAGCCGGCCACCGCCACCCGGACCGGGTGCTCAACGTCGGGATCCGGGAGCAACTGATGATCGGGGTGGCCGGCGGGCTCGCCCTGACCGGGCTGCGTCCGATCGCGCACTCGTACGCGACGTTCCTGGTGGACCGGGCGTACGAGCAGATCAAGTTGGATCTGGACCACCAGGGCGTGGGCGCTGTCCTGGTCAGCATCGGCGCGTCGTACGACGGGTCGGCGGAGGGCCGCACCCACCAGTCGCCCGGAGACGTGGCGCTCTTCGACTCCCTCGGTGACGGCTGGACGGTCCGGGTGCCCGGCCACCCGGACGAGGTGGCGCCGCTCATGCGCCACGCCGTGACCACTGACGATCCGATCTACCTGCGGCTCTGCGAGCAGCGCAACGCCGAGGCGTACCCGGACGCCACCCGGCTACGGGTGCTCCGGCGGGGCCTGACGAACGCGCCCCTCGTGGTGGCTGTCGGACCGATGCTCGACCCCACGCTGGCGGCGACAGAGGGAATTGACGTGACAGTGGCGTACACCCACACGCCCCGGCCGCTCGACACGCCCGGGCTGCGGGCGCTCGCCAACACCGACGTGGTGCTTGTCGAGCCGTACCTGGCGGGAACGTCGAGCGCGCTCGTCAGCCGGGCCCTGGCGGACGTACCGCACCGGCTGCTCGCCCTCGGGGTGGGTCAGACCGACCTGCGACGGTACGGCGATCCGGCCGACCACGCCCGGTGGCATGGGCTGGACGCCGACGGCCTGCGGCGGTCGATCAGCGCGTTCCTGGGGTCAGTTGGCGGCTGAGACGGCAGGGCGGCGGCGAGCGCGCTCGCGCCCGAGGATCCAGATCGCCTCGACGCCGTCCTTCCAGGTGATCTTCTTGCCCTCTTCCCGGCCGCGCGCCCGGTAGCTGATCGGCACCTCGTACGGCCGGATCCGGCGACGCAGCAGCTTGCCGGTCACCTCGGCCTCCATGCCGAAGCCACGCGAGCGCACCTGAAGCGACCGGTAGAGCGCCACCGGCATCAGCTTGAAGCAGGTCTCCAGGTCGCCGATGTACGAGTTGAACAGCACGTTGGCCGCCATCGTGACGCCCTTGTTGCCCATCACGTACCAGAAGCTGTAGGCGCTGTGGCTGCCGAAGGTGCGATTGCCGTAGACCACGGTGGCCCGGCCGTCGAGCACCGGGTCGAGCAGCTTGGGGATGTCCTGCGGGTCGTACTCCAGGTCGGCGTCGAGGATGACCATGTAGTCACCCTCCGCGCTGTCGACAGCCGTCTTGATGGCGGCACCCTTGCCGGCGTTGCGCTGGTGGGTGATGACCCGAAGGCGCGCGTCGTCGGCGCGACCGAGGACCTCGCCGGTGCCGTCGCGGCTGCCGTCGTCGACGACTACCAATTCGATCTCGCAGGGATAGTCAACCGCCAATGCCTGCTTGAGGGCATCCGCGATGCGTTCTTCCTCGTTGTAGACCGGCATGAGGATCGAGAGCTTCACGGGGATCTCCACGGTGGCGGCAACACGTCGGCCATAGCCTAGCCTGGTTAGTTTGTTTACCGCGTACCGCTACCGCTGGGCAGTCGGCGCGGCGGCCTCAGATCAATGGTGTTTACTTCCGCCATGTCGGCTGCCGGCTCCCTGCTCGCGGTGATTCCCGTCGCCGCGGTGGTCCTGCTCATCGTCGCGGCGATGCCACGCGAGGCTGGCGCGGTGGCACCGCTGCGGCTCGCCGTGGTGCGCGCCGTCCTGCTCACCGGGGCGTACGCGGTGCTCGTCGTCGAGGTGCTCGGCGCGACACACGCGCTGGCCCGAGGCGCGTTCACCGTCGCCTGGCTGCTCTTCCTGGTCGCGGCCTCGGTGGCGGCCGGTCTGCGCTGGCGACGGGCGACCCGCCTCGGGCCGCCACCAGCCGCTGCACCGGTGCCGGTCAGCGCTGCGCCGGCAGTCAGCGCCGCACAGCGTCCGGTGCCGGTCGGCGCGGCGGCGTCCGGTGGCGGACCCGACGTGTCCGCCCCGGCCGCGGAGCGCAGTGAACCCGCCCCCGCGCCGACCCGGGCTGGTCGGGGGTTCGCTGACGTTCGTGCCGTGGCTGTCGACGCGTGGCGTACGGCCCGACCGGGTGAGCGGCTCCTCGCCGGCACTGTCGGCGGGCTGGGCCTGGTGGAGTTGCTTGTCGCGCTGCTGGCCGAGCCGAACAACTTCGACTCACAGACGTACCACCTGCCGAAGGTGGAGCACTGGATGGCCCAGGGCGACCTGGACTTCTGGCCCACAGCGATCCACCGGCAGGTGACCATCCCGCCCGGGGCCGAGTACCTGCTGCTGCACCTGCGCCTGCTCACCGGCGGGGATCACCTGTACAACCTTGTGCAGTGGGCGGCCGGGGTGGTCTGCCTTCTGGTGGCCGCTCGGATCACCGCACAGCTCGGCGGCGGCCGGCGCGCCCAGTTGCTCACCGCGTTCGTTCTGGCGACCACGCCGATGGTGGTGCTCCAGGCGACCAGCACGCAGACCGACCTGATCTGTGCGGCGTGGGTGGCCTGCGCGGCGACAGTGACGCTGGACGGGCTGAGTCGACGGACCGGCTGGGGCACGCTGCTCGGGCTGGGGGCGGCCACCGGGCTGACCGCTGTGACAAAGACCAGCGGCCTGATCGCTGTCGGCCCGCTGCTGGTGCTCTGGGGACTGGCCCAGTTGCGGCTGGCCCGGAGCGGGAACGCCGCGTCGACCGACCCGGCAGCGGGGGGCGCGGCTCGACGGTCCCGGCCGGTCGGCGGGCTGGCCCGCACTGTCGGCGGTTCGGTGCTGATCCTGGTGGTCGCCGCCGTGGTGGTCGGCCCGTTCCTGGCCCGGGTGACCGCCGAGTTCGGGCACCCGCTGGGGCCGCCCCGGCTGCGCGAATCCATCCCCATGGAACGGCACGACCCGGCGTCGACAGTGGTCAACGCGCTGCGGATCGGGCACACCGCGTTCGACACGCCGCTGGCGCCGCTGCGTCGGGCCGGGGCTGAGTTGATCATCAGTGGCGCCAAGGCGATCGGGGTCGACCCGCAGGACCGCGCGATCACCTTCGGGCGAGAACTGTTCCCGGAGCCAGCCTGGTATCCGGACGAGGACCGGGTGGCGTTTCCGCTGGCCGGAGCGTTGGCGGTGATCGGTACGGTGATCGCGCTCGCCCGACCACGGCGGATCGCCCCCGAGCGGGCCGGGTCGCTACGGGCGTACGCCGTGGTGGTGCTGACCGCCGTGCTTCTGCACACCGCGATGATCAAGTGGCAGCCGTGGGGCAACCGGCTGCTGCTCTACGCCGTGGTGCTCGCCGTGCCCCTCGCCGGCCTCTGGCTGGACGCTGTCCTGCGCAACCGCGCGGGTGGGCGTCGAACGGTTGCCACCGTGGCGGCCGTCACCGTGCTGGCCACCTCGGCGCTGGCCGGGGTGCTCGCGCTGTCGTACGGCTTCCCCCGCCGGCTGGTCGGCTCCGGCTCGGTCTTCACCACCTCGGACTGGGACACCCGGTTCCTGCGCCGCCCGCAGTGGGCCGACGAGTTCCGCTGGGCGGCGACCGCGGTCCAGGACAGCGGTGCGCAGCGGATCGGGCTGGCGCAGCAGAACGACAACTGGGAGTACCCGTGGTGGCTGCTGCTGCGGCAGCCCGACGGCGGTTCACCGGACCTGGTGGCGTTGCAGTCGGTGCTGCCGGAACGACCGCCGGCCGACCCCTCCTCGGTCGACGCGATCGTCTGCACCGGCAACAAGGCGGCCTGCGCCAAACTCGTCCCGGCCGGCTGGCGGCTGGAGTTCCGCGGCTACGTCGGCTACGCCCTGCCGCCGGGCCGCTGAACCACAGCGGGCCGGGCCGCTGAACCAGAAGCCGGCCCGGCGCGCGGGCCCGGATAGTCCGATCCGGGCGGTTCTGCATCCCGCGCGCAAGGACCTGAGGAGCATTCACATCCGTTGATCCGCACGTTACCGTCTGGTAACTCAATCGACGTCCCGCGATTGAGCCGAAAGGAGTGCGTCGATGCCTGCAATCCCCGCCAGGCCCGAACGCGCGACCCGACGACGGGCCATCACCGTCGCCGTCGCCGTCGCCGCTCTCGTCCTACCGATGCTCGCCGGACCGGCCACCCCCGCCACCGCCGCCGATCGACCAGCCGTCCAACCACTGCCCGCCAACCTCGAAGCCATCCGGGCCGCCGAGGCGACAGCCCTCTACGGCAGCGCGGCGATCCGCCCGATCGAACAACGCCGCACCTCGTTGATCACCATGGGTGACAGCGAGATCTCCGGTGAGGGGGTCGGCAACTACGTCCCCGGCACCCACCAGGACGGCAACTGGTGCGACCGCTCCTACGACCAGGCGGTGTTCCGCACCGGCATCGCGTCGGACGCGCAGTACAACATCGCCTGCTCCGGTGCCACCCCCTGGAACCTGATCGCCGGCGGCCCGACCCAGCACAACGAGCTGAACCAGGGCGACTACCTGGGCATCAAGGCACGCAACACGCACGTGAAGCTGATCTGGGTGGTGGTCGGCGCGAACGGTGACGGCACCATCCAGTTCGGTCCGGTCGCCACCGACTGCGCCGTCCGCCGGGTCTTCTTCCAGGGCGCCTGCTACCCCACCTACACCGACCAGTGGACCATTCGCACCGACGGCAGCCGGCAGGCGGTGGAGTCGGCGCTGACCGACATCCGGCAGACCATGACCAACGCCGGCTACCTGCTGTCGGACTACGAACTGGTGCTGATGTCGTACCCGAGCCCCGGCAGCCCGGACGTGGAGGACAACCCCAACTTCCCCGGCTGGTACTCCGGCGGTTGTCTGCTCTACCTGGCCGACGCGGCCTTCGCCCGGAACAAGGCGGTGCCGATGTTCGAGTCGGCGCTGCGCTCGGCCGCGGCGAACACCGGTACCCGCTACCTGGACGCCAGCCGGCTCTTCCACGGGCACGAGGTGTGCACCGACAACACCTCGGTCCGTGGCCTCTTCATCGAGGTCGGCATCTGGAACGAGAACGCCGCCCGACAGTCGTTCCACCCCAACGCCCGCGGGCACGGCATGTTCGCCCAGTGCATCACCCAGTTCTGGAACTCCGGCCAGACGCGGGCCAGCTGCGTCGACCCGGCCAGCACCGGCAGCGGCGTGCTCTACTCCGGCCTGATGCAGTTCAAGCAACTGCGCAACCTCGCCACCGGCACCTGCGTCGACGGCAAGGGGTACGACTCCCGCAACGGCACCGCGCAGCAGCCGTACTCCTGCCACGGTGGGCGTAACCAGGGCTTCTGGTACGACTCGGCTCGACGGTCGTTGCACTCGGAGCTGTCCCACGACCGGTGCCTGGACGTCGCGAACAGCTCGATGACCGCCGGCACCGCTGTCAACATCTACGACTGCAACGGCACCGGAGCGCAGCAGTTCGTCTTCGTCGGTAACCAGATCAAGCCGGCCGCCGCCACCAACCTCTGTGTGGCGTTCGACAACCCGCTGCTGGGCAGCTCCCGCCTGCGGTTGGCGAACTGCTCCAGCAGCACCCGGCAGCAGTGGTCGTTCGAGGCCCGTACCGCCGCCAACCCGGTCGGCTACGGTCACGACGACTTCATCGGCTCCCGCGTCTACTGACGAGAACGCGGCCGCTGACGAGGGCAGGGGCCCTGGTTGACGCCAGGGCCCCTGCGCTCACTTGGCACGGGGAATCAGGATCAGCCGGGCCACGCCCTTGTCGCCGTCCTTCGCGCCGGCGACGCCGAGCGTCGCGCCGACAGTGACCTCGCTCGGCTGCACTGTGGCCCGCCGCTCGACCACCCGCAGGTCGTCACCGAAGGTCCAGGTCATCGTGAAGCCGTCGGTGGACTTGACTGTCATCGAGTCGCCGTCGATCGCTGTCACCTCGCCGCGCTGCACGGCGACGGTCTGCGTACCGCCGTCCTTCGTCTTCACCACCGCCTCACCGTGCAGGGTGTTCTTGCGCAGCAGCACGCGGGCCTGGCGGCGCTTGCGCCACTCCTCACCGCGCTTCTCCCGGGCCTTCTCCTGCGCGCCGGGGGACGCACCGGGCGTCGGCGTGGCCGGTGCCGCGACCGTCAGCACGTCCAGGTCGTCGGCGTCGAAACCCATCGCGGCCAGCGCCTGACCCTCGACTCCCATGGCGGCGGCGACCTCGACGGCGACATCCCGGGCGGGCTGGCTGGCCACCTCGGCCGCGCCGCACCCGCTGACGCCGAGCGCGACCGCCGCGAGCAGTGCCGTGGTGCCGGTGGCGATACCCCAACGTGGCATGACTCTCCCTCTCTGTCAGTGGAGTGGAGCCCCCAGCCTTCCCGGGAACGACGAGCGGAGCGTCAGGCCGATGTTCGGGTCAGGTAAGGATCACCGGGCAGCCGGACGGTGAACGCGGCACCGCCCTCCGGCGCGTGCCCCGCGGCGATCTCCCCGCCCAACCGGCGGACCAGCCCGGCGGCCAGCGCCAACCCCAGTCCGCTGCCCACCTTGCGCACCCCCCGGTAACGCTCGTGCAGCGCACCGCGTTCGAAGGCCACACCAAGGTCGTCGTCGGTGAAGCCGGGCCCGCCGTCGCGAACCTCCAACACGCCGCCGTGCGCCGGGTCCGCGCCGGCCGCCCGGACCGCGAGCACCACCGGCGACCCCGGGGGTACGACCCGCAGCGCGTTCTCCAGCAGCCCGTCCAGCACCTGCCGGATCCTCCCCGGATCGGTGTACGCGGGCACCGGCTGACCGGGCGTCTCCACCCGGAACGGCACGCCCACCGCCGCACACCGACCGGACCAGGTCGGCTCCGCGTCCACTGCCAGTCGGGTGAGGTCCACCGGCACCGGTTCGAGGGGAAAGTCGGCGGCCTCCAGCCGGGCCAGTGCCAACAGGTCGCCGATCAGCCGGTCCAGGTGTTGCGCCTCGGCCAGCATCGTCCGACCGGTGTCGACAGTGTCGTCGGCGCCGAGCACCCCGTCGGCGAGCGCCTCGGCGTACCCCCGGATCGCGGTCAGCGGGGTGCGCAGCTCGTGCGAGACGGAGAGCAGGAACTCCCGCTGTCGGCCCTCGCTGGTGGCCAACGCGGCAGCCAGCCCGTTCAACGCCTCGGCCAGGTCGGCGACCTCGTCCGGCGGCTCGACCGGCACCCGGACGTTGCGGTCACCGGCGCGCAGCCGGGCGGCGGCGGTGGCCGCGACCCGGATCGGCCGGGCCAGCCGACGGGCCAGCAGCAGCCCGGCCACCACACCGGCTGTCAACCCGGCCAGCAGCGGCAACCACAAACTGAGCAGCACCCGGGCCCACAGCCCGTCGGCCAGCGGACGGGAGAGCACCACCCCGTTGCCGCCGGGCAGGGCCCGACCCTCGACCAGGGCCCGCTCGCCGTTCACCGAGCGGCGGGCCGACACGTTGCGGCCCTGCCCGATCCGCTGCACCACCCGCTGTGGCAGACCCGCCCGGTCGACAGCGCCACGGCGGATCAGGTACGCGTCGATGCCCTGGTCGCGCAGTTGCTGGATGAGCCGTTCCTCGTCGGCGCTGCGACCCCGGTCGAGGCGTGTCCGCAACACCTCGGCGGCGAGTCGGGCCTGGGCGGCGAGCGCCTCCTGCTCGCTCCGCTCCGCGCCACGGATCGCCAACGGCACCGCGACGATGGCGGTGACCAGCACCGACACCAGCGCCACCGCGCAGGTGACGAGCACCGCGCGGGCGGTCAACGTACGGCCGGGTCGGCCTCGTCGGGGTGCTGTGGGTCTGACGGCGCCGACCACCGGCAGGGCCATGGTCGGCGACTCGACGTGCCCGGTGTGGTCAGGCATCTACCGCGTACCCGACGCCGCGGTGGGTCCGGATCACGCTCGCCGGGCCGAGTTTCGCCCGCACCTGGGCAACGTGCACGTCCACCGTCCGGGTGCCGGCGTGCGCCGCGTAGCCCCACACTCCGGCCAGCAACTCCTCCCGGGTGAAGACCCGGCCGGGCCGGGCCATCAGGTGGGCCAGCAGGTCGAACTCGGTGGAGGTGAGCTGCACCGGGGCACCGGCGGCGGTGACAGTGCGGCGGGCCGGGTCGAGCGTCACCGGGCCGACGACACGTTGGCGGTCAGCGCCCTCCGGGCCGCCGGCGGATCGGCGCAGCACCGCGCGGACCCGGGCAACCAACTCCCGGGGGCTGAACGGCTTGGTGACGTAGTCGTCGGCGCCCAGCTCCAGGCCGACGATCCGATCCACCTCGTCGTCGCGGGCGGTGAGGAAGATGACCGGGGTCCAGTCGCCGGCCTCGCGCAGCCGGCGGCAGATCTCGGTGCCGGGCAGACCCGGCAGCGCGATGTCCAGGACGCAGGCCACCGGACGCAACCGGCGGGCCGCGCTCAGACCGGCCTCGCCGTCACGTTCCAGGTGGACGCCGAACCCGTCCCTGGTCAGGTAGAGCCGGACCAGGTCGGCGATGGCCGGCTCGTCCTCCACGACGAGGACGAGCCCGCGATGCGGTGGTTCGACTGTCACCGGCCCATGATTGCCGACCCGGTGGGCTCGGCGCGATCGGCGCGTGTTCGGGTTCGGTAAAGGCGGTGCGACGCCCGATGAGGGTCAGCTCACCAGGACGGCGCGAACATCCCGGGCCGGGCGGCGGCCGGCGCGTCGCCGATGCTGGCGACGACCCGCGCGCCGGGCGGCCGCAGGCGGGTCCGGAACGCCTGGTTGAGCAACGCGTCGAGCTGCCAGACCTGCTTCGGGTGAGTCGTCCGGATCAGGAACCGCTCACGGATCCCGTCGATCGCGGTGGCCGCCATCTCCACCGACTGCAGCCGCGGGTCCGGGCTCCAGGTGACGTTGCTCAGCTCGCGAAGCTCGGTGTTGAGGTGCAGACGCAGTCGGTGCAGGAGCCGGGTCTGCTGGGTCACCACCAGGCGGCGGTGCGTGAGTAGCAACAGGTAGTCGCCGGTGACCGGGCGGTCGGGGCGGCTGCAACGGGTGACCAGGATGGTGGCGTCACCGGAGCCGACGCAGCGCCGGAAGACCGGCATGTGCCGGCTCACCGTCTGCACGGCCAGGCCAGCCTCAGCGGCGGCCGGGAGGAACGTTCGGGAGAAGACGTCCATGACCTGCCCAACGACGTCCCCAGCAGGGTGACGTGGGTCACGCGCGTTTTTTGGAAGTTCCACGCCGCCTGTCGCACTGCCTGTCCGACTTCCGACTCGGACGGATCATGGTCAGGAGTTCGGCTGAAGTGGACTGGCGGCGAACAGCTCCTCCAGCCAACCCGGGACCGCGTCGGCGTACTCGGCGCGGGACTTCTCGGGGGTGTCCAGTACCCGACGCCAGGACAGCGACCGGCTCACCGGCCCCAGACCGATCGCGAGGTCGGCGGCCTCCACGAGGGTCCGCCGGTCGTACCGGTCGGTCCACGCCTCCAGGTAGGCGTCGCGCAACCGGACCAGTTGGGCGTCGTCGGCGGCGAGCTTCCCCGCGTGCCCGACGGCACGCAGTGTCACCAGCAACGTGCCGAACGGGTGCGCCACCGAGGCGTCACCCCAGTCGAAGTAGCGGTAGCCGGCGTCACCGGCGAAGACGTTGCCGTCGTGCAGGTCGTCGTGTTGGACGGTGGCCGGAATGCCGATGTCGGCGAGCCGGCGGCACCGCTGCGCGTACGACGGCAACTCGGCCCGCAACCGCTCGTGCACCTCCGGACTGAGCCCGCCCTCGGCGCCGATCAGCAGCGCCTCGCGATCGTCGAGCAGTTCGACCAAGAGGTCGGCCAGCACCTCCGGACGCTGATCCGGCACGCCCAGGGCGACCAGCTCGTCAGCGCGCGGCGCGCTCGCCAGTTGCAGTGCCGCGTACCCGGGCAGCGCCCGCTCCCAGTGCGTCAGATCGGGGTCACGCGCCAGCACGTCACGCAACGACTCGCCGCCGTCGGGCAGCAGCGACCAGCCCTGCGTCGGGTCCACAGCGATCGGCGTCAGCACCCGGTCGGGCGTCAACTCGGCGAGCGCCGCGATCAGGACCGCCTCGTGCACGGTGCCCGGGTTGTTGGCCTTGAACCAGACCGGGCCGTCGTCGGTGGGCACCCGCCACACCAGCGACCAGGGTCGCAGCCTCGGCTCCACCAGCCCGGTCACCCGTCGGCCGGCCCGGCTCAGTTGCGCGTCGACCCAGGATCGGGCCCGCACCTGCCACTGCTCGTTGGACCAGTCGGGGGTGCGCTCATCGGCGATCGTCGTCACGCTGGGCACCTTAGGCGGCCGTTCCGCGTCGAGGCGAGGCGTTTCCCGCCCCGGGTCAGATCAGCTCGACGATTGTGGCATTGGCCATGCCGCCGCCCTCGCACATGGTCTGCAGGCCGTAGCGGATGCCGTTGTCCCGCATGTGCTGGAGCATGGTGGTCATGATCCGGGCACCGGAGCCGCCGAGCGGGTGGCCGAGGGCGATCGCCCCGCCGCGCGGGTTGAGCCGCTCCGGGTCCGCCTCGGTCTCCGCCAGCCAGGCAAGCGGCACCGGGGCGAACGCCTCGTTCACCTCGTACACGCCGATCTCCTCGATGCCCAGCCCCGCGCGGCGCAGCGCCTTCGCGGTGGCCGGGATGGGCGCGGTGAGCATGGTGACCGGGTCGTCGGCGGCGACCACCGCGGTGTGGATCCGGGCCAACGGGCGCAGGCCGTGGCGGCTGGCCCAGTCGGAGGTGGTCACTGCGAGGGCCGCGGCACCGTCGGAGATCTGGGACGCGGAACCGGCGGTCACCACGCCGTCGGCCCGGAACGGGGTGGCCAGCTCACCCAGCTTCTCCAGGGAGGTCTCCCGGCGGATGCCCTCGTCGGCGGCGAACTTGCCACCGTCAGCGAGCGGCACCGCGGTCAGCTCCGGGTCGAACGCGCCGGCGTCCTGCGCGGCGGCGGCCTTCTCGTGGCTGGCAAGCGCGAACTCGTCGAGCTGGGTGCGCGAGAGGCGCCACCGCTGGGCGATCAGCTCGGCCCCGACCCCCTGGTTGAACGGCAGCGGCGCGTCGTCGGCGAAGCCCTCGACGCCCCGGTAACGGGCGCGCAACTGGTCACTGAACGGCATGCCGCCGGCCACACTGGAACCCATCGGCACCCGGGTCATCGACTCGACGCCGCCGGCGACCACCAGGTCGGCCTGACCGGAGAGCACCGTCGCGGCGGCGAAGTGCAGGGCCTGCTGGCTGGAGCCGCACTGCCGGTCGACTGTGGTGCCGGGCACCGTCTCCGGCCAGCCGGCGGCGAGCACGCCGTTGCGGGCGATGTTCCACGACTGCTCGCCGACCTGGGACACACAGCCCCAGAAGACATCGTCGACCTGGGCCGGGTCGAGCCCGGTGCGCTCGGCGAGGGCGCGCAGCACGTGCGCCGAGAGGTCGACCGGGTGGACGCTGGCGAGGCTGCCCTTGCGCCGCCCGACCGGGGTACGTACCGCGCCGACGATGACCGCGTCACTCATGTTTACTCCCCGGTAACTTGGGCTGCCCCGATCCTACGTCGTCCATCGACCGGTCGTCCGGCCACACCCGCACGAGGTGCCGGAATCCGACGGCCGCTGGCATGCTGGGCGGGTGAATGAGACCTCCCCGGCACAGGAGTGGCGGGTGCCGTCGAGCCTGCCGGCGGCGAAGCTGGCCGGCGCCGTCCTGCTCGTCGCGCTCGGTCTGCTCTTCGCCGACGGCGACGCCGTCCGCCTGGCGTTGGCCGTCCTGGCCGCCGCCGCGCTGGCCGGCTGGGCGGTACGTGACCTGGTCGCCCCGGTCCGATTGGCGGTGGATCCGGCCGGGCTCACAGTCATCCACGGCTTCGCCGGTCGGCGGCTGCTGCAGTGGTCGGCGGTCGAGGCGATCGCCGTCGACCGGCGACCCCGACTGGGGCTGACCAGCGAAACCCTGGAGATCGACGCGGGCAACTCGCTGCACCTGTTCGGCCGGTACGACCTGGGGGCCACCCCGGAAGAGGTGGCCACCGTCCTGCGCGCCGCCCGCCCGGTCAGGTGAGGTGCCGCCCGCCCGGTCAGGTGAGCAGGGCGGCGGTCCGGAAGAGCACCAGCGCGAGCAGGATCAGCAGGATCAGCGCCCCACCGGTGACCTGCACCAGCGTGCGCCGACCACGCGGCGCGTACGCGAGCACCAACGCCATCAACGCGCCGACCACCAGCCCGCCCAGGTGCCCGGGGATCGAGATGCCCGGCACGGCCAGCGTGAACACCAGGTTGATCACCAGGATCGGGATGATCCGGGAAATGTCCCGGCCCAACCTGCGCTCGATGATGATCAGCGCGGCGAAGAGACCGAACACGGCCGTCGACGCGCCGACGGTGGCCGCCCGCGGGCTGCTGAACAGGTAGGCGGCCACGTTGCCGCCGAGGCCCGCGATCAGGTAGAGCGCGGCGAACCGCGCCCGCCCGAGGTTGGCCTCCAGCGACCGGCCGAGGATCCACAGTGCCCACATGTTGAGCAGCAGGTGGAGCACGCCGTAGTGCAGGAACATCGCCGTGACCAGCCGGTACCACTGGCCCTCGGCGATCCCTCCCAGCGTGTAGTCGGAGAGGTAGGCCCGGCCGAGCACCGCACCCCACTCGGTCAGCGGCGTGCTGCCACCCATCAGGCCGCCGAAGCCGGAGCCGCCCACCGCCGCGTCCCCGCCCCGGGCGGAGGCGATGGAGACCAGCAGGAACAGCACGTTCAGCGCGATCAGCGCCTTTGTGACATAGCCGTGCCGGCCGGCCGTACCGCCGCCGAAGGCGGTACGCGCCGGCCGGACACTGCGACGCCCCTCGTCGACGCACTCCGGGCACTGGTGCCCGACCGAGGCATCCCGCATGCAGTCCGGGCAGATCGGCCGGTCACAGCGGGTGCACCGGACGTAGGTCTCCCGGCCGGGGTGCCGGTAGCAGACCGGGGTGGTCGGCGGAGATTCGCTCACCGGGCCGACCCTCCCGCCACCACCACACGGTCCACCGGCACCGGCCGTGCTCCGGAGCGCTCAATCATGCGAGCAAAGGTACCTCGCCAGTCACTCAGGAAGCGGACCGCTCGATCTCGACCCGCTCGATGACGACGTCCTGGAGCGGACGGTCGCTCGGACCGGTCGGGGTGCTCGCGATCGAATCCACTACCTTCACCGACTCCTCGTCGGCAACCTGGCCGAAGATGGTGTGCCGGTTGTTGAGGTGCGGCGTCGGGGACACGGTGATGAAGAACTGCGAGCCGTTGGTGCCCGGCCCGGCGTTCGCCATCGCCAACAGGTACGGACGGTCGAACCGCAGCTCCGGGTGGAACTCGTCGGCGAACTTGTAGCCCGGTCCGCCCCGGCCGGTGCCGGTCGGGTCGCCCATCTGGACCATGAAACCGCTGATCACCCGGTGCGAGATGGTGCCGTCGTAGTACGGACCACTGCCCGGCTGACCGGTGCGCGGGTCGGTGTACTCACGGTTGCCCTCGGCCAGGTCGACGAAGTTGCGGACGGTCTTCGGCGCGTGGTTGGGGAAGAGCTCCAGCCGGATCGGGCCAGCGTTGGTGTGCAGGGTGGCGTAGACAGCCTCGGCCACGGGTACTCCTCACTCGTTGGTCAGTTCCATGCGGATCCTCCCATGTGCCCGATCTGGCATCGCGGAGGCATCCGAAGGTGGAGGATGACGAAGGAACAACTCCCAGGAGGTAGGACCGTGTTTGGATTCGGGCGGCGTAAGTCCCAGGGGCAGCAGGCCTTGGCCGAGCTGAACCAAAGCATCAACCACCTGATGCTGGCAGCCAACCACGCCGCGAAGGGCGCTGGCGCGACCGTCGGCCCGCGGGTCCAGGTGGCCCGGGGTTACGTCGCACCGACCGCCGCGTTGGTACGCGACCGCGCGTCGACCGGCTGGGGGACGACTCTCACCACGCTGGCACCGCTGGCGGCGGCTGCTCGTGACGGCGCCGCGCAGGCAGGGCCGCTGACCAGGAAGGCCAAGTCGAAGACCATGCGGATCACCGGTAAGAAGAAGCAGCCGCGTCGTCGCGGCTCGATGATGACCGGCCTGTTGGCGGCGGGTGCCATCGCCGGCGTGGCCGGCGCGGTCGCGCTGCGCCGCCGCCGGGAGCAGCAGGAGTGGGCCGAGTACGACCCAACCCGCAGCACCCTGGAGCCGATGCGCGACGAGGTCGACTCGATCGAGGTGCGTACGCCGTCTGCGGCCCGGGGGTCCGACGGGTCCGCCATGTCCGGCGCGGCGGGGATGACGGGCGCGGGCAGCTCGGCGGTGGCCGGCGGCTCCAGCGCCAACACCACCGCCCCGGCCAAGCAGACCGGTGTCCGCCCGACCGACAAGGTCCCGTCGGTCGCCGAGGGTGCCACCGACGTCTCCGGTCGGCCGACCGACGACCTCACCAAGGCGCTGGGCAAGGACACGGCCCGCACCAACGGCCGCCGCTGAGGTCACCAGCAGCGCATCGGGCGCCGGCGAGTGGGTCCCCCACCTCGCCGGCGCTTCCGCGTGAGCGGCGCTGTCGCAGGGATCAGAGCCAGCCGTTGCGGCGGAACCAGCGGTAGAGGGCCAGTGAGACGCCGAGCATGAGGGCGAGGGCCACCGGATAGCCGTACGTCATCTTCAGCTCGGGCATGTTGTCGAAGTTCATGCCCTCGACGCCGGCGATGGAGGTCCAGACGGCGGCGATGGCCGCCCACGCGGCGATCTTGCGCATGTCGTTGTTCTGGTCGACGGTGACCTGGGCCAGCCGCGCCTGGAGGATCGAGTTCAGCAGGTCGTCGTAGGAGTTCACCTGCTCCACCGTGCGGCTCAGGTGGTCCTGCACGTCCCGGAAGTACTTGCGGATCTCCTTGGGCACGTCCCGGTTGACCTGGGAGGTCAGCGTCATCAGCGGCCGTTGCAACGGCACCACCGCCCGCTTGAACTCGACCAGTTCCCGCTTCATCTGGTAGATCCGCTGGATCCGCCCATGGCCGTGCCGGTCGAAGACCTCCGCCTCCAGCACGTCCAGGTCGTCCTCGATCTGCTCGGCCACCTCCAGATAGAGGTCGACCACCCGGTCGGTCACCCCGTACGCCACAGCCCACGGGCCGTGCAGGAGCAACTCCTGTTTGGTCTCCAGGTCGGCGCGGATCGGGGCGAGCCGGCAGGCATCGCCGTGCCGGACGCTGATCACGAAGTTCGGGCCGATGAAGAGCATCACCTGCCCGGTCTCCACCACCTCGGAGTTCTCGGTCAGCTCGGTGTGCTCGCAGTAACGGGCGGTGCGCAGCACCAGGAAGACGACGTCGCCGAACCGCTCCAGCTTGGGGCGCTGCTCGGCCTTGACCGCGTCCTCGACCGCCAGCTCGTGCAGGCCGTAGGTCTCCGCGATGGCTGTCATCTCGGCCAGCTCCGGCTGGTGCAGACCGATCCAGACGAAGCCGTGCTCCTCGCGGCGGGCAGCGGCCAACGCCTCCGCGTAGGTCCAGTCGCCGGGCTGTCTCCTGCCGTCGACGTAGAGCGCGCAGTCGACCACAGCGCTGCGGCCGGTGCCGGTGCCCGTCGGAGCCGGCACGGGCGGCGAACCGTCGGCGTTGAGGATCCGGGTCATCGCCCGGACCGGGGAGGGCCACGCCCGAGGTCGCAGCACCCGACCGGTGGTCGACGGTGCCGTCCGGTCCCGCTCTGTCCGATCCGTCATCGCGTCACCTCCCGCGCTCAGCTGCGGCTTGCAGGCTACGCCGATCGCGGTCGAGGACCGGTGTGACGGCGGTCGCGTGGGGCGGCGCCGGGCGGGCCGGGCCGCATCGGGGGGTGTGCGGGGGACGACACGGCCCACCCGGCACCTGTGGGGGCGGGAGGTTGTGCTGCCGCGTCAACCCGGCGGGGCCGGTCCGGAGGCCGGGCGGTGAACTCCGCAGTTGGCGGGGTGACGCTCGCAGCATTGTGGGCCAGCCGGCCGCCCGCAGGGGAGACCCGGGACGGCCGGCATCGTCGTTCTGTCAGGAACCCGACAGTTAAATCAGCTGCGGACGGCCTCGACGGCCGAGGCGAGCCGCCGGACACCCTCGTCGATCCGGTCGGCGGTCACCGCCGAGAAAGCCAGTCGGAGCGCATGCCGGCCGCCGTCCAGCATGAAGTCGCTGCCCTTGACCACGGCGACCCCGCGTTCGGCCGCCGCCGGAGCGAGCCGGTCGACAAGCACGTCCTCGGGGAACTCCACCCAGAGGAAGTAGCCACCGTCGGGCTCCACGAACCGCGCCTGCGGCAGGTGCCGGCGCAACGACTCGGCGAGCACCTGGGACCGCTCACCCAACGCCGCCCGGACCGTCTCGATCGAGCGGTCGATGTCACCGGAGACGCAGAACTGGTGCACGATCGCCTGGGACACCATCCCCGGGGAGATGTAGAGGCTCGTCGCGTTCTTCGCGATGGAGGCGATCAGGTCCGCCGGGCCGACCAGGTAACCGACCCGCACACCCGGGCAGACCGTCTTGGTGAAGCTCGACGCGTGCACCACCACGTTGCGGGTGTCCAGCGAGAGCATCGACGGCAGCGCCTCGCCCCGGAAGCGGACATCCGCGTACGGGTCGTCCTCGAAGATCGTGAACTCGTACTCGGCGGCCAGGTCGAGCAGCTCCCGGCGCTTCTCCTCCGAGAGCGTCATGCCGGCCGGGTTCTGGTAGTTCGGGATGACGTGCGCGAGCCGGGGGCGGACCCCGGACTCCAGCAGCTTGCGCAGCTCGGCGGTGTCCAGGCCGTCCGGCTGGACGGCAATGCCGTGCAGCTCACTGCCCATCCGCTGGAGGTTGAGCAGCGTCCGGTCGTACGTCGGGCGCTCCACCACCACCGCGTCGCCGGGGCGGACCAGGTGGTCGAAGAGGAACGCGTCGGCCTGAAGCGACCCGTTGGTCACCAGCACCTGGTCGGCCTCGACCCCGTGCTTCTCGGCGATCCACTTTCGCAGCGGAAGGTACCCGACGGAGGTGCCGTACGCCGTCACCCCAGCGGGGTCGGCGTCGAAGGCGCGTACGGCGGCGGCCTTGAGCCCCTCGACATCGACGATGTCCAGCGAGGGAGCCCCACGGGCAAAGGAGATCAACTGCTCGGCGGTCATGGATATTGAGCGTACGGGCGGCGGCGGGGGACGCGCGGTCGGCACGGCGATGTCCGCATCCTGAGCCACCGGGTCGGGTGACGGCACTCCACCGGTCGGCGGCAGATCAGACCGGAAGGGCGAGCGCGTCGTGCTGCGCGGCCCGGGAAAGCCCCTCCAACTGCACGCCGAGCGCGTCGAGGAGCTGACTCCAGTCGAAGTAGGAGCGCCAGGCGGTGATCCGGCCCTTGCGGGCCCGGACCACGTCGGCCACCTCCCAGCTCACCAGCCGGCCGGTGGGCGCGACGGTGCCGTACGGCGAATGCAGGGTGCCGGTGTGGGTGCCGGTCAGCCGCAGCTCGACAGCGGCGCCACCGCCGGTGCGGACCGCACCCATCGGGTCGACCCGCAGATCCGGAAAGGCGCCGGTCCAGGTACGCAGCAGCGCGGGCAGCTCGATCGGACGGACCGTCACGCCCGGCATGGCGTAGAACGCCTCCGGGGCGTAAAGATCCGGCAGCCGGGCCACGTCCCGACGCAGGAGCATCGCGTACTGCTGCTCGACCAGCCGCTCCGCGTCGCGCATCGGGACCTCCCCCACGGGCCACGGCACCTCCGCGCCCGCAAGGGATGTCTACCCATCGATCCGGCCCCGCACACCACCTCCGGTCAGGTCGTGGCGACCGCCTGGCTCTCCGACCAGACCCGCATGATGTCCCGCACGGAGATCACGCCGGCCACCTCCCGGCCGTCGAGCACCACCAGGTGCCGGAATCCGCCCCGGGCCATCGCGGCGGCGGCCTCGGCCACCGTCCACTCCGGCCCCGCGTAGACCACGTCCCAGGTCAGGTGGGCGCCGGTGCGTTCCACGTCGCAGTCGAGGCCGGCGCCGATGGCCTTCAACACGTCACGTTCGGTCATGATCCCCACGCCCTCGGAATCCGGGTCGATCACGACCGCCGACCCGACACCGCGGGCCGACATCATCCGGGCCGCCTGGCGGAGCGTGTGCTCCGGACCGACGACGAGGACCTGGCTGGACATCGCATCCCGTACCTGCATCACACATCACCCCTTTGGGACGGTGGCATTCGGTACGGACATGGTGGTCGGTGGATGTTTCCGGGACAAGAGCGGCATCGCACAAGCTGCGGACGCTGGCTACTGTCGGATGGTGTCCACCGAGCCCCTGCGCTGCGCCGGCGCGCTGATCGTCGACCATGACGGCCGCATCTTCTTTCAGCGCCGCTCACCACACCGACGCCTGTTTCCCAACTGTTGGGACATCGTCGGTGGCCACGTGGAGCCGGGCGAGGACATCGACGAGGCACTGCGCCGGGAGATCACCGAGGAGACCGGCTGGGTTCTCTCCCACGTCCTGGGCCAGGTGGGCGAGTACAGCTACGTCGGCGACGACGGCCTGGCCCGGACCGAGTACGACTTCCTGGTCCGCGTCGACGGTGACCTCGACCGCCCGATGCTGGAGGCCGGCAAGCACACCGAGTACCGCTGGCTGGCCGAGCACGAGGTGACACTGCTCGACGAGCACCGCCACGTCAACGACGGGCTGATCCGGCGGATCGCGGAGGAGGGCTTCGCCGTCCTGCGGTCGATCGGTCTGTGAACACCGTCGAACTGGCGCCCCACCGGATCGCCGGGCTGCTCGCACCTGCCGTGGACCGGACCTTCCGCGCCGGCATCCTGGCCGGCCGGGACGGTGGTGGCGCCGAACTGTCCCAGCGTTACGGCGGGGTGACGGCGACCGGTTTCCTGGTCGACCTGCGCACCCGGCTGGCCGCACCCGGTGGCACTGTCGACGGGCCCGGGTTCGCGGCGATCACCCGCTACCACGACCCGGTCGCCTGCCGGCGGACAGTGGACAAGCAGGTGGCCCACGGGATGATCTACCGCGGCCCGGGCGGCGCCCTGTCCGCCACCGAGCGGGGCGCAGCCTTCCTCGCCGAGCTGTACCAGGTGCACGCCGAGGTGACCGAGGAGTTGTGGGCCGGCCACGACGACCGGGTGGCCCGGCTCGTGGCGATGCTCGGCCGACTGCTGTCGTACGCCCTGGTGCTGGCCGACGAGGAGGCGCACCCGGTCGCCTCGGCCTTCGCCGCGCTGGCACCCCCGTACGAGCCGGACGGCACCCCGTCGGGCGTGCTGCTGCTCAACCGGCTCAGCACGCTGCGACACCACCGGGCCGACGCGCACGCCGCCGCCTGGACCGCCGCCGGGCACACCGCGTCGAGCATCGCCGCCCTGCCGGCCGGTCCCGAGCGACTCGCCATCGAACTGGAGACCGACCGGCGGGCCGCCGGCCCGTACGCAACGCT
Organism: Micromonospora sp. NPDC048947; assembly: GCF_040649495.1. Lineage (NCBI taxonomy): Bacteria > Bacillati > Actinomycetota > Actinomycetes > Micromonosporales > Micromonosporaceae > Micromonospora > Micromonospora sp. NPDC048947. The sequence continues at coordinate 63,615 of NZ_JBEZFO010000002.1, forward strand.
CAGCGCGGAGGAGCGCCTGACAATGCTCGCCGACCTGGCGGCACTGCCCGGCTGACCGGTTGGCCGGAGCGGCGCACCCAGCCGGCGCTATCCTCCACCGGTGACGGGAGCAGGACTAGGGAGGATGTCGCGATGATCGGAATGGTGCTCGCGGCCGGAGCGGGGCGACGGCTGCGCCCGTACACCGACACCCTGCCCAAGGCTTTGGTGCCGGTGGACGGCGAGACGACGATCCTGGACATCGCGCTGGGCAACCTCGCCGAGGTCGGGCTCACCGACATCGTGATCGTCGTCGGCTACGCGGCGGACGCGGTCGTCTCCCGCCAGGCGGAGCTGGAGAAGAAGTACGGGGTCACGCTGACCCTGGTGCACAACGACAAGGCCGAGGAGTGGAACAACGCCTACTCGCTCTGGCTGGCCCGGGAGTACTTCGCGCGTGGGGTGCTGCTGGTCAACGGGGACACCGTGCACCCGGTGAGCATCGAGAAGACCCTGCTGGCCGAGCGCGGCCCGGGCATCCTGCTGGCCGTGGACACCCTCAAGCCGCTGGCCGAGGAGGAGATGAAGACCACCTTCGACGCCGCCGGTCAGCTCACCCGCATCACCAAGATCATGGACCCGGGCGAGGCGTACGGGGAGTACATCGGCGCGACGCTGATCGAACCGCAGGTCGCCGACGCCCTCGCCGACGCACTGGAGGCGACCTGGCGACGGGACCCGAACCTCTACTACGAGGACGGCTACCAGGAGTTCGCCGACCGGGGCGGGGAGGTGCGGGCGGCGCCGATCGGTGACGTCCCGTGGGTCGAGGTCGACAACCACGCCGACCTGGCCCGCGCGCGGGAGATCGCGTGCCGCTACTAGCTCGGAGCGTCCTCACCCCGCTGCACATCGACGTGCGACGCGGGGCGGTCGCCGACCTGGGCGCGATCCTGGCCGACGGGCGGATCTCCTCCGGGGGCGACGTCGCGGTGGTGGTCGGCCCGGGTCAGGGTGCCCAGATCGCGGAGCTGATCCGACCGTCGCTTCGCTCGGCGGACGTGTTCACCGTCTCCGGCGGGACGCTCGACGCCGCCGACGACCTGGGCGGCAAACTCCGCGCCCGGTCCTACGACGCGGTGGTCGGCATCGGTGGCGGCAAGACCATCGACGTGGCCAAGTACGCGGCGACCCGCCGAGGGCTGCCGATGGTGTCGGTGGCGACCAGCCTCGCCAACGACGGGATCGCCTCCCCGGTGGCCAGCCTGATCACCGACGGGATCAAGGGCTCCTACGGCGTTCACATCCCGATCGGGGTGATCGTCGACCTGGACTTCGTGGAGAGCGGTCCGGACCGGCACAACAGGGCCGGCATCGGCGACGTGATCAGCAACATCAGCGCGCTGGCCGACTGGGAGCTGTCCCGGCAGGTACGCGGTGAGCCGGTCGACGGACTGGCCGCCTCCCTCTCCCGGGCAGGTGCCGAGGCGGTGCTCAACCACCCGGGTGACATGAGCGACGACGCCTTCGTGATCGTCCTCGCCGAGGCGTTGATCTCCAGTGGCCTGGCGATGGCTGTCGACGGCACCAGCCGCCCGTGCAGCGGCGGCTGCCACGAGATCATGCACGCTGTCGACTCGCTCTTTCCGGGGACCGCCTCGCACGGCGAGCTGGCCGGGCTGGGCGCTCTGTTCTGCACCTGGCTGCGCGGAGACCTCCGCCGCTTCGGGGAGATGTCGGCCTGCCTCGCCCGGCACGGTCTGCCCCGGCTCCCCGCCGAGGTGGCGCTCACCGACGACCAGTTCATCGAGGCGGTGCAGTTCGCGCCGCGTACCCGGCCGGACCGGTACACCATCCTCGAACACCTGGCACTGTCGCCTACCGAGACCCGGGAGCGGCTGGCAGACTACGCCGGTGCAATCCGCGACCAGCTTGGCTGACCCCCGTCCCACCGTCGCCGACTTCCACCGGGTGAACCGGGGCGGCGGCCTGTTCAGCGAGTCGATCAGCCAGTGGCTGGGGGCCGTCTTCGCGCTCGTCGCCCAGCGGCTCGGGCTGCGACCGACCGCGTTGACAATCACCAACCTGGTGCTCGGGCTGGCCACCTCGGTCACCGTGGTGGCGCTCGCCGGCCCGGTCGCCGCCGGGGACGTACCGGCCTGGGTGGTCGGCCTGCTCGCCCTGGTCGGCTGGCAGGTGGCGTACTCCCTGGACTGCGCGGACGGGCAGCTGGCCCGGGTGACCGGTCAGGGCAGCGCTGCCGGCGCGCGCGTCGACGTGCTCTGCGACGTGGCCGCGCAGATCGCCCTGGTGGCAGCGCTGGCCGCGACCGCCGTCGCGCAGGAGCCGGGCACACCGACCTGGCTGGTGGCCACGTTCGCGGGCACCTGGATGGTCAACCTGGTGACGTCGGTGATGCAGGCCGGCCCGAACGCGGCCAGCATGGTCACCTCGACCTCGCTGCCGGTGCGCCTGGTGAAGCTGGTCCGCGACTACGGCGCTGTGGTCTTCGTGGCCGCCGTGGTGCTCGCCGTGGCCCCCGCGCTGGTCCTCTGGGTGATGGTCGCCTTCACCATCGTCAACGGCGGTTTCCTGCTGGCGAGCATCGCCTTCTCGGCCCGCGCCTCCCTGCGCTGACCCACACCCACCCGCGCGCTGTGCCGTCGGGTCGCGCCGGCCGGCGCGCAAGATCGCGCCGCCCGCCCCCATGATCGTGCTCGATCCAGGAAATAGGCCCATCCGATCGTTCCGAGGCCACTACATCCTGGTTCGAGCACGATCTTGGGGCCGAGGGGCGCAGGCGGCGCAGGCGGCGAGGTGGGCCGGCGGCGCAGGGCGGGCTGAGTCAGACGTGGTTGGGGGTGCGGGCGAGGCCCGCATAGATGTCGATGAGCTGCCCGGTGACCACGTCGGGGTGGAAGATGCGCTCGTAGCGGGCGCGGGCGGCCACTGTCAGCCCGGACGCACCGGCACGGGCGACCGGCAGCGCGGCCGCGAGCGCGGCCGGCTCCGGGGCGACCACCCAACCGGCGTCGCCCAGACCGATCCCCGCCGGCATTGCCGGCCCGCCGCCACCCCTGGCGACAGCGGAGGCGATCTCGGCGGGCCCGGTGCCGGCGGGCTCGTGCGGGGCGTCGGCACCGACCAGGTACGGAATGCCGCCCAACGCCGTACCGAGCACCGGCCGGCCGCTCGCCAACGCCTCGATGATCACGGTGGGCAGCACGTCGTGCCACATGGCGGCGACGATCACCACAGCGCTCGCCTCGATCGCTGCCCGCACCCCGGCCCGGTCGAGCTGACCGAGATAGACCACGTCGGGTCGCTCGGCGGCGGCTGCCTCCACCAGGTGGCGCAGCTCGCCGTCACCGGCCACCCGCAGCGTGCCCAGCGAACCCACCGGGTGCCGGCGCCAGGCATCCAGCAGCAGGTCGACGCCCTTCTCCGGGGAGAGGCGGGCCATGTAGAGGAACCCGTCACCGAGCGGCGCCGGCCGACCCGGGTCGGGTACCGAGTTCGGCTTCACCACGATGCGTTCGTCCGGAATGCCGTATTCGCGGAGGTGATCGGCGATCGCCGAGGTGAGCGCGACGTACCGGTCCACCGAGCGCCAGGTGCCCCGGTGCACGGCAAGGGTGGTCGCCATCAGCGCGCTCTGCACCGCCGAGTCGCGGTAGCAGCGGTGCTTGATCGCCGGCACCCCCAACGCCCGGCCCTTGCAGTCCTGACAGATCACGCCGTCGCGGAAGTAGATCCCCGACGAGCAGACCTGCCGGTAGTTGTGCACCGTCTGTACCACCGGCACGCCGTGCCGGTGCGCGGTCCGCACCACCCAGGGCGAAATCAGGGGGTACGGGTTGTGCAGGTGCAGAACGTCCGGTCGGTGCTCGGTGAGCAGTCGGCTCAGGTCGTGTTGGGCGCGCGGCGCCCAGATCGGCGAGATCGGCAGCAGCGCCTTCGCCGCCGTCGACATCGACGGGATCTCGTCCGAACTGCGAATGAAGGGCAGCACCTCGACGCCAGCGGCGGTGAGCTGGGCGATCTCCGAGTCGACGATCGTGTTCTCACCGGAAGGCTGGGCTTCCCGGTACCGGTTGTGTGCCACCACGATTCTCACGGGAAAGAAGGCTACCGTTGTGTCGTGCCCGAACTACCGGAGGTTGAGGCGCTCGCGGGTTACCTGCGTCAGCGCGCGGTGGGGCGGCGCGTCGATCGGCTGGAGATCGCCGCGATCAGCGCCCTGAAGACGTACGAGCCGGCACCGACCGAGGTCGCCGGCCGGGCGGTGGTCGACGCCAGTCGGCACGGAAAGTTCCTCGACGTCCTCTTCGAGGGCGGCCTGCACCTTGTGGTGCATTTGGCGCGAGCAGGCTGGCTGCACTACCGGGAGGCGTTCCCCGCCACCACCCCGCTGCGTCCGGGCAAGGGCCCGATCGCGGTGCGGGTACGCCTGGATGACGGTTCCGGCTTCGACCTCACCGAGGCCGGCACCCAGAAGAAGCTCGCCGCATATCTGGTCACCGACCTCGCGACGGTCCCCGGGGTGGCAAAGCTGGGCCCGGACGCGCTCGCCGCGGACCTGCCCCTCTTCGCCGAGCGGCTGCGGAGCAGGCGGGGGCAGGTCAAGGGGGTGCTGACCGACCAGTCGGTGCTGTCCGGGGTGGGCAACGCGTACTCCGACGAGATCCTGCACGCCGCGAAGCTGTCCCCGTTCGCGATCACCGATCGGCTCACCGACGCCCAGATCGCCACCCTGCACGCCGCCACCCGGCAGGTCCTCGGCGACGCGGTCGAGCGGTCCCTCGGTCAGCGGGCCGCGGAGCTGAAGGGCGAGAAACGCTCCGGGCTGAAGGTGCACGCGCGCACCGGGCTGCCCTGCCCGCTGTGCGGGGACACAGTGCGCGAGGTGTCGTTCGCCGATTCCAGCCTCCAGTACTGCCCCACCTGCCAGACCGGCGGCAAGCCGCTCGCTGACCGTCGGTTGTCTCGCCTCGTACGGTGAGTAATTGCACTTCAGGACTACGGAGCGGAATCGCCCTCCCTGAGCGGAAGCTCCGGTCCGCCCTTCTCGCCACGCGCGCATCCATCGGTATAGTGGCCCGGTCCCCGGCTTCTGAAATGGTGCGGAGCCGGCCAGATCCCGCCAGCACCGTCGGTCGCCAATCTCCTTCGGGGCGACGACCGGTCGGGGCCCGCGTGGGAGACTGGGACGGTGGGCGACCCGGGCCTTCACGCCGAGTGAGCGGCCCGTGTCATGCGGGAGGACATGGGTGAGGTGACGGCAAGCCTCCAGCGCCCGGTAACCAACGAAGGCCGGAGCAGACTCGTGCGGCACGTCGACAGCTTCGAGATCCAGCCGCCGACGCCGCCGTCCCACAACGGCGTTCCTCGGTCGGCGTGGACGAGGGCGCGACGCCGTGTCTCCCGCTGGCACCGCCCCTACATCGCGATCCTGCTGCTGCTCGACTTCGGCGCGGCGGCGTTCGCCAGCTGGATCGCGATCCAGCTCTTCGACCAGGCTGCCTCCGGTTTCTCCGGCACCCAGCAGGACCCGACCTGGTTCCACACCGTCTCCTACCTGCTGCTTCCGCTCGGCTGGGTGGTGATCCTCTGGAGCAACCGGGCCTACGACCGGCGCTACCTGGGGCTCGGCCCGGACGAGTTCAAGCGGGTGATCCGGGCATCGGTGACGGTGGCCGCGAGTGTCTCCTTCCTCGCCTTCTCCACAGTCACCCAGCTCTCCCGTTTCACAGTGGGCACGGCACTGGTCGGCGCGACGCTGTTGATCCTCTGGGGCCGTTTCGTGGCCCGCTGGGCGCTGCACTACATCCGGCGGCGGGCCGGCCAGGCCGCTCACCGGATGGTGCTGGTCGGCACCCTGCCCGAGTGCCTGGAGGTCTACGCGGCGGTCACCCGCAGCCCGGCCGCCGGGCTGATGCCCGTCGCCATCCACATCACCGACGGGTACGCGGCGGCCCGCGGCATGCCGACCCCGGTTCCGGTGTACGCCGGACGCGACGTCCTGGCCCTGGTCCGTGAGGTCGGTGGGGACACCATCGCCGTCTGCGGGTCGGCCAGCGCGGAGCCGGGCGAGTTGCGCCGGCTGGCCTGGCAGTTGGAGGGTTCCGGCGTCGACCTGGTTGTCGCCCCGCAGCTCACCGACATCGCCGGCCCCCGGGTGCACATCCGGCCGATCGAGGGTCTGCCGCTGCTGCACGTCGAGGAGCCGACCCTCTCCGGGCCGGCGCTGCTGGCCAAGAACCTGATGGACCGGGTCGCCGCCGGTCTCGGCCTGCTGCTGCTGATTCCGCTCTTCCTGGCCATCGCCGTGGCAATCCGGATCTCCGACCCCGGCCCGGTCTTCTTCCGCCAGCCCCGGGTGGGGCACGAGGGGCGCACGTTCCGGGTGTGGAAGTTCCGGACCATGTACGTCAACGCCGAGGACCGGCTGGCCAGCCTTGTCGATCGGAACGAGACCGACGGCATGCTGTTCAAGATGAAGGAGGACCCTCGGGTCTTCCCGGTCGGTCGCTTCCTGCGGGCCACGTCGCTGGACGAGCTACCGCAGCTGATCAACGTGCTGTGGGGCGAGATGTCGCTGGTCGGGCCCCGCCCGCTACCGGCCGACGACGGTGACTTCCTGGGTGACGTGCGGCGTCGACTGCTGGTCCGCCCCGGCATGACCGGGCTGTGGCAGGTCTCCGGCCGCTCCGACCTGTCCTGGGACGAGTCGGTCCGACTGGACCTCTACTACGTCGACAACTGGTCGCTCGCGTACGACCTGAGCATCCTGTGGCGCACCGTCGGGGTGGTGCTCGCCCGCAAGGGCGCGTACTAGAGGGGTTGGCGCGCCGGCTCGCAGGGGCGAGGATCGCTGCGTGGCTGCCAACCTCTCCGCCGTGGTCGGCGTCGTCTCACTCGTCACCGCGTTGACCGCGGCCCTGCTGGCGGTGCTGCGGCTGCGGGCCCGCCGTGGCATCGCCACCGCCACCCAGCGGGCCACCTACGAGGTGCTGCACACCGCCGGCCTGGCCGCCGAGCCGCTGCGAGCGGGGTTGAGCGAGGCGGGCGCGGCGAAGGCCGTACGGCATCTGCGGGCGCTGGTGGGCGCGGTCGGGCTGGCGCTCACCGACGCCGACCGGCTGCTGGCCGTCGACGGGCGCGGCACGCACCACGGAGAGCAACTGCTCGCGGCGGCCCGGCGGACGGTGGACAGCGGCCGCTCGACGGTGCTGGGTGAGCAGGAACTGCACTGCGACCGGGTCGACTGCCCGGTCCGTGGGGCGGTGGTCGCGCCGTTGCTGGGGGCGGACGGCCGGGTGGTGGGCGCGCTGGTGGCGGTCGCCGACAGCCCGCCGCCTCCGGGGTTGGTGCAGGCCACCCTGGAGACGGCGCACTGGGCCGGCAACCAGCTCGCCCTGGCCGAGCTGGACTCGTCGCGGGAGCGACTTGCCCGCGCCGAGATCCGCGCGTTGCGGGCGCAGATCAGCCCGCACTTCATCTACAACGCGCTGACCGCGATCGGCTCGTTCGTCCGCACCGACCCGGAGCGGGCCCGGGAGCTGATCCTGGAGTTCGCGGAGTTCACCAGGTACTCCTTCCGGGCGCACGGGGAGTTCACCACGCTGGCCGAGGAGCTGCGGTCGATCGACCGCTACCTGACCATCGAGCGGGCCCGGTTCGGCGACCGGTTGCAGGTGCGGTTGCAGATCGCCCCGGAGGTGCTGCCTGTGACGCTGCCGTTCCTCTGCCTCCAGCCGCTGGTGGAGAACGCGGTTCGCCACGGGTTGTCCCGCAAGCCGGGCACGGGCATGGTGAGCATCGAGGCCCGGGACGCGGGAGCCGAATGCCACATCACGGTGGAGGACGACGGAGTGGGAATGGATCCGACCACGCTGACCGCCGGCATCGCCGAGTTGGCCCGCGGCACCGGCGACCCTGGCGACGACACGGGCCAGCACGTCGGCTTCTCCAACGTCGACGAGCGGTTGCGCTCTGTCTTCGGGGACCGGTTCGGCCTGGTCGTGGAGACCGGGTTGGGCTCGGGCACGAAGGTGAGCATGCGGGTGCCGAAGTTCCACCCGGGCGTGCGGGCAGGGTCGTGAGCGAGCGGGCCGGGACGGGTGCGGTGAACGCGTCCGGTTTCCTGCGCGTCCTCGCCGTGGACGACGAGCCGCCAGCGCTCGACGAGCTGGCGTACCACCTGCGGGCCGACCCCCGGGTGGCCCGGCTGCACACTGCCGGGGATGCCACCGAGGCGCTGCGGCTGCTGCGCGACGGCGACGTGGACGTGGTCTTCCTGGACATTCGGATGCCCGGCCTGGACGGCATGGAGCTGGCCCGGGTGTTGCGCCGCTTCGCCCGACCACCGGCGATCGTGTTCGTCACCGCGTACGACGACGGCGCTGTGGACGCCTTCGATCTGGGTGCCACCGACTACGTGCGCAAACCGGTTCGGGCCGACCGGCTGGCCGAGTCGCTGCGTCGGGTGATCGGTTCGCGGGTGGTGCCGTCGCACCCGGCGGCGCTGGCCCGCGCGGAGGAGGACCCGACCATTCCCATCGAGTTGGCCGGCACCACCCGGATGCTGCCACGCTCGGCGGTGCGCTGGGTGGAGGCGCAGGGCGACTACGCCCGGCTGCACACGGCGGACGGGTCACACCTGGTGCGGGTCTCGTTGGCCACGCTGGCGGAGCGGTGGGCCGATGCCGGTTTCGTCCGGGTGCACCGGTCGTACCTGGTGCAGTTGAAGTTGATCGCGGAGTTGCGGCTGGTCAACTCCGGCTACGTGGTGATGATCGATTCGACCGAGCTGCCGGTGAGCCGGCGGCACACCCGGGAGCTGAAGGACAAGCTGGTCAGGGCCGCGAAGCAGGATTGGAGTCGCTGAGCCGGGAATGGAAGCAGCCCTACCGTACGTTGTACGCTAGTCCGTACGACTTCCGGGAGGCCTGCCGTGACCGAGACCCCGTTCGACGCCGAATCCGAGTTCGACAACCAACTCGACCGACTGGTGCAGCTCGGTTACCCCACCCTCGCCGGGCTGACCGAGAGCGCCTTCCGCGCCCTGGTCGCGCCACTGCGGGCCACTGCGGTCGAGGGCGCCGCCGGGCTGCCCGCCCCCACCGACGCCCGGGTGCCGTTCCTGCTGGTCACCACTCGGGACCTGATCGGTGTGCCGGAACGGGTGGAGCTCACCACCCTGGCCGGCAAGAGCAAGCCCGGCGTCGTCGATCGGAACTACGCCGAGGACGACCTGCCCCGCTTCGATCCAATCAAGGAGCTGGAGGTGCCGGCCGGTCCGGCGTACCTGCTCTTCGACGTCGACCGGGGCGAGGAGTACCGCAACCTGGCACCCGCCACGGCCATGGAGGGGATCACCGCCCAGGGCCGACTGCCGCTGAGCATCGACGAGGGGCTCGCCTTCATCACGCTGCACCCGGCCGCGCTGGCGAGCAACAGGTGCTTCTCACTGGTCGGCTCCCGCTGCGGCGACAAGCGGGTGCCGGCGCTGTGGATCAGCCAGGGTGCGCCCAAGCTGGGCTGGTGCTGGTACGGCAACCCGCACACCTGGCTCGGCTCGGCCTCGGCTCGGCCGGAGCGCATCGGCCTGGAGTGACCGTCGGACGCCGAGGGTTCCGGAAAGTCGGGCCATCCCACCGACCCGGATGGCCCGACTTTCCGCACCTTGAGTGGATCAAGCCCGGCGGGTCAGAAGGTCGGTTGTCCACAACGAGCCTCCGGAGTTCCCACACGCCAGCCGGCATGATCCACGAGTTATCCACAGCCGCGACCGGTTCTCCACAGGTTATTCACAACGCAAACCACTGATCTCCACGGCCGCTCCCTACAGTCAGGACCCATGAGCGCACGCCGGATACTGGTGGTCGAGGACGAACGGACCATCGCCGAGTCCATCGCCGCCCGGCTACGGGCCGAGGGTTTCACTGTGGAGATCGCGGCGGACGGGCCCAGCGCGGTCGCCCAGTTCCACGCCGGACAGCCGGATCTCGTCGTCCTCGACGTGATGCTGCCGGGCTTCGACGGCCTGGAGGTGTGCCGCCGGATCCAGGCCGACCGGCCGGTGCCGGTGCTGATGCTCACCGCCCGGGACGACGAGACCGACCTGCTCGTGGGGCTGGCAGTCGGCGCGGACGACTACCTCACCAAGCCGTTCTCGATGCGGGAACTCACCGCCCGGGTGCACGTCCTGCTGCGTCGGATGGAGCGGGCCGCCGCCACTCCCGCGCCGCCCGCCCTCCGCCTCGGCGACATCGAGATCAACGAGGCGGAGCGACGGGTCCGCCGGGCCGGGGCGGACGTGCACCTCACCCCGACCGAGTTCGACCTGCTGGTCCACCTCGCGGGGCGGCCCCGCACCGTGCTCCCCCGGGAACGGCTGCTCGCCGACGTCTGGGGATGGTGCGACGGGAGCGGCACCCGCACCGTGGACAGCCACATCAAGGCTCTGCGCCGCAAGCTGGGTGCCGACCTCATCCGCACGGTGCACGGGGTCGGCTACGCCCTGGAGCTGCCGTCATGACGGCGACAGTGCTCACCTGGGTGGACCGGGTGCTGGAGTTGCTGCCCCGACCACTGGACCCGGTGCGCTCGATCAAGCTGAAGCTGGGTGTGCTGCTTGTCGCCTCCGGGGCGGCCGGGCTCGCCTACTTCTCGTACGGCATCGGCTGGCCGCCGCCGATCACCTCGGCCACCGCCATCGCCGTCGCCCTGCTCACCTCGCAGGTGCTCGCCCACGGCATGACCTCGCCGTTACGGGACATGACGGCGGCTGCCGGCGCGATGGCCCGCGGCGACTACACACGTCGGGTACGCGCCACCTCCCGCGACGAGGTCGGCGAGCTGGCCCAGGCGTTCAACAAGATGGCCGAGGATCTGCACGCCGCCGACCAGCGTCGACGCGAGCTGATCGCCAACGTCTCGCACGAGCTGCGTACGCCGATCACCGCGTTGCAGGGCGTGCTGGAGAACATGGTGGACGGGGTCGCCGACCCCGAACCGGCGGCGCTGCGTTCGGCGTTGGCCCAGACCGAACGGCTCGGGCACCTCGTCGCCGACCTGCTCGACCTGTCCCGACTCGACGCCGGGGTGGTGCCGCTGCGCCGCGTACGCATGGACGTGGGGGACTTCCTCGACGAGGCGGTGGAGCACGCCACGGCCAGCGCGTCCGGCGCCGGGCTGGACGTGCGCTTCCAGCTCCGTGACCTGCCGACACCGCTGACGGTCCACGCGGACCCGTGGCGGCTGCACCAGGTCTTCGCGAACCTCCTCGACAACGCGGCCCGACACAGCCCACCCGGCGGCACGGTACGGGTGTGCGCCGAGGAACACGGCGACCAGCTCCGCTTCGAGGTGAGCGACGAGGGTCAGGGCATTCCGCCGGCCGAGCGTTCAAGGGTGTTCGAGCGGTTCACCCGCGGCGACCGTGCCGCAGGCGGCGGGACCGGTCTCGGCCTGGCCATCGCCCGGTGGGTCGTCGAACTGCACGGCGGGCGGATCGGTGTCCTCGACCCCGCCGGACCAGACCGGAGTGACCGGCCCGGCTGCCGCATCCAGGTCACCATCCCGTGCGACGGGCCATACCGAGAAGAGGCCGCATGACCAGCCCCGGCAGCACCCCACTCCCGGCCAGCGGACCGACCGGACCGACCGGACCGACCGGACCGACCGGACCGACCGGACCGGCCGGGCCGGCGCAGGTCGCCCCGACCGTCGGCGCCGGCCCGGCCACACCGGCAGCCAGCCGGCCTCAGGCGTGGCCGGTCACACCCGCCCTGCCCAGGCCACCGTCGCTGGTCCAACGCCGCTGGCCGGGGCCATCCGGCCCGGCCCGTCCGCAGGTGCTGGGAGCGCTGACGGCTGCGGCGGTCGTCGGCGCCTCGGTGCTCACCATGGTGCGTCCGGGCCTCGGCTGGCTGGTCGCCGCCTTGGCCGCCACGGCTGCCCTCGTCACCGCCAGCGTCGTTCGTTCCGGGACGTCGTCCCCGGCGACGAACCCCGTCACACGGACCGGCGAGGCGGCACCAACGACTCCGGCGGGGCCGGCCGCTGCACCCGAGCCGACAGTCCAGGCGGTCACCGCCCGTCCCGGTGCCACGGGGGCACCGGGGCGGGCGGAGCAGGCCATCTGGGCCGCCGCGACGGTCGCGTTGACAGCCGTCGGCACGGTCCGTGCGGCGGGCTGGCTCTTCGTCCTCTGCCTGCTCGCGGCGGCGGTGACCGGGACACTCGCGGTGACCGGCGGGCGAAGCCCGCTCGGCATGCTGGTCGCGGCGACGCTGCCGCCGGCCGCGACGGTACGGGCGCTCCCTTGGGCGGCACGCGGAATACGCGACACCCGCCCGACAGGGTCCGGGATCGGCTTCGGACGCATCCTCACCAGCCTTGCGATCTCCGCCGTCCTGCTGGCGCTGTTCGGGATGCTCTTCTCCTCCGCCGACGCGGTCTTCGCCGAACTGGTCGCCGGCCTGCTGCCGGACATCTCGCTACCCGGCGTGATCGGCTGGACGGTCCGCCTGTTGCTGATCGGCGGCCCCCTGCTTGGTGGCGCGTACCTGGTCAGCCGCCCACCGGACCTGGAGGGTCTGCGACCGACGCCGTCACGACCGGCCCACCGACTGGAGTGGACCCTCCCGCTGGTGCTGCTCGACGCCCTGTTCGCCGTGTTCGTGCTGGTCCAACTGACTGTGTTGTTCGGCGGCGCGGGGCACGTGCTGCGTACGGCCGGGCTCACCTACGCCCAGTACGCCCGTGGCGGGTTCTGGCAACTGCTCGCCGTCACCGCGCTCACCCTGCTGGTGATCGCGGTCGCCGCCCGCCGGGCGGCGACGGCCACCCGGGCGGACCGGCTGCTGGTCCGGGTCCTGCTCGGCACGCTCACCGCGCTCAGTCTGGTGATCGTCGCTTCGGCGCTCTACCGGATGCAGGTCTACGCCGACGCGTACGGCGCCACCCGGCTACGGCTCGTCGTGACGACCATGGAGCTGTGGCTCGGGCTGCTCTTCCTCCTGGTCGGGGTCGCCGTGGTGCGGCTGCGGGCCGAGTGGCTGCCCAGGTTGGTGATCGGCACGGCGGTGCTGGCCCTGCTCGGGTTGGCACTTGTCAATCCCGACCGGCTGATCGCCGACCGGAACGTCGACAGGTACCTGAAGACCGGCCGGCTGGACGTCGACTACGTGTCCGGGCTGTCGGCCGACGCCGTACCGGCGCTGGCCCGACTGCCCGAACCGATGCGCACCTGCGCACTGACGCGAATCGCCGTCGAGCAGCCCCGGGACGGCCTCTGGGCGACGAACCTCGGCCGGCTGCGAGCCCGGGCGGAACTCGACACGATTCCGGTGAGCCACACCCTGACCTACTGTCTCGACCTGGAACGCTGGTGAGCATGAACGCTTGACAATCGCGTACGGCGGGCGAGACTGCCGGGGTGGCCAAGCAACTCCCCGACGTCGGGTCGAGCGGTGCGGTACCGCCGCCCCGGCGGTCCCGGATCGTGCTGGCCGAGATCACCAGACAGGACACCCGCGCTGAGCGGACCCGCGCCGAGCTGGCCCAGCAGACCCAGGTCGGCGAGGCGCTGGTCCGCGGCCTGGTCCGGGCGCAACTCGCGCTGGCGCTGCGGCTGTCCCTGGTGGTGGCCATCGGTCTGGGCGGGCTGCCCTGGCTGTTCGCGATCGCGCCCTCGCTCGGCCGGACCACAGTCGCCGGCGTCAACCTGCCATGGCTGCTGCTCGGAGTGGTCTCCTTCCCGTTCCTGATCGCCGTCGGCTGGGCGTACGTGCGGCTGGCCGAGCGCAACGAGCAGGACTTCACCGACCTGGTGCAACGGCCGGAGCGCTGAGTGGGCAACGACTTCGTGGTCCCGGCCATCGTCGCGGTCACCCTGGTCACCGTCGGGATCGGCTTCTACGGGCTGCGGTTGGCCCGGACCACGTCCGACTTCCTGGTGGCGTCGCGGGCGATCAGTCCCACCTGGAACGCCGCCGCCATCGGCGGGGAGTACCTGTCGGCGGCGAGCTTCCTCGGCATCGCGGGGCTGGTCCTCAAGTACGGCGTGGACGTGCTCTGGTACCCGGTCGGGTTCGCCGCCGGCTACCTGGCCCTGCTGCTCTTCGTGGCCGCGCCGCTGCGCCGCTCCGGTGCGTTCACACTGCCCGACTTCTGCGAGGTGCGGCTGGGGTCGCGTCGGCTCCGCATCCTTGCCACCGCCTTCGTGATCTTCATCGGTTGGCTGTACCTGGTGCCGCAGCTCCAGGGCGCCGGGCTGACCCTGGCCACCGTGGCCGGCTCCCCGTACCCCCTCGGAGCCCTGCTGGTGGCGGCCGTGGTCACCGCGAACGTGGCGCTGGGCGGCATGCGTGCGATAACGTTCGTGCAGGCGTTCCAGTACTGGCTCAAGCTGACCGCACTCGCCGTACCGGTGATCTTCCTGGCCCTGCAGTGGCAGGCCGACGGCCGCCCGGCGGTGACCCCGCCCGACGGGCCGACGTTCCGGGCCGCGACCACAGTCGTGGTCGAGCACCGCGCGACCCTCACCCTGCCCGACGGTGACATCCGGGAGGTACGCCCCGGCGACGAGTTGACCTTCGCCGCCGGTGATCCGGTGCCGGAGGTCTCCGGGGTGGCCACCGATGCCAACGACTGGTTGCTGCCCAGCGCCGCCGGTGACGACGACCGGGGCCTGTTCGCCACGTACTCGCTGATCCTGGCCACTTTCCTGGGCACCATGGGCCTGCCGCACGTGCTGGTGCGCTTCTACACCAATCCGGACGGCGCGGCGGCCCGTCGGACCACACTGGTCGTGCTGGCGTTGGTCGGCGCGTTCTACCTGCTGCCCACCCTGTATGGGGTCCTAGGCCGGATCTACACCCCGCAGCTGCTGCTCAGCGGCCAGACCGACGCGGTGGTGGTGCTGCTACCCGAAGCGGCCCTGGGTGACGGCCTGACCGGGCGGCTACTCGCCGCGCTGGTTGCCGCGGGCGCCTTCGCGGCGTTCCTCTCCACCTCGTCCGGCCTGCTGACCAGCGTCGCCGGGGTGATCTCGACGGACGTGCTCGGCCGGGGCTCGGTACGCGGGTTCCGGCTGGCCACCGTCATCGCCGGTGGTGTGCCAGCGGTGCTGGCGCTGCACGTCTCCGGACTGGACGTGTCGCAGGTCGTCGGGCTGGCCTTCGCGGTCGCCGCGTCGAGCTTCTGCCCGCTGCTGGTGCTCGGCATCTGGTGGCGTGGGTTGACCGATGTGGGCGCCACCGCCGGTGTGGTGGCCGGCGGCGGCGCGGCGATCGGCGCGGTCCTGGTCACGGTGCTCGGTCCACCGCTGTCCGGCTGGCCGGCCACGCTCATCGCGCAGCCGGCCGCCTGGACGGTGCCGCTGGCCTTCACGGTGATGGTCGCCGTGTCGATGGCGACCCGTCGCCGGGCCCCGGCCGACGTCGCCGCCACAATGCTCCGCCTGCACACCCCGGAAGCCCTGCGGATGCAGTGATCACCCCTGCCAACCGGCGGGGCGCAATCGAGGGCTGAGGTGGCAACGGAGGACTTACTACACTGCGTTCGTGACGTACCCCTCGGATCTGAACAGGTCAATTTCCGAGCTGCTGTCGACACTCGGCCGCGGCGACGCAGGTGGCGCGGCGGAGGCGCAGCCGGTCGTGCAGGGCGTGGGCGAGGCGGCCGACGGAATGGTCCGGGTGGTGGCGCTCCCCGGTGGACAGATCGAGTCGGTCTGGATCGACCCCCGCATGATGCGCGGGGCCTCGGAGAATCTGGCCGAGGAGATCCGCGAGGCCACCAATGCCGCCCTGACCGACCTACGCTCGGCACTTGCCGCCGCCACTGCCGCACCGGACACGACGGCGTTGCTGGAGCAGCTGCGCGAGGTGCAGCGCAGCGCGGTGCCGCAGTTGCAGGGCATCATGGACACCCTCAGCGGCGTCCAGGAGCGGCTCGCCTCCGGTGGGCGGCCCTGAGATGGGCCGGGTTGTGGACCCGGCCGGGCTGCGCGATGCCGGCACCAACCTTCAGGACATCTCCGACCGCTTCCTCACCGAGCTACGGACGTTCCTGGCCGATCTGCAGGGGTTCGGCGCGCCCTGGGGCGGCGACGACATCGGCAGCCTGATCGGTGCGGCCTGCGAGGAGGTGACCGCGTACGCCGCCGAGTGCTTCGAGTCCGCCATCGAGGAGCTCGGCGTGGTCGGCGTCGACCTCAACCGGATGGCGCACCTGATCGACGAGGACGAGCGGGCTGTCGCGGAGCGCATGGCCGGGCTCGGCCAGCAGCTGGGGTGAGCTGACATGGGGCTGCAACTGCCGGGTGAGCTGACCACCTTCCTCAGCATGATCGGTTACGACTGGCCGCAGGCGGACGAGACCGCCCTTGTCGAGATGGGGCAGCGCTGGCTCGCCTTCAGCGGCACGTTGCAGACCCTGACGGCGGAGGCGGGCCAGGCGGCCGAGCCGGTCGGGGCCAGCAACGCCGGTGCCGACATCGAGGCGTTCCAGCGGTACTGGACCGAGCAGGAGGGCCCTTTGCCGGTGTTGCAGGACGGGGCTCTCGCGGCCACCCTGGCCGGCACCGGGCTCATGATCGTCGGAGCCATCGTGCTCGCCTTGAAGATCCAGGTCATCGTGCAGTTGGTGATCCTGGGCATCCAGATCGCGCAGGCGGTGGCGACAGCTGTCGCGACGTTCGGGGCCACCCTCGCGGAGATCCCGATCTTTCAGATGATCACCCGCGAGATCGTCGGTCTGTTGATCGACGAGGTGATCGGAGCGCTCCTCGATGGGTAAGCGGGCCCGGGGAAAATTCATCCGGGCCGCCCTGTCCCACCTGCGCAAACAGCGGGCACGAGCGCGACGCGGGCAACGGACGGACGGCATGACGCCGGAACGCCTCCGGCACACCCTGCTGGGCGAGCGCGACGGCCGAGCCTCGGGATGGCACCACCGCCCGGGCGGCATCGACCCGCCCGGCGCGAAAGTCATCAAGGTGACGAGGCGGGACAACCGCACCGGCGTCTACAACGCCAGGGTCGCGATGTTGAACCGGCGCAACGGTGAGTGGCGGGAGAAGCGCGGCGGCAGCACCTTCTTCCCTGACCACTGGACACCCCAGGACGTCGACAACGCGATCACCAGGGGGTTCCACTCCCCCGATGTCGTGAAGGACCCGGAGACCGGACGGTGGTCGGGCAAGTTCAACGGTGTGCATCTGAGAGGCTTCTACGATCCGGAGACCGATACTCTCGCCCACGGTTTCCCCACTCTTCCTGGAGGCACTCCTTGAGCATCGAGTTCCGCTGGTCGGAGGAGCGGATCGCGGAGTACCACTCCACGGACCGGCGGCTCGCCTGCCTGGGGATGTGGTTGACCGACGACATCCAGGTGGTGCACGAACTCTGCCTGGACCTGCTGGCCGATCTGGAGGACATCGCGGCGGGGCGCAAGGAGAGCGAGAGCTGGGAGGGCAACGCCTGGGCCGCCGAGCTCAGCGCCAACGGCGTCGACCTACAGAACCTCTGGCGGGACGTGCTCAAGGCCCACTACCCGCTCGCGGAGACCCGGCGGGTGGTGGCGCAGTACTGGCGGTTGCTGGCAGAGGACCCGGACCGCACCCGGGCGGTGACCGAGTGGGAGCGGGACAACGGTCGTCAGCACCCGTACCAGGGGCTCTGAGGGCTCGTCCGCCTCGGGGATGATCGCGGGTCCGCCCGTCGCCGGACGGCGGAACTGGCGATCGACGGATAACGTCGGCGCATGACTGTTGAGCACCCCGCGCTCGCACTGCGTGGCCTGGCCAAGCGGTTCGACGGCACGATCGCGGTGGCCGGCGTCGACCTGGACGTCCCCGCCGGCTCCTTCTACGGCCTGCTCGGCCCGAACGGCGCCGGCAAGACGACCACCCTGTCGATGGCGGTCGGGCTGTTGCGACCGGACGCCGGCTCGGCCTGGGTGCTCGGGCACGACGTCTGGCAGGACCCGGTCGCCGCCAAGCGGCTGCTCGGTGTGATGCCCGACGGGGTCCGGCTCTTCGACCGGCTGACCGGCGCGGAACTGCTGGCGTACAACGGGTTGCTGCGGGGGATGGACCCGGCGGTGGTCGACCAGCGGGCTGCCGAGCTGCTGGACGTGCTGGCGCTCGGCGACGCCGGTCGGACGCTGGTGGTGGACTACTCGGCGGGCATGAAGAAGAAGATCGGCCTGGCCTGCGCGCTGCTGCACGGCCCCCGGGTGCTGGTGCTGGACGAGCCGTTCGAGGCGGTCGACCCGGTCTCCGCAGCCCTGATCCGGGACATCCTCACCCGGTACGCGGCCGGCGGCGGCACCGTGGTCTTCTCCAGCCACGTCATGGAGGTCGTCGAGCGGCTCTGCTCGCACGTGGCGATCCTGGCCGGCGGCACCATCAAGCGCGTCGGAACCATCGACGAGGTCCGCGGCGGTCGCTCGTTGGAGCAGGTCTTCGTCGAGGTGGTCGGCGGGCGCACCGCGACCGGCGAGGAGCTGTCGTGGCTCTCCCAGTGAGCGTGGACGCCACCCCCGCCGCGCCCGTACGCGCCGTCTCGGCTCGACACTTCGCGCGGCTGAAGCTGCGGGTGATGGGCAACAACTTTCGGGGCCAGGGCTGGCGGATCGCCCTGTTCGTCGGCGGTGCGTTGCTCGGGCTCTGGTTCGCCGCCAGCGGATTCTTCCTCTTCGCCGCGCCGGGCCTGGCCGGCAACGGCGAGTACGCGGTGCTGATCGCGGCGGCCGGTGGCGGGCTGCTGGTGCTGGGTTGGCTGTTTCTGCCGCTGGTCTTCTTCGGTGTCGACGAGACACTGGACCCGGCCCGGTTCGCGCTGTTGCCGCTGCCCCGGCGCACGTTGGTGACCGGCCTGTTCGTGGCGGCCCTGATCAGCGTGCCGGTGCTGGCGGTGCTCATCGCGTCGTTCGGGCTGGTGCTGACCTCCTGGTCGTTGGGTGGCTGGTCGGCGGGGTTGGTCGCCGTCGTGGGTGTGCTCGCCGGGCTGCTGCTCTGCGTCGCCGCCAGCCGGGCGGTGACCAGCGCGTTCGCCAGCATGTTGCGGTCCCGACGGGTCCGCGACCTGGCGGCCGTGCTGCTGGCGGTGACGGCCGCGTTGCTCGGCCCGTTGCAGGTCTTCGGCCTCGCCGCGCTGCGCGAGGCGGACTGGGACCGGCTCTCCGGCGTGGCGACCGTGATCGGTTGGACGCCGTTGGGCGCGCCGTGGACCGTCGGCATCGACGTGGCCCAGGGGCGCGTGTGGGCGGCACCGGTCAAGTTGCTGATCACGGTGGTGACTCTCGGCGCCCTGCTGGCCTGGTGGTCCCGGTCGATCGAGTCGGCGATGGTGGGCGCGGCCAGCGCCGGTAAGGCCCCGGTGCGGCGCGGGGTGACCGGCGGCGCGGTCGCCCAACTGTTTCCCCGGGTCGCCACCTGGGCCGGCCGGGACCAGTTCGGTGCCCTGGTCGCCCGGGAGGCCCGCTACTGGTGGCGGGACGCGCGCCGCCGCGCCAACCTGATCACGATCGCGGTGGTCGGCATCTTCGTGCCGGTGTTGATCAACGTTACGGGTGGGGACTTCGCGTTCGAGGACGGCGCCGGGTTCACTGCGGCTGCCAGCGACAGCTCGCCCGTCGTGGTCACCATCTCCATGCTCCTCGTGGGCGTCCTCGCCGCCGTGACCCTGGCCAACCAGTTCGGCTTCGACGGCAGCGCGTACGCGGCGAACGTGGTGGCCGGGGTGCCCGGCCGGGTCGAGTTGCGGGCCAGGATGACGGCTTTCTCGCTGTACGTGCTGCCGATGTTGGGCGTCGTCGCGGTGGTGCTGTCGTTCCTGCTCAGTCGACCGGAGTGGATCGGGCTCACCATCGGCGGCCTGGTCGCCACCTACGGTGCCGGGCTGGCGGTGAACAGCCTGATCTCGGTGCTCGGGGCGTACTCACTGCCGGAGACGAGCAACCCGTTCGCCATGAACAGCGGTGCGGGCCTGGCGAAGGGCCTGCTCACCCTGCTGGCCATGCTCGCCTCGGTGGTCGCCGCGGTGCCGATGGTGGTGGCCGCCGCGCTGCTCGGTGACGCGTGGCTCTGGCTGGCCCTGCCGGTCGGCGCCGCGTACGGGCTGGGCGCGGCGCTGCTGGGCGCGTACCTGGCCGGCGACGTGCTGGATCGACGTCAGCCGGAGCTGCTGGCCACTGTCACGCCTCGGCGCTGAGCGCGGGCCGCTCCCCGTCCGGCCGAACGCCGCTCGGGGGCGCCCGACCCTCGTTATGGTGCGAGCAGTCGGGACGAAGGGGGCTGGTCGGCATGGGCTCGCACACGCGTTACCGCAGCGTCGTCGTCGACGGACTCTCGATCTTCTACCGGGAGGCGGGTGCACCGGACGCGCCGGTGCTGCTGCTCCTGCACGGTTTCCCGTCCTCGTCGCGGATGTTCGAGCCGCTGTTCGATCGGCTCGCCGACCAGTTCCGGCTGATCGCGCCCGACTACCCCGGCTTCGGGCACAGCGCCGCCCCGGATCCGCGGAGTCCGTACACCTTCGACCGGATCGCCGAGACGATGGCGGGTTTCGCCGCCGCCGTCGGCGCGGAGCGCTACCTGCTCTACGTGCAGGACTACGGGGGGCCGGTGGGGTTCCGGATGGCCCTCGCCGATCCGGGTCGCCTGCGCGGCCTCATCGTGCAGAACGCGGTGTCCCACGACACCGGGCTGGGCCCTCTCTGGGGCACCCGCCGGGCCTTCTGGCAGGACCGGGCCGCGCACGAGGCGGCGGTCCGGGAGAACATCCTCTCGCTGGCGGCGATCCGGACCCGGCACGTCGGCAACGATCCGGAACCGGAGCGGTACGACCCCGACCTGTGGGTCGACGAGCACGCCTTCCTCAGCCGCCCCGGGGAGATCGAGCGTCAAGTGGACCTCCAGTACGACTACCGGACCAACGTCGCCTCGTACCCGGCCTGGCAGGACTGGCTCCGCCGGACCCAGCCGCCGCTGCTGGTCGTCTGGGGTCGGTACGACACCTCGTTCGAGGTCACCGAACCCGAGGCGTACCGCTCCGACGTGCCGGGGGCGGACGTGCACCTGCTCGACGGGGGGCACTTCGTGCTCGACACGCGACCGGATGAGGTCGCCGCCCTGATTCGCTCCTTCGCCGGTCGGGTACGGGCGACGGGCGGGGCGGGTCACAATGTTTCACGTGAATCATGAGCCGGGTGCCGAGATCCACCACACCGATCCGTTCGCGGTGCCGACCGGGCAACGGTCGCCGGTACGCCGGCTGCGTGGTCGCCTCGCCGCACCGGTGACCCTCTGGACGGCACCCGGTCCGGCCGGGCTGACCGTCTCGTCCACCCTGGTCGCCGAGGGGGAACCGGACCGGCTGATCGGGCTTATCGACCCGGAGTCCGACCTCTGGGCGGCCGTCGAGGAGTCGGGTCGGTTCGCCGTCACGCCGCTTGGCCCGCCACACCGGCAGCTCGCCGACCGGTTCGCCGGCCTCTTCCCCGCCCCGGGAGGGCTCTTCGCCACCGGCGCGTGGAACGAGACGCCGTACGGGCCGGTTCCGGCGGACGCCGGCGGCTGGGCCGGGTGCCGGCTGGACACCGCCCGGGAGTACGGCTGGGGCCTGCTGGTCGAGGCCACGATCGAGGCGGTCGACCTGACCGGGGAGGCCACCCCGCTGCTGCACTACCGGGGTCGCTACCACGAGCTGCCGGTCTGAACGGACACCTCGCCAGGGGCTACCGATCACCGCAGTGACCTGAGTCACTTGGCGCAGCCAGGCAACCGCTCGGCGCACTCGCCGACCGGCGTCGATCTCAGCCTTCCCTGCCGGGGAGTGCGCTCTTTACGGTGCGCGAAACTCCTCTGACGCCTGTGAAGGTGGTGATCCACAGATGTCCACGGACACACCCGCTCCGGCTGCTTCCCAGTCGGACAAGTACCTGGCCGTACAACGGTCGGACGAGTTCGCCGGGCTGCGGCGTGCGCTGCGCGGCTTCGTCTTCCCGATGACCGTCGCGTTCTTCCTGTGGTATGCGCTCTACGTCATTCTCTCCGCGTACGCCCGGGACTTCATGGGCACGAAGCTGTTCGACAGCAACATCAACGTCGCACTGGTCTTCGGCCTGCTCCAGTTCGTCTCCACGTTCCTGATCGCCTGGCTCTACTCCCGGTACGCGGACCGGAAGATCGACCCCATCGCGGACCGGATCCGCGCCGAGATCGGGGAGGTGACCCATGAGCAAGGTCCTCGCGGTTGAGACGTTCCTCGCGGCCGAGGCGGGCGATCACACAGCCCGCAACCTGACCATCACGCTCTTCCTGGTCTTCGTGGCGGTGACCCTGGGCATCACCATCTGGGCCAGCCGGCAGACCAAGACGGCTACCGACTTCTACGCGGGCGGCCGGTCCTTCTCCGGCTTCCAGAACGGCATGGCGATCGGCGGCGACTACATGTCGGCCGCCTCGTTCCTCGGCATCGCCGGCATCATCGCGCTGTACGGCTACGACGGCTTCCTCTACTCGATCGGCTTCCTGGTCGCCTGGCTGGTGGCCCTGCTGCTGGTAGCGGAACTGCTGCGGAACTCGGGCCGGTACACGATGGCGGACGTGCTGGCCTTCCGGATGCGTCAGCGTCCGGTGCGTACGGCGGCGGCGGTCTCCACCATCACGGTGTCGATCTTCTACCTGCTCGCCCAGATGGTTGGCGCGGGCGCGCTGGTCGCGCTGCTGCTCGGCATCCGGCCGGGGACGACCTTCCTCGGCATGGACGCGGACACCGCGAAGGTCGCCACCATCATCATGGTCGGCACGCTGATGATCATCTACGTGACCGTGGGTGGCATGAAGGGCACCACCTACGTGCAGATCGTCAAGGCGTTCCTGCTCATGAGCGGCGCGCTGTTGATGACCATCCTGGTGCTGGCGAAGTTCAACTTCAACCTGTCGGAGCTGCTCGGCCAGGCGGCCGCCGCATCCGGCAAGGGCAGCGCGTTCCTCGAACCCGGGCTCCGGTACGGCGTCGAGGTGGCCGGCAACTCGACGCAGACGTTCTACAACAAGGTCGACCTGCTGTCCCTTGGCATCGCCCTGGTGCTCGGCACCGCCGGTCTGCCGCACATCCTGATCCGCTTCTACACGGTGCCGACAGCGAAGGCGGCCCGTAAGAGCGTGCTCTGGGCGATCGGCATCATCGGCACCTTCTACCTGCTCACCCTGGCCCTGGGCTTCGGTGCGGCGGCGCTGGTCGGCAGCCAGGCGATCACGGCACAGGACAAGGCCGGCAACACCGCGGCGCCGCAGCTGGCCGAAGCGCTCGGCATCGAATTCTTCGGCGGCGAACTGGGCGGGGCAGCCCTGCTGGCGATCATCGCGGCGGTCGCCTTCGCCACCATTCTCGCTGTGGTTGCCGGGTTGACGCTGGCGTCGTCGTCCAGCCTGGCGCACGACTTCTACGCCAACGTGCTGAAGAAGGGTGAGGCGTCGGAGCGGCAGGAGGTGCGGGTCGCGCGGATCTCCGCCCTGGGGATCGGCGCGGTGTCGATCGCCCTGTCGATCTACGCGCAGAACCTCAACGTGGCGTTCCTGGTGGCGCTGGCCTTCGCTGTCGCCGCCTCGGGCAACCTGCCGGCGATCCTCTACAGCCTCTTCTGGCGGCGGTTCAACACCTCCGGCGCGGTGTGGTCGATCTACGGCGGACTGCTCTCGGCAGTGCTGCTGGTGTTCTTCTCGCCGGTGGTCTCCGGTGCGGCGACCTCGATGTTCCCGGACCACGACTGGCAGTGGTTCCCGCTGTCCAACCCGGGCATCCTCTCCATCCCGTTCGGTTTCCTCTGCGGGTGGATCGGCACTGTCATCTCCAAGGAGCACGACGAGGACAAGTACGCGGAGCTGGAGGTGCGCGCCCTCACCGGCGCTGGCGCCCACTGATCGCGGCACCTGTCGAGGGGTCCCCTGTTGACGTACGACGTCAACAGGGGACCCCTTCCGCGAATTCGGCTGTCGGTAGGCTGAGCCGCATGAAGGTTGCTGAGCGCTTTGGTTCCGATCACCGCGTCCTCGTCACCGGCGGGGCTGGCTTCGTCCCGTCGCACCTGGTGGACGCCCTGATCGCCCGAGGCTGCACGGTGGTGGCGCTGGACAACTTCGTGACCGGCTCCAAGGAGAACGTCGCCCACCTGCTGGATCGGCCGACCTTCACCCTCGTCGAGGCGGACATCTCCGACGGTCTGCCGACCCACCACCCTGCGCTGGCCGAGCGGTTCGACGCGATCCTGCACATGGCCTCTCCGGCCAGCCCCACCGACTTCGCCCAGTTGCCGGTGGAGATCCTCCGGGTCGGCTCGGTCGGCACCCTGCACCTGCTGGAGCGCGCTGCCGCCGACGGCGCCCGGTTCCTGATGGCCTCCACCTCCGAGGCGTACGGGGACCCGAAGGAGCACCCGCAGCGGGAGACCTACTGGGGCAACGTCAACCCGATCGGGGTCCGCAGCGTCTACGACGAGGCCAAGCGCTTCTCCGAGGCCGCGACGATGGCGTACCACCGCTATCGCGGGCTCGACGCGGCGATCGTCCGGATCTTCAACACGTACGGCCCGCGGATGCGCCCGGACGACGGCCGCGCCATCCCCACCTTCATCTCCCAGGCGCTGCGCGGCGAGCCGATCACCGTGCACGGCACGGGCAACCAGACCCGGTCCATCTGCTTCGTCGAGGATCTGGTGCGCGGCATCCTGCTGCTGCTCGACTCGACCGAGACGGGGCCGGTCAACTGCGGCACCGAGCACGAGCTGACCATGCGGCAACTCGCCGAGTTGATCGTGTCGCTCTCCGACAGCACCTCGAAGGTGACCTATGTCACCCGCAGCTCGGATGACCCGGAGATGCGCCGCCCTGATCTGACGCTCGCTCGTGAACTGCTCGGGTACGAGCCGTCGGTAGCGCCCGAAGATGGCCTGCGACGCACGATCGAGTACTTCCGCTCGCGGCTAGGGTAACCAGATTCTCGCGTACCGCCTGTCGCTGAGTGTCGCCTGAAGGCGGCAGTGGCCTCCGCTACGTACCCTGAGTTACATGTCCGCGACCTCGTCTGCCGGCGTCCCGCATCCGTACCTGCACCGCAGCGCCGGGCGCGCATCGGTGCCCGGCCCCGATCGGGGCGCCTCCGGGCGTGCCCGTCCGACCGAGGCGCGCTTCTACCCGTCGTACGACGAGGAGCAGCCTCGCTCCGGCGGCCCGTCGGGGCCGAACGGGCCCGGCGGCCCGGGTGGCACCGGCGGACCGGGGCGGCGCGGCCCGCGACCGCGCTGGGGTCGGATCGCCCTGGTGGCCGGGGCCGCGGTGCTGGTGCTGGCGCTGCTCGGCAGCGTCGGCGCCTGGTTGTACGCCCGCAACCTCAACGGTGACCTGGCCCGCACCGACCCGTTCGCGGAGATCACCGGCGGTCGGCCCACCAAGACCGTCGACGGCGCGCTGAACATCCTGCTGGTCGGTAGCGACTCACGGGACCCGGACGCGCCGGTCGACAGCAAGAGTCAGTGGCGCGCCGACACGATCATCGTCATGCACATTCCGGCCGACCACCAGGAGGCCTACCTGGTCTCCATTCCCCGGGACCTGTACGTGCCGATCCCGGAGAGCGCCGGCGCGGACTGCGGCTCCGGTTCGCGCGCGAAGATCAACGCAGCGTTCGCGTTCGGTGGGCTGCCGCTGGCGGTACGCACCGTGGAGTGCTTCACCGACGTTCGGATCGACCACGTGATGGCGATCGACTTCGGCGGCTTCAAGGAGGTCACCGACGCTCTCGGTGGTGTGGACCTGAAGGTGGAGCGCACCATCACGTCGATCCACAAGCCGTACCGGACCTTCACCAAGGGCACCAACCACATGGACGGCGCGGAGGCGCTGGACTGGATCCGGCAGCGCAAGCAGTTCCCCGACGGGGACTTCGCCCGGATGCGGCACCAGCAGGAGTTCCTTCGGGCACTGATGGACAAGGCGGCCAGCACCGGCACACTGGCGAACCCGAAGAAGCTCAACGATTTCCTCAAGTCGGTGACCGCGGCCGTAACCGTCGACCAGACTTTCTCGGTTACAGACATGGCGCTGCAGTTCCGTAACCTGCGCGGCCAGAACCTCACCTTTGTGACCAGCCCGAACTCGGGCAGCGACACCATCAACGGCGAGTCGGTGGTGGTGTCGGACCGGGAGAAGGCGCTCGCGATGTACCAGGCCATGTCCGGAGACACGATGGCCGACTGGGTCAAGGCGAACCCGCCGAAGAGCAACGACGGCGGCTGACCGCGGCCCGGCTGGCACCAGCCGTTCGGGTCATCGAGCGGCGACGATCGACTGAGTCTGCGAAATTCGACGTCCGGATTGACCCGGGATGAACTCGCCAAGTCGATTTGATGTACGTACAGTGGTGCCGCCCCCTCCTGATCACGAGCTGGAGCATGCATGCCGGTTCAGGCCAGTCGTCGCCCCTCTTCCTCCGGGTCCGCCGCCCCCAGCGGTCGAGTCGCTGCGGCCATACCCGCCCAGGCACGCCCCTCAGGCGGCGGGCCGGGCTCGCGTCCGCCCGGCAGCGGCGGTGGTGGCGGTGGCGACCGCCCGGGTGGTGGTGGGTCGAAGAAGCGGACGAAGCGCAAGGACCCGCTCTGGGCCAGGCTGACAGTTGTCTTCGGTGCCGTGCTGATGCTGAGCAGCGGGGTGGCCATCGTCGGCAGCAAGGCGCTGATCGGGCAGGCGACCGGCGGCATCGCGAAGGGCAACCTGCTGGGTGACGCCGGCAAGTCCGACGCAGAGGGCGGCGCGAGCCTGGACGGCCCGATCGACATGCTGCTGCTCGGCGTGGACGCACGGGAGCGCTGGGCCGCCGACGACGTCCGCTCGGACAGCATCATCGTCCTGCACATTCCGGCCACGCACGACCAGGCGTACCTGATCTCGATCCCCCGGGACACCGAGGCGCAGATCCCGGCGTTCAAGAAGAGCGGCTACGGCGGCGGCTCCGGAAAGATCAACGCCGCGTTCCAGGCCGGTGCCGCCAACGGCGGTGGCTGGGAGGGTGGCGCCCAGCTGATGGCCCAGACGATCAAGCGGCTCACCGGGATCAGCTTCGACGGCGCGGCGATCATCAACTTCGGTGGCTTCAAGAACGTCATCGACACCCTGGGCACCGTGCGGATCTGTGTCAGCCAGGAGGTCAAGTCGCTGCACATGTCGTACGTCGACGGCAAGCCGATGTGGAACGCCGACGCCAAGAAGACTGGCAAGGAGCGGACCCCGGTGGTGCACAAGAAGGGCTGCCAGGAGATGGAGGGTTGGGCCGCGCTCGACTACTCCCGCCAGCGCAAGTCCCTCAAGAACGGCGACTACGACCGGCAGGCCAACCAGCAGCAGCTGATCAAGGCGATGGCGAAGAAGGCCACCGAGGGCGGGATGTTGTCCAACCCGGCCAAGATGAACAACCTGATCAAGGCGGCGGGCAAGGCGTTCGTGCTGGACACCGGCGGCGTGCCGATCGAGGACTTCATCTTCACCATGCGCGGGGTCACCGGCAACGAGCTGACCATGCTCAAGACCAACAACGGCACCTTCAACGCCAACAACAACAACACCGAGGGCCTGAACGAAGAGACGATGGCGATGTTCCAGGCGGTCAAGCAGGACAAACTCGCCGAGTTCGTCTTCACCCACCCCGAGGTGATCTCCAGCCGCAAGTGAGGCCCGGAGTCGCGGAAAGCCAGCGACGGCCTCCTCACCGCCCGTAGCCTGACGTGAGCAGGTTTCACGTATCGGCTGCGGGGAGGCGGTCACGTCCAGGTGGGGACGGAACGCAGCGGACCGGGCCGGAGCGGGCCCGTCCGCCCGCTCGCCTCGCGCCCGTTGGCCGCGGATCCTGCTCGGCACCGGCCTGGCTCTCGTCCTGCTGGCAGGGCTCGCCGTGGCCGGGCTCAAGACGCTCAGCCACCGCTACGACCGCACCGTGACAAAGGAGCAACTGCTCGACGCGGACGCCCGCACCGAGCGCACCGACCTGGACGGGCCGCTCAACTATCTCCTGGTCGGCTCGGACCGGCGCCCGGGCGACAGCGGCCCGGACCAACGCTCGGACACCATCCTCATCGTGCACGTCCCCGCCGGGCAGCGGGAGGCGTACCTGGTCTCCATCCCGCGTGACCTGCTGGTCACGATCCCGCCCGCGAACGGCTTCGGCGGCGGTCAAGACAAGATCAACGCAGCGTACGAGCACGGCGGCGGCGGGCAGGCCGGCGCCCAACTGCTCTCCGCCACCCTGCACCGGCTCACCGGAATCCGGTTCGACGGCGCTGCGCTGATCGACTTCTCCGGCTTCCGGAAGGTGATCGACCTGCTCGGCGGGGTGGAGATGTGCGTGGACACCGAGGTCCGCTCGATCCACACCAACCGGGTCTTCGCCACCGGCTGCCAACAGATGGACGGCGCGCAGGCGCTGGACTACGTCCGACAGCGCTACGACCTGCCCGGCGGTGACTACGACAGGCAGCACCACCAGCAGCAGCTGCTCCGGGCGATGCTGGACAGCGCCGGCAGGGCGGACCTGCGGAGCAACCCCGTCAAACTGGACCAGGTGCTCCGGGCGGTCGGCAGCTCGTTGACAGTCGACACCAACGGCGTACCCCTGGAGGACCTGCTCCTCGCGCTGCGCGCCCTGCCGCCCGACGGGATGCGCGGCGTCCAGGTGCCCTCCTCGCCGCAGACCATCGACGAGGTCTCGTACGTGGTGCTGGACAACGGCGGCAACGGGCTCTTCGAGGCGCTGCGCGGGACCCGGGTGCCGGCCTGGGCGCAGGCCAACCCCCGCTGGGTGACCCGGTTGTGACAGTGCCGACGGCCCGGTCGGTGCCGAACCGGGCCACGAGGATCTAGTGTTGCTTCCTGTGTTCGGACCCCAGGTTCCCACCGTGCCCGTGACCGAGATCGCCGACGAGACCTACCTGCTGGACGTGCGGGAGGACGACGAATGGGCGGCCGGCCACGCGCCCACCGCCCACCACCTGCCGATGATGGAACTACCGGCCCGGCTGGCCGAGGTGCCCACCGACCGGGAGGTGGCTGTCGTCTGCCGTTCCGGCGGGCGGTCCGCCCAGGTCGTCGCCTACCTGATCAACAACGGCTGGGAGCAGGTGCGCAACGCCGACGGCGGGATGCGCCAGTGGGCTGCGGTCGGCCGACCGGTGGTCGACGCGAACGGGCAGCCCGGCCAGGTCATCTGAGGCCGGCGGAATGGGCGGGCCACTGGTCTTCGCGCACCGCGGCGCCTCGTTCGACCTACCCGAGCACACCCTCGCCGCGTACCTGCGCGCCCTCGACGAGGGCGCCGACGGCCTGGAATGCGACGTCCGGCTGACCCGGGACGGGCACCTGGTCTGCGTGCACGACCGACGACTCGACCGCACCAGCAACGGTCGCGGTCTGGTCAGCGCGCGTACGCTCGCCGAGCTGGACGCCCTGGACTTCGGCTCGTGGCACCCGGGCAGCGCCCCGGACGGCGACCTGCCACCGGACGAGTCGCACACCCGGCTGCTGACCCTGGCCCGGCTCCTGGACGCGGTGCTCGCCGCCGGGCGGCCGGTCCGACTGCTCGTGGAGACGAAGCACCCGTCCCGCTACGGCTCGAACGTGGAACGGCGACTGGTCAGCCTGCTGCGCCGGTACGGGCTGGCCGACCCCGCACCGGACGATCCGGTGCAGGTCACCGTCATGTCGTTCTCCCCGCTGGCGGTCCGTCGGGTGCGCGAGCTGGCCCCGACGCTGCCCACGGTGCTGTTGCTGGAGGTGCTGCCGCGCTGGCTGCGGTTGGGTCGGCTGCCGTTCGGCACCCGGATCGCCGGCCCGGGCATCGGCCTGGTCCGGGCCCGCCCGCAGTTGCTGCCCGCACTGCGGGCGGCCGGCAACCAGGTGTACGTCTGGACGGTCAACGAGCCGACCGACCTGGAGCTGGTGCTGGCCGCCGGGGTGGACGGGATCATCACCGACCGGCCCGCGTACGCCCTCGCCCGGCTGGACCGCTGACCCATCGACCGGGCGGGGGTGCCCAAAACCGGGTCGGCGGGGCAGACTCGGCACATGCCGGAGCGTATCGATTTCCCCGCTCTCCTCGCCGGCCACACCGTCGTGATCGAGATGATCAACTCTGGGGACGCGGGCCTGCCGGTCCTCACCCAACTGCTCCGGGTGGCCCAGCCGGCGCTCGGCGCGACCGGGATGGCGTTCGTCGAGTTCGGTCCGACCGGCGGTCGCGTCATCGCCGCGACCGGCGCGGCGGAGTGGGCCCTCGGCCGACCACTGGCAGTCGACGACCCGGACACCGTCTGCCTGCTCTCCGGGCCACGGGTGCTCCAGGCGCGGGTGAGTGACCTCAACGGCAAGCTGGCCGGCGAACTGGCCGGCAGCGGCCTGCGCCGGATGGTCGTCTCCCGGGCCGAGATCGGCGGTCACACGGTCGGCAGCCTGCACGCCCTCTATCCGGGCGACGACGAGCCGGGCGCCGAGCAGCAGGGGGTGATCGCCTACCTCGCCTCCTGCGTCGGGCACATGTACGGCGACCAGAGTGGCCTGCCGGTGCACGGCGACGGCCCGGTGGTGGCGGCTCTCGCCGACGGGCTGGCCGTCGTCGACCGGGACGGGCACGTCCGGCTCTGGAACCCGGCCGCCGCCCAGGTCACCGGCCGGACGGTCGAGCAGGCGCTGAGCCGCCCGTTGCCGTTCCCGCTGCCACCCTCCGGGCAGGTTCGGGACCACCGGATGCCGGACGGCCGCTGGCTGCGGATCACCTCTGGCGACCTGCCCGGCCCGGGGACGTTACGGGTGGTCACCTTCCGCGACATCACCGACCAGCAGCGCCGCGACCACGACCGCGAACTGTTCGTCGCGGTGACCAGCCACGAGCTGCGCACCCCGGTCACTGTCATCAAGGGGTACGCGGACACCCTCACCGACCACTGGGAGTCGCTGACCGACGTCGACCGCCGGCAGGCGGCCCGGGTGATCGGGCAACGCGCCAACGAGCTGGCCCGGTTGGTCGACCGTCTGCTCAGCTCGGCTGCCGAGGTGGGGCCGGGCGACGACCCTCCCACCCCGTTCGACCTCGGCGAGGCGCTGCGCTCCGCGGTCGTCGACCTGCCGGCGGAGCTGCGCCGCCGGCTGGTGCTCCGCCTCCCGAGCGACCTGCCCAAAGCGCTCGGTCACCGGCCCAGCCTGGCCACCGTGCTGACCGAGCTGACCACCAACGCCGGCAAGTACTCGGCACCTGGTTCTCCCATCGAGATCACCGCCTCGGGTGACGGTCATCTGGTGGCGTTCCGGGTCAGCGACCAGGGCATCGGCATCCGACCCGAGCACGTGGAACGGGCGTTCGACAGGTTCTGGCAGGGCGAGTCCGGCGACAGTCGCGGCTACCCGGGGGCCGGGCTCGGCCTCTATCTCGTCCGCCGGATCGTTGAACAGCAGAATGGATGGGTATCCCTACGTCCGAGGACCGGCGGCGGTACGGTCGCAGAGGTGCGGCTACCACGCGGTTGACCAGGGGTGGCGCGACGTGGAGGCGACGGTGGCAGCGGCAACGAGGGATCGAGCCTGGTGCGTGGTGGTTCCCCACCATCCGGGCGGGGCACGGCTGGCCCGACACCGGCTCGCCGCCGAGCTGGCGGACGTCGTACCCCCGACGCTCCTCGCGGACCTGATCGCGGTGCTCGCAGAACTGGTGGGCAACGCGGTGCGGCACGCCAGACCGCTGCCCGGCGGCGTGATCCGGGTTGCCTGGCAGCTGCGGCCCTCGGCCGAGGGCACACTGATTCAGCTTCGGGTCACCGACGGCGGCAGCGCGAGCGCCGGGCCACGGCTCCGGACGGCCAGCCCGGACGCGGCGGACGGGCGCGGGCTGCACATCGTGGCTGGCCTGGCCACCCGGTGGGGCGTCGAGCAGGACGGCATGGGCCAGCGCGTCTGGGCGGAGTTCGACCCGGTACCGACACCCCGACCCAACCTGGTGTCAGCGGGCTGAGGACGGCTCGGGCGGGTCCCGGTCACGCCGAGCCGCTCGGGGCTCTAGGCTGTGACGCCGTGACCAAGCGTCGAAAGAGCCAGCGCGCCGCCGCCGACACCACGCCCCGTCGCGAGAAGGTGCGGGACATCTTCGTGCCACGTCCGTTCGACGGGCTGGTCGACGAGTCCGAGTGGATCGCGCTGCGCGAGTTGGTGCCCGCCGCCTCCGCCCCGCTGCGGCTGGCGCCCGCCCTGGTCGAGGAATTCGGCGACCGGACGGCGACGCTCGCCACGGTGCTGCCCATGGCTGCCCCGGCCATCACCAAGCCGGACGGCCGGGTGCTGATCGGTCTCCAGCGCCACCAGCAGTCCGGTGACGTGTCGCGGGATCTGGCCGACGCTTTGCTCAGCGCGCTGCGTACCGAGCCGGGTGGCCAGGTGGCCGTGGCGCCACTGCCCGGCCCCGGGCCCCGGCTCCAGGACATCCTCGCGGACGGTCCACTGGACATCACCATGCACGACGGCTTCGACTTCTGGCTCGATCCCGGGGCCGCCGACGATCCGACCGTCCAGGCGTCGCTGGAGCGGGCGAACGCGGCCATCTACCCGACGGTCCGGCTGACCGCGGCCAAGGCCGCGTACTGGTGTCAGGTCCCGGAGAAGGCCCACGTGCGCTGGGTGCTGCCGGACGACGAGGACGCCGCCCTGGATGCGCTGGCCCGCCTCGGCGCGGCCGGCACGCTGACGCTCGGCGAGCAGACCAAGTTCGCCGGCATGTTCCGCGCGCACGGTCGACTCGTGCCGGTGTGGGACCTGCCGGAGGAGACCCCGGCCGCCGAGTGGGAGGAGCCGGTGGCGCAGTTCGCCAAGCGGTACGCCGAGGCGCTCACCGTCACCGACCCACTCGACGCCGCCGGCCGCCGGGCCCGTCAGGGGCTGCTCGGCCGCCAGCTCACCCTGCGCTGAGCCGGGGCGGTCGTTCCGCTCAGCCGGCGACGGCTGCGCTCGTCGCGTGCTCAGCCGGCGACGGGTAGCGGGTCGCGGGTGATCGGGCAGGACATGCAGCGCGGTCCGCCGCGACCGGAGCCCAACTCGGAGCCGGCGATCGGGATCACCTCGATGCCGGCCCGCTCCAGTTGGGCGTTGGTCTCCGTGTTGCGCTCGTAGCCGACGCAGAGGCGAGGGGCCAGCGCGAGGGTGTTGTTGCCGTCATCCCACTGCTCGCGTTCCGCGGTGACCGGATCCAGCCCGGTGTCGATGACCCGGAGCAGGTCGAGGTCCATCGCGTCGGCGGCGGCCCGCAGGAACGGCGCCGGCCCGTCCACCCGCGGGTCCTCGCCGTCCCCGCCGGCGATCACCGTGTACGCCGACAGCGTGCTCGCGATGTTGGGGTACATCAGGACGGCGTCCACGTCGACCATCGTGCACACCGTGTCCAGGTGCATGGTGGCGCGCTTCTGGGCGATCGGCACCACCAGGATGGTGTGGGCCAGGCCGGCGGCGAAGACCTGCCGGCCGAGGCGTTCCGCGCCGGCCGGTGTCGTCCGCTCGCCCACCCCGACCGCCAGCACCCCGGGCGCGAGCAGCAGCACGTCCCCGCCCTCCAGATGCTCAAGGCCGGGGCGGTAGACGAACTCGGTGCCAGCGAACCGGGGGTGGTGGCGGTAGATGGCGTCGGTCAGTGTGGTCTCCCGGCGGCGGGCCGGCATGGCCAGGCTGGTGACACCCACCCGGTCGCCGATCCACAGCGACGAGTCGCGGGTGAAGAGCAGGTTGGGCAACGGGTCGATGACGAAGTCGTGTCGGTCCATCAGCGTGTAGACCAGTCCGCCCGGCCGCTCGGAGCTGATCCGCAACTCCTCGTGGGCCAGCCCGGCGGTGAGCACGTCGGCCAGCGCGGCCGGGTCCAGGTAGGAGAGGTGGTCGGCGACGCGGGCGCGCAGCGTGTCGCCGAGCC
The DNA here is from genome assembly GCF_040649495.1 of Micromonospora sp. NPDC048947. NCBI lineage: Bacteria > Bacillati > Actinomycetota > Actinomycetes > Micromonosporales > Micromonosporaceae > Micromonospora > Micromonospora sp. NPDC048947. The sequence goes on from NZ_JBEZFO010000002.1 coordinate 97,598, forward strand.
GCCGGGAGCGCAGCACCTGCTCGGTGAGTTCGGCCCGGGCGTCCGCGACGGCAAGCGTCTCGGCCAGCAGGGTGGCCAGGTAGAGCACCTCGACGCCGCGCTCGCGCAGGGCGGCGGCGAACGCGTCGTGCTCCTCCTGGGCGCGCCCCACCCAGGGGATCGCGTCGAACAGGAGCGAGTCGTTGTTGCGCGGGGTGAGCCGGGCCAGTTCGGGACCGGGCCGGTGCAGCAGTACGGTGCCGAGCCGCCCGACTTCACTGTCGACGTAGTGGGTCACTCCCGCAGCGTAGGGCAGGGTTTAGCGGCATCCGAGAAAAGAACTGTGGATGAATATGGCATTCATCCACAGTCACTCCGGCGCTCCGGCTTGCCGAACACCGGTAGTGGCAACGTAGGGTAGTGAGGACATAACTTCGAGGGACCTTTTGCCGGAGGTCGCGATGACTGTCTTTCCCGCACGACGAGCCGTACCGTCCGCTCGGGCACTGCCGCCCGTCGCGGTGCCACACCCCCGCGTCGAGGCGCCGGGGGTTCTCGAACCGGTCCGTCCGACACCGCTCGAATGGGCCCGCCGCCGTCGGGCCGAGCGGGGTGCACGCCGCCTGGAGGCGGCCGGGGCACGGGCGCTGGGCCAACTCGACCATCTCGGGCCTGCCTGGCACGTGATCGAGTGGCCGCGCACCGACGTGACAGACGTCCTCGACCGCGGTCAGGACGACCGAGCCGGGTTCCTCGCCATCGGGCCGAGTGGCCTGTTCGCCGTCACCATCGCCGACCACGGCCGGGCCAGGGTGCTCGTCGCCGGCGACGTGGTGCAGATCAACGGCAAGCGGCCCCCGTACGTGGCCGAGTCCCGCCGGGACGCCAAGCGGGCCAGCAAGGCCCTCTCGGACGCGGTGGGGCTGCCCGTTCCGGTGACGCCGGTGCTGACCTTCGTCGGCTCGGGCGTGATCAGCGTCTACGGCCTTCCGAAGGACTGCCTGATGGCCACCCACCGGGAACTGGACCGGCTGCTCGTGGCCGGCGGCAGCCGGATCAGCCCCGCCACCGCCGAGAAGCTTTCCCGGGTCGCACAGAACCCGGGCACCTGGCTGAACGGCACGTACCGTCCAACCGCCGACTACCGGTGGTACGACGAGGGCCGAACGGCCGCTGACAAGCCGGCCCACCGCCGGTAACGTCACCGGCGACGCCACGCGGCTCCGGTCCCCCCGTTCGCCTCACCGGTCTCCGCGCCGTCACCGGTCGCCTCGGTTCACGCTGCGCGCCCCGGTGACCCGGTGCGCTCGGTGATTCCGTCGGCGACCCGCTAGCGTGGACAGTCGATCGGTGCACATAGGAGGCGCGGTGGCCCACGTCGAACTTTCGCTCTCGGAAGCGTTCGTGCCGGCGGTGCGGGCCTCGACAGAGCCGGAGTCCGACAACGTCGGCCAATGGTCGTCGACAGTCTCCCGGGCCGACGAGCCGTGCCTGCTGATCGACGCCGACACCCGGGTGGTCGCGATCTCCACGGCCGGTTGCGAGCTGCTCTGTCTCGGGGAGCCAGCCGGGCTGATCGGGCGACCGTTGCTCGATGGCGGGCTGCGCCTGCTCGACTTCACCGCCAACCGGGGCGAGCTGACCGAAGCCGAGATCGACAAGATTCCGCCCCTGCTCGCGCTCTCCTCCGGCCGACTCGCCCGTGGGCTACTCAGGGTGCAGGCCGCCTCGGCGAACAGCTCCGACGCGACAGTCGACGCGATCTCCACCCCGGTGCTCACCGACGGCACCGTCACCGGCTCCCTCACCTTCTTCTCCGAGGTCTGACCTGCGGCGCAGTGTGTCCTTCGCCGCACGTGGCGTGGCCTGGATGGGTCCGTACGAAGGCCGTAGGGTGCCCTCATGCTCGATATCGCTCTGCTGCCCGGGGAATACGCTCTGTGCCGGCTGGCCGCCGGCAGCACAGTGCCGGACGCGCTGTCGAGCGGGCTGCGCGGCGCGGACGTGGTGACGGTGAGCTGGACCTCCGACGGGATCTCCGTGATCTGCCCGACCGAGCGGGCGCCGGCACAGGCGGTGGTGGAGACGACCTGGCGCTGCCTACGGGTCACCGCCCCGGTGACGCTGGCCGGCACCGGCAGCCTGGCCTCGCTGGTCGACCCGCTCGCCGAGGCACGGGTCAGCGCCGTCACGTTCTCCACGTTCGACACCGACTACCTGCTGGTGCCTTCCGTCCGGCTGACTGAGGGCACCGCAGCGCTCCAGCGCGCCGGGCACCGCGTCACCGGCTGACCTTCACCCGACCGGCCGCTCGCCCTACGATGGGCTCGGCCACCCCGGCCGCGACGAATTCTCCGATGTCCCGAGGATCGGCCCGTGCCGTTCACCCCACCCCCGCCCGCGTCCCCCTCACCGCGGTCGACGATCCACCCCTCGCCGGCGGCTCCTGGCCGGGCAGCCGACCGCGTTGCGGCGCGGAGCCTCGCCCGAGTCCTGCCGATGGCGCTCGCCGTCGCGGCGCTGGCCGGCTGCGGCGCACCACCCGGGCTGGGGGAGCCGACCAGCGCTCCCACTCACACCGCGGCCCCGACACCGTTCGGCCCGAGCACCCCACCGGCCACCCCGCCCACCACCGCGCCGTCTCTCGGTACTGTCACGCCCACCCCGGACGCCGGGTTGGTCGCGACGGCCTGCCGCAACGGGCCGACCGGCCAGCGGGTGCTGCAACTGTTGCGCGGCCGGGCCGGAGTGCTGCCGGCGAACGTCCGGGTCCAGGTCCGCACCGGGCCGCTCTGCGCCGCTGACTGGCAGTTCACAGTGCTGACTGTGACCGGGCACGAGGAACTCCAGGTGGTCACCCGGGGCGAGCCCGGTTCCCCGGTGCTGGTCACCGCCGGAACGGACGTCTGCACCATCGAGGTACGCGCCACCAGCCCGGCCGGGATTCGCGCCCTCGCCTGCGACGCCGGCCCGGCCAACGGGCCGGGTGCGTAGGCTGGTCGGCATGCCGGGAACACCGCCGACACGTTTCGTCTTCCTCGGGCCGGAGGGCACCTTCGCCGAGCAGGCCCTGCGCTCCATACCCGCCGCCGAGCGCGGCACCCGTACGCCCGCGCGCAGCGTCGGAGAGGCGCTGGACAGCGTCCGTGCCGGCGACGCCGATGCCGCGCTGGTGCCACTGGAGAACTCGATCGGCGGCGCGGTGGGCGTCACGCTGGACGAGATGGCCGAGGGCGAGCCGCTGGTGATCACCCGTGAGGTGGTCCTGTCGGTGGAGTTCGTGCTCGCCGCGCGGCCCGACACCCCGCTGACCTCGATCCGCACCGTGGCGGCCCATCCACAGGCGTCCACCCAGTGCCGGGGCTGGTTACGCGACCACCTGCCCGACGCTGTGGTGGTCGACGTGCTCTCCAACGGCGCGGCCGCCGCCGGTGCCGGCACTGGCGAGTTCGACGCGGCGATCTGCGCACCGATCGGGGCCTCCCGGCACCGACTCACCACACTCGCCGACAAGATCGCCGATCACCCCGACGCGGTGACCCGGTTCGCGCTGGTGTCCCGCCCCGGGCCGCCACCGCCGCCGACCGGTGACGACCTCACCTCGCTCGCGGTCTACATCGCCCACGACCGGGTCGGCGCGCTGCTGTCCGTGCTGATGGAGTTGGCCGTCCGTGGGGTCAACCTGACCCGGATCGAATCCCGGCCGACCGGCGAGGCGCTGGGCCGCTACGTCTTCTTCCTGGACTGTGTCGGCCACGTGGCCGACGTACGCCTGGGTGAGGCGTTGCAGGGGCTCCGCAGGGTCTGTGCCGACGTCCGCTTCCTGGGCTCCTACCCCCGGCACCGGTGGGCCGAGGCGGGCGAACGCCCGGTGCCCGCGCCAGCGGGCCTCTCCGACGTCGACTACGCCGACGCGGCGGCCTGGCTGACCCGCCTGCGTACCGGCGAGTTGACCTGACCGGCGCGGGCGCCCCAGGAGAACGGGGGCGCCCGCGCCGCGGTCAGCTCGACAGATCAGGTGCGCCCCGCGCCACTCGCGATCAGCTCAGCAGACCGCCGAGCAGGCCGCCCTCCTGCTGCTGCTGGCCACTGCCCATGACCGGCGGCTCCTCGGACGGCTGCACCACCACAAAGCCCTGACCGGCGAAGCTCATGGTGAACGACTCACCGGTGCGACGTCCGAGCAGAGTGCCGAGGCCGAGCTGCTCGGCCCGGTGGTAGCCGGTCTGGAGGTTGGCCGACCAGCAGACCGCGGCCTGGGGGTCGACGTACGTCGGAGCGTCCACGTTCAGCACGACCGGGGTGCCCTTGGTGGTGATGGCGATCCGCCCGTAGCCGCTGAACACACAGTTGAAGAGGCCGGACGAGGACGCCATCCCGGCGCCGCCGACCATCCTGATGTCGTACTGGAGGGTGGAGTCGAAGGCGAGCACGCTGCTGCCGTTGATGGAGAGGGCGTCGCCCGGCTCCAGGTCGATGATGTGCACGTCCTTGGCCAGCTCGGCGAGGAAGACGTCACCCTGCCCGGTGACCTTCATCAGCGGGACGCCCTCGCCGGTGAGCTTCTGCTTGAGGAACTTGCCGAGCCCACCTGAACCCAACGCCTGGAACTGCACGTTCCCCTGGTAGGCGACCATCGACCCGACCCGGGCCATCGCCTCGCCGTTGAGCTCGATCTTCAACATCTTGGAGTTCTGCAACCGCATGCCGGGCTGCGCGGACTCCTTCTCCAGATTCTCCGCGGAGAACAGCTCGCTGCGCATGAAAGGGCCTCCTGAATAGTGTCGCGTTCGCTGCACCGACGGTAGGCGACCTCGGCAAGCACAGGCCGTCGGACAGACGGCGCGGCGCGGGCGGGTCGTGCGGCGGGTCGTGCGGCGCGGGGGCTCAGCCCCAGCCCAGCGAATGCAGGCGCGCGTCGTCGATGCCGAAGTGGTGGGCGATCTCGTGCACCACTGTCACCGCCACCTCGTCGATGACGTCCTCGTCGTTGTCGCAGATCCGCAGGATCGGACGGCGGTAGATGAAGATCCGGTCGGGCAGCACGCCGGAGTAGTCCCAGCCGCGCTCGGTGAGCGCATGTCCCTCGTAGAGGCCGAGCAGGTCGACCTCGCCCGGTGGCGGGTCGTCCTCGACCAGGATCACCACGTTGTTCATCAGGCCGAGTAGTTCTTCGGGCACCTCGTCGAGGGCTTCGCCGACCAACTCCTCGAAGCGCTCACGGCTCATCTCCACCGGCACCTCGCCCATTGTGCCCGACGCGGGGGCACACGGCCCGGTCCTGCTGGACGACAGTGGCCGTCGTCCGCACATGCACGGAAGAAGCGACCACCCAGGATCGGGCGGAGGCTCCTTCCGTGGACGTACGGTGTGGGTCTGCTTGCTCAGGCAGCCAGGCGGGCGTTGAGGGTGATCTCGGCACCCGGCGAGAGCAGGCGGGAGATCGGGCAGTTGGCCTTGGCGGCCTCGGCGAGCTTCTGGAACTCCGCGTCGTCGATCCCCGGGACCTGGCCGACCGTCTCCAGGTCGATCCGGGTCACCGTCATGCCGGCGTCGGTCTTGTCCAGGTGCACCTTGGCGGTGGTCTCGACCGAGGTGGCCGTCGAGCCCGCGTCGGCGAGCGCCTTGGAGAACGCCATCGAGAAGCAGCCGGCGTGCGCCGCGGCGATCAGCTCCTCGGGGTTGGTGCCCTCACCCTCCTCGAAGCGCGACTTGAAGGAGTAGTTGCCGGACAGGCCGCCTTTACCGGTGCGGATGGTGCCCGCGCCCTCGGTGAGATTGCCCTGCCATTGTGCTGAAGCGGTACGGATAGGCATGGGGCAAACGCTAGCGGAAAGGCGACCGCCGAGCGACAGACCGGCGCGCTCGCCAGCCCTGCGATCCCTGTCACCACCAGCTTGCTGTGCCATGATGCGACACAGGTCCGTGACCGGCGGAAGGGTGGCCGATGTCCGAGGAGCTTCCGATCCCGCGACAGGGTGACCGATCCGAGGCCCCGGCGGTGATCGAGTGGGGTGCCGACGAGCCGACCCCGCGACGCCGCTTCGCCTGGTCCCTGGGCGACCTCGCGCAGGATCCTCGGCTGCCCCTGCTGCTCGCCGGTCTGGGCGCGGTGGCCGCGATCGCCTCGCTCATCGGTGAGTGGCTGGTGATGAGCCTGCCGAACGGCGGGCCCGACGGCAATGCGACGTTCGAGGTGCCCGCCGGGGTGTCCGAGGTCGGTGGCTTCGGGGTCGGCTATCTGGTTGGGCTTCTCGCCCTCGTCTGCGCCGTGGCGCTGACGTTGCGCGGCACGGCGGCCGTGCGGCCGAACGCTCGGCTGACCGGCCTCACCCTGGCCGGTGCCCTGCTGATGCTGCTGCTGGCCGCCACTGCCAGCCTCGACAACCCCGGTCAGCGAAACTTCTTCTACTCGCTTGAGGACGGCTTTCACATCGAGTACGGCCGTGGGCTGGTGATGGCGTTCGTCGCCTGTGTGCTGTTCGGGGCCGCCCTGAAGCTGGCCCCCGCCGCACCCTCCGGCGCGTTCGGGCCGCCGGACGACGACCGCTCCGCCGACCCGCCGGCACCGCGCCCCTGGCGCCGCCGCAGAGGCCCCGACCCGATCGAGGACGGCCTACCGGCCCCAGCCGACCTGACAGTCACCCCCGCCGCCCCTTTCACCCGCCCCGACCCCCAGCCCTAGCCCGCCCCCCACCCCCCACTCCCACCCCCACCCCACCCACTCTCCCTGCGGCGATCTTGCACTTACTGCGCCGACATACAGCGCATAACACGCAGAACGGCAACCGAAAGTGCAAGATCGCGGGGACGGGTGGGGGGACGGCGCGCGGGGGCGGGGTTGGCGTCCGATTCGCCTGGAAGCCATGGATGCGACCCGTTCCGCGAGGTACGGTTGCTGCCCGCCGTCACTCTGGGACTCGGGTTCCCTGACCCCTGGCGGTGCGACGGCGGCGGGCGAAGGAGGAACGATGACCCGCCCGGGACTGCCCAAGTTGATCGCGACCGACCTCGACGGGACGCTGGTCCGCAGCGATGACACCGTCTCCGCGTACACCCATGGGGTGCTCGACCGGGTGCGCGCCGCCGGGATTCCGGTGGTCGGCGCGACCGGACGCGGCCCTCGGTTGACCGAGTTGACCCGCAACGACATCCGGGCCGCCGACTTCCTGGTGATGGCCGGCGGCGGACGGGTGGTCGACCAGAGCGACCCGAGCGGCCCGGTGGTGCTCCGCGATGAGCGGCTGCCCGCCGAGGTGCTGGCCCGACTCCTCGCCGACCTGGAGGCGGAGGTCGGCCCGCTGACAGTGATGGTCGAGGCGTCTGACGAGCACGACGCCCCGCTGTGGGGCGACTACCACGAGAGCTGGCCCTACCAGGACCGCTTCGAGGCGCGCACTCGCGACGAGTGCCTCGCCTGCGACGTGATCAAGGCGTTCGCCCGGACCGCCGACCATCACGTGGACGAACTGCTGGCGGTGGCCCGCCGGATCGTCCCGCCGCAGGTCGCCACGCTCACCCAGGCCGGGCTCGGCTTCATCGAGATCTGCCCGCCCGGCGTGGACAAGGCGACCGGGCTGACAGTGGTGGCGCAGACCCTCGGGGTCGACCCGGCCGATGTGCTGGTCTTCGGTGACATGCCCAACGACCTGCCGATGTTCGAATGGGCCGGTTGGTCGCGGGTGGCAGTGGCCAACGCGCACCCCACGCTGCGCGCCGCCGCCGACGAGGTGACCTTGCGCAACGACGACGACGGGGTGGCGGTGTATCTGGACCGGCTACTGTCCCGGTAATGGGAGACACACCCCGCCTCATCGCCACCGACATCGACGGCACGCTGATCCGCGACGACCACACAGTCAGCCCACGCACCGCCGACCTGCTCGCGCGGATCTCCGCGCGAGGCACGCCGGTCGTCCTGGTCACCGGCCGTCCGGTCCGCTGGCTCAAGATGGTGTACGACCAGCTCGCCCGACCGCTGCCGGCGGTCTGCGCGAACGGCGCCGTCGTCTACGACCCGTTCTCCGACGAGGTGGTACGGGCTGACCCGCTCGCCCCGCACCACCTGGCCGAGGTCGCCCGGAGGCTACGGGCCGAGGTGCCCGGGATCAGCTTCGCCGTGGAGATCCTGGACAGCCGGGAGATGCGGCACGAGGCGCACTACCCGCTGCGCTGGGATGCCGACGCCAACGGCATCCGGCCGATCGAGACGCCGGAGGAGTTGCTTTCGGTGCCGGCGGTGAAGCTCCTCGCCCGCGCCGGCGAGCAGGACCCGGATGCCTTCGCCGAGCTGATCGCCACGGCGGTGGCGGGGCTGGCCGAGGCAACGCACTCGTCGTCCTCAGGGCTTGTGGAGATCTCGGCAGCCGGGGTGACGAAGGCGGCGGGGCTGGCCTGGTACTGCGACCAGCTCGGGGTGGCCGCGGCTGACGTGCTGGCCTTCGGCGACATGCCCAACGACGTGCCGATGCTGACCTGGGCCGGGCGTGGCGTGGCGGTGGCCAACGCGCACCGCGCCGTCCTGGCGGTCGCCGACGACGTGACGACGGCGAACACCGAGGACGGCGTGGCGGCGTACCTGGAGAAGGTCTTCGGGGTGGACTGAGGTCAGAGGTACTGACCGGTGTTGTGACCCTCGCCGCCGCCCGGCTGGCCGATGCCCGGCATCCCGGGGACGACCCCACCGGGGCCGCTGGGCAGCGCCTGCCGGCCGCCGCGCATCTGCTCCAGCTGCACCCGGGCGGCCATCTGCTGGGCCACCAGGGCCGCCTGGATGCCGTGGAACAGGCCCTCCAGCCAGCCGACGAGCTGGGCGTGCGCGATCCGCAGCTCGCCCTCGCTGGGGGCCTTGTCCTCGGCGAAGGGCAGCGAGATGCGCTCCAGCTCGTCGCGCAGCTCAGGGGCGAGGCCCTCCTTGAGCTCGACGATCGACCGCTCGTGGATCTCCCGCATCCGGTTGCGGCTGGCGTCGTCGAGAGGCGCGGCCTTCACCTCCTCCAGCAACTGCTTGATCATGCTGCCGATCCGCATCACCTTGGCCGGCTGTTCGACCAGGCGGGTCGGGTCCTCGCCCTGGCCCTCGTCGGTCTGCATCGTGCCGATCGGCCGGCCGTCCGGGCCAACCACCACCACCGTGCCGGAGTGGCCGGAGTCGTCGGGGCCGGGCTCGTCGTTCTGTCCAGCGGAGCGCGCTTCGGTCATGGGGTCCATCTTTACCCAGCGGACGCGAGCCATGCCGGCCGGGACCGACTACCGGGGCCGAACCACCCGGGCGGGGCGCGCTACCGTCGCGCCATGCCTGTCGACCCGCGCGCCGTGTTGACCCGGCCCGCACCGGAACCCGACCGGACAGTGGCGTACGGGGACCACCCGGATCAGGTGGCCGATCTGCGTCTCCCGGCGGGAACCGGGCCGGCCCGGCCGCTGGTCGTCGTGGTGCACGGCGGCTTCTGGCGGGCCGAGTACGACAGACGGCACACCAGCCCGCTGGCCGCGGCCCTCGCCGCTGACGGCTACCCGGTGGCGCAGCTGGAATACCGCCGTACCGGGCAGCCCGGAGGTGGCTGGCCGGGCACCCTGACCGACGTGCTGACCGGGGTGGCCGAGCTGCCGATGCTGGCGGCTGAGGCGCTGCCCGGCCGGGTGAGCCCGGCCCCGCCGATCCTGGTCGGGCACTCCGCCGGCGGCCACCTGGCGCTGTACGTGGCGGCCACCGCCCCGGCAACGGTGGGCGCGGTGCTGGCCCTGGCCCCGGTGGCCGATCTGGGCGAGGCGTACCGGCGGGATCTGGACTCGGGCGCTGTCGCCGCGCTGCTCGGCGGCGGACCGGCACAGGTCCCGGACCGGTACGCGGCAGCGGATCCACGGATGTTGGTACCGATACGAACACGGACGGTAGTTGTGCACGGCTCCGACGATCGTCAGGTCCCGGTGGAGATGAGCCGGGATTTCGTCACAGAGGCGCGTGTCACAGGTTCCGATATTTCCCTTGTTGAACTGCCCGGATGCGAGCATTTCGGGCTGATCGACCCGGAGGCCGTCGCCTGGTCTCAGGTGCTCGCCGTGTTGCGGTCCCTGCACGATGATCACTAGCCATTGACGCAGCGTCGCGGACCAGGTAGAACGCCGGTGGGGCGGTGTTCGGCCCTGTAACGCTTCCTTGGAAGGAACTCGGTGTCGCAGATGAATCGCAGGCGGGCGCTCCAACTGTTGGCCGCGCTCGGGACCACCGGGTTCGTCGCCGCGTGTGGCTCAGACGGTGACGCCGATCAGACCGCCGACCGGGGCCCGATCAAGATCGGTTTGATCACGCCGCAGGCCGGTGGTTTCAAGAGCATCGGCGACGACATCACCAATGGCTTCCAGCTCTTCCTCGACCTGCACGACCAGCGGCTGGGCGGCCATCCGGTGGATCTGCTGACCGCCGACGAGGGCGACACCGCCAAGACGGGCAAGGCTGCCGTCGAGGGCCTGCTCAAGCAGGGCGTGCTGGCACTCACCGGCGTGGTCAACTCGGCGGTGATGGTCGGCATCCGGGACACCGTGGAGCAGGCCCGGGTCCCACTGATCGGCTCCAACGCCTCACCGAGCAGCCTCCAGAGCGTCTTCTACATCTGGCGGACCTCGTACGTGCTCGACGAGGCTGGCAAGGCGCTGGGCCGCTACCTACGCGACCAACTGCCGGCGAACGGCCGCATCGCGATCATCATGCCGGAGAACGTCGGCAGCCCGGACGTGGTCCGCGGCTTCCGGCAGGAGTTCGGCGCGACCGACCCGCGGATCGGCGACCCGGTGACCTACACCAACGCCACCTCCAACCCCGGCAAGACGACGTACGCCTCGGACATCACCAAGGCGCTGGCGAAGAAGCCCACAGCGGTCTTCTGCTTCTTCGCCGGAGCGGCCGCTGTGGAGTTCATCAAGCAGCTGCGCGAGAAGTTCGCCGGGCCGATCTACGCGCCCGGCTTCCTCACCGAGGGCACAGTGCTGGAGAACCTGAAGGACAACGCGCTGGGCATCCAGACCGCGCTGAACTATTCGGCCGACCTGAACAACACGTCGAACCGGGTCTTCGCCTCGGCGTACCGCAAGAAGTACCAGGTCACCCCCACCACGTACGCGATGGCGTCGTACGACGCGGCGCAGGTGCTCGACCAGGCCATCCAACTGGCCGGTGGGAAACCGACTCCGCAGCAGGTCAACCTGGCACTGGGCAAGATCGGCCAGATCGACAGCCCGCGTGGCATCTGGCAGTTCAACCAGCCGCGTACCCCGCAGCAGAAGTGGTACCTGCGCGAGGTGCAGCGCGACGGTCAGGTCATGTCGAACGTGCTGATCAACGAGCTGGCCACGCTGGGCTGAACGCCCACCCGGAGCACGATTCGGGGCCGGTCTCCCAGTGGGAGGCCGGCCCCGAGACGTTCGCGGGTCAGTGCCGCAACTCGGCGATGCAGCACTTCACGCTGCCGCCGCCCTTCTTCAGCTCGGCCAACTCGACCGGGACCGGGGTGTACCCGGCCGCCTTGAGCTTGCCGGCCAGGCGGGTGGCCTCGCTGTTGAGCACCACGTTCGCGCCGTCGCTGACCAGGTTGAGCCCGAAGGCCATCGCGTCCTCGTCGTCGGCGATCACCGCGTCCGGGAAGAGTTGGGTGAGCACCCGCTGGCTGGCCGCCGAGAACGCGCCCGGGAAGTAGACGACGTTCGCGTCGTCGATGGCCGCGAGCGCCACGTCCAGGTGGTAGAAGCGGGGGTCGATCAGACGCAGCGACACCACCGGACGGCCCAGCGCCTCCTGCGCCTCCGCGTGCGCGGGGATCTCGGTACGGAAGCCGTGCCCGGCCAGGATGAGCCCCCCGTGCGCCTCCGGCACGTACGCGAAGTCGCCCTCACCCTCGTTGGTCTCGCTGGGTGCGATGAACCGCCAGCCCTGCGCCTCGTAGAAGGCGTGGTGGGCGGCGGCCTCAGCGGCCCGCTGCTCGTGCTTGAAACGGGCGCCGTAGACGCTGCCGTCCACCACGAAGCCACCGTTCGCGGCGTAGACCATGTCGGGCAGGCCCTGCTCGGCGGGGAGCAGATGCACCTCGTGGCCGAGGCCGACAAGCGTTTCACGCAGCCGGTCCCACTGCTTGACGGCCGCGTCCCGGTCCACCGGTGTGGTCACGTCCATCCACGGGTTGATCGCGTACTCGACAGCGAAATACTCCGGCGAGCACATGAGATATGTCCGCTTTCGCGGGAAACGCTGCTGGTTCACGGTCACCAAGAGTAGGTACCGTAGAACTTTGAAAACAGCCACAAGCGTTGCTTTCCAGAGGCGGAACGTTGCAGATCGACGCGGTAGACCAGCGGATCATTGCGTTACTCGTCGCGGACGCCCGTGCGTCCTACGCCGACATCGGCACCCGGGTGTCACTCTCCGCCCCAGCGGTCAAACGGCGCGTCGACCGCCTGCGCGCCACCGGCGTGATCAGGGGATTCACTGCCGTCGTTGATCCGGCCGCCGTCGGCTGGACCACTGAGGCCTTCGTCGAGCTCTTCTGCGCCGGCCGGACCACCCCGGCGCAGATCGGCGTGGCCGCCCGCCGACACCCCGAGGTGGTCGGCGCCTACACCGTCTCCGGGGAGGCGGACGCACTCGTACACCTACGCGCCGCCGACATCGCCCACCTGGAGGCAGCACTGGAGCGGCTGCGTGGCGAATCCTTCGTGACCTCCACCCGCAGCACCATCGTGCTCTCCCGACTGGTCGAATCGCCCGGCGTCGGCCCGTCCGCCAGCACCTCTTGACCTCAACCCAGGTTGAGGAGATTGACTGGCCCCGAGTGGGCGAGGCAGCCCATCCGGGCCGAGGGGACTGTCATGCGGGCGATCTGGTTACGTGAGTTCGGCGGACCCGAGGTGCTGGTGCCCGGTCCCGCGCCCGACCCGGTCCCCGGTCCCGGCCAGGTGCTGATCGACGTCGCGCACGCGAACATCACCTTCATCGAGACGCAACTGCGCGCCGGCCACCCCGGCCCGTTCCGCCTCACCCCACCACTGATCCCCGGCAACGGCGTCGGCGGGGTGATCACGGCGGTCGGGTCGGACGTCGACCCGGCGCTGACCGGGCAGCGGGTGGTCAGCGCCACCGGAGGTTCCGGCGGTTACGCCGAACGCGCGGCGGTGGACGCGTCGGCGACGATCGCGGTGCCGGCCGGGTTGGCTCTGGACGAGGCGGTGGCACTGCTGGCCGACGGGCGGACCGCCACCATGTTGATCGAGGCGGTCGGCGTCCGCCCAGGTGACCGGGTGCTGGTGGAGGCCGCGGCCGGCGGCGTCGGCAGCCTGTTGGTGCAGCTCGCGGTCCGGGCCGGGGCCCGGGTGATCGGCGTGGCCGGTGGGCGACGCAAGGTGGACCTGCTACCCGGCCTTGGCGCCGAGCTGGCCGTCGACTACCTGCTGCCTGAATGGGCCGAGCAGGTCCGCGCTGCGGTGGGCGGGGTCGACGTGGTGCTCGACGGGGTCGGTGGCCCGGTGGCCCGCACCGCCTTCGACCTGCTCTCTCCGGGCGGCCGGATGGTCAGCTTCGGGCTGGCGAGCGGGGAGTGGTCCCCGGTGTCGGCGGAGGCCGCCACGGCACGCCAGGTCACAGTGGTCCGCCCGGACGTGCCACCGGCCCGGCTGCGGGCGTACACCGAACGGGCCCTGGCGGACGCGGCGGCCGGCCAGCTCCGGCCGCTCATCGGCCAGCGCTTCCCACTGGAACGCGCCGCCGACGCGCACGCCGCCATCGAGGCGCGCGCGACGATCGGCAAGACCCTGCTGGACGTGGCCTGATCGGGCTCAGAGGTACATGCCGGTGCGGTGCTCCGACTCGTCGCGCCGGACCGGCTTGTCACCCTCACCGAAGAACCGCTTGCCACCGAACTCGCCGTGCAGGCGGTCGTCCAACTCGTCGGCGAGACCGGTCATCACCTGCACCGCCAGCATCAGATGGGTCGCCTGGAAGTTGCGGCCGAACACCGGGATGGACGCCCACACCGTGTCGTCGGCGCAGTAGAGGCGGCCGATCGGCATCCGGTTCGTCAGTTCGGAGAGCTTGACGTAGAGCCGCTCGGTCGGCTCCACCTCGGTGAGCACCGGGGAGAAGACGTCCACCAGAGGCGGATTGTCCCGCACCCGCACGAAGACCATCGCCGAGCCTGCGCGGATGGTGATGTCGCCGTCCGAGTCGATCTGCAACCGGTCGGTGTCCGACTTCAACATGGTGGAGACCACTGTGCGGACCCGATCGGCCAGGTCGAGCACGTCGTCCTGCTCGACCTGAGCGGCAGCCGCCTCGGCCAGCGCCTCCTCCAGGTCCGCCTCGACGTCGGCGTCCGGACCGAACTCGCTGCGGGCGGTGCCCAGCGGTTCCACCGTCAGCGGCTCGCCCTCCGCGTCGTGCACCAGATAGACGAGGAAGGCCGGGTGCGGAGCACCGTAGACGTCCCGCAGCGTGCGGGAGAGCAGCGTGGCGACCTGGGTCGACTCGGCCGTCGTGGCGTTCAGCCCGAACGAACCGCCGGAGCCGGCGACCACCCCGGGCGGGGACCAACCGAGCGCGACCATGTCCGCCACCGCGCCCCGGTCCAGTCGGTAGCCCGCCGGCAGAGCGGCGTTGCCGACAGCGCGGGCGGACAACACCCGGTCCGCGTCCACGTCGACGCTTATCGAATAGACGGCGTCCCCGGTGCCGGACGCGGTGGGGTCCAGGGTCACGTCGAGGTGCGCGCCGACGGGAAGTTCCCGCAGCCGTACGGCGAGCGCGCGGGCGAACTCCCGCCACGCCTCGGTCACCTTCGCCCGCAGGTCGGTGGTGCTGGGCTCGTCGAGCAGGATCGATTCCGCCGGCTCAGTCGAAGCACCGGGCAGCTCACCGTGCGGCGCCGAGGGGTGGTCAGCCGTCATGATCGCCTCCGTCCGTCACGATCACCCTACCCACGCCGCCCGTGGCTCGAATCAGCCCCGACCGGGATCGGACAGCGGCGGTCAGGGGGCCGTCGGGTCCGTGGGGTCGGCGCCCAACTCGACCGGCCAGGCGCCCGCCAGCGCGCTGAGCCGGGCCGCGACGTCCGCCGGCTCCGCGCCCCGGCCAACCGCCAACCCGAAGAGGTACGCCGTGACCGGCGCCCCCGGACGCAACACCTGGTGGGCGACGTCCCGGGCCAGATCCAGCACCGCCGGCACCGGCACCGCAGCCGGGTCCAGATCCAACTCGGCGCACACCGCCGTGACCCAGTCGTCCATCACCGTCATCGCGCCCACTCCTCCGCCCGGCGTACGTCCTCGTCAGTGTCGCAGTCGAACCACGGCGGCGGGCCCTCGCCGGACCACGCCACCTCCCGCACGACGAGGCCGGCCAGCAAGGCCCGCACCGGGGCTCCGGACAGACTGCCGCCCCGCTCGACAGTCAGCCGGTGCACAGCTGCCCGCAGCGCGGCGACCCGCCAGACACCGCAGAGCGACTGCCGCCGCCCGTCCCCGTCCACGAAGCACGCCCCGTCCGGTCCCAGCTCACCGCCGAGGCCACCGCGGGCCGACGCCGGAGCGAGGCCACTTCCGGCCGGCGACGCCGGAGCGAGGCGGCCACCGGCCGGAGGCGCCGGAGCTAGGCCGGGGCGGGCCAGCGCGGCCGGGGCGGAGTGGCCGCCCGCCGGTTGGGTGTCGGGGGTCTCCTGGTGGAGGTGGTTCAGCAGGTCGCCGATCGCGGCCCGGGTGAGCAGCGGCAGGTCGGCGGCGAGCAGCGCGACAAGTGTGATGTCGGGATCCAGCAACGCCAGGCCGGCCGCCGCCGCCGCGACCGGACCCCCGCCGGGCGGGTCCTCCCGGACGACCCGCACACCCGCCGGCACAGCGTCGGCCGCACCGACCAGCACCCGCTGCGTCGCGTCGGTGACGGCGGCCAGCACCCGGTCACGCATCGGCCGGCCGCCGACCGGAAGCGCGGGCTTGTCCAGCCCGCCCATCCGTCGGGCGGCCCCACCCGCGAGCACCACTGCGGCATACGTCCCCACCCGGCCACCGTAGCCGTGCTTGACGCTCAAACGGGCCAACGCTCAAACGGGCCCGATCGCGAGGCCCCCACCCGGGCCTCCGACCCTGCCGCCCCGCCCCGGCCCGCCCCGGCGCGGGCTGGCGCGGGCTGGCGCGGGCTGGCGCGGGCTGGCCTGACCCGGCCCAGCGCAGCCCATTGATCATGAAGTTATTGCTCGACACGCCGACGAAACGCGCAAACAACTTCATGATCAACGCCCTGGGGCGGGGTGGGGTGGGGTGGTGCTGGGCGGGGCGGGGTGGTGCTGGGTGGGGTGGGGGTGCGCTGGGTGGGGTTGGACGGGGTGGGTGGCGGTGGCGGTTGGGGGGCTGATGGTCGGTGGTTGTGCGGGTGTGCCGGCGCGGGGTGGAGGATGGCGAGATGGGACGGGCAACTGATCGACGTGGCGTACTCCGGATCGACCTTGACGCGGCGACCGCCGGACGTGGGTCGGTCCGCCGACCTGACACGCTCGCCGTGGAGGAGCCGCTGGAGATCCGGGTCGGCGCGGCCGGCCCCGGTCGACGCCGGCCGCTCGCCGTCACCATGCGCACTCCCGGCGACGACTTGGACCTGGCTATCGGGTTCCTGCTGACGGAAGGGCTGATCCGGTCGACCGACGACGTGTTGACCGCGCAACTCTGTTCCGGCGCGGAGACGCCGAACACGTACAACGTGGTGGACGTGGTGCTCGCCCCCGGCGTACCGGAACCGACCACCGACCCGTCCCGGAACTTCTACACGACCAGTTCCTGCGGGGTCTGCGGCAAGGCCAGCATCGACGCGATACGCACCCGGTCGCTCTTTCCGGTCGCGGCGGACCCGCTGAGCGTCCCGGCCACGCTGCTCGCCGAGCTGCCCGACCGGTTGCGCGCCGCCCAGCGCGGCTTCGATCGGACCGGCGGGCTGCACGCGGCGGGCCTGTTCACCCCGGACGGTGAGTTGGTGCTGCTCCGGGAGGACGTGGGCCGGCACAACGCCGTGGACAAGGTGATCGGCTGGGCCGTGCGGGAACGCCGACTGCCGCTCGCCGGGCACCTGCTGCTGGTCTCCGGACGGGCCAGCTTCGAGCTGACCCAGAAGGCGTGGATGGCGGGATTGCCGCTGCTGGCGGCGGTGTCCGCCCCGAGCACCCTCGCCGCGGAACTGGCCGACGAGGCGGGGATGACACTTGTCGGCTTCCTACGCGGGCGGACCATGAACGTCTACACCGGGCCGCACCGGATCACTGTGGAGCAGCCAGCCTGACCCGAGCGGCCGAGTCAGCGACCGATCCGGTCGATCAGGTCGAACAGGGCCAGCCGTGCGGCGGCGTCACGGGCGATCAGGAAACCGGCGATGCCGAGGATCCAGCCCAACGCGCTGCCCGCCTTCGTGACGATCCAGGTGTTCAGGCGGGCCAGCACCGGCTCGACCAGTCGCGGGCGGGCCACCCTGGCACCCAGCAACAGCACCGCCGGCAGCACCATGACCAGGCAGTACCCGGTGAGCAGCACCACCACGCTCGCCGCTCCCACCCCTGAGGTGGCCAGGAGACCCACCGCACCGAGGTACGGAAGCATGGTCGCCACCTCGGCAAGCGCCGCGAGCAGCGCGAGCCCGACCAACCAGCGGGCCGAGGAATCTCCGGCGGTGGCCCGGTCCCGCCAGCGCAACACGCCACCGGTACGAGGACGCCGTTTGCCGTCGTAGCGGAAGCTGAGCGCCAGCATCGCCACGCCCAGGATGAGTTGCGCCCAGAGGACGCCCCGGTTGTCCAGGGCGCCGCCCAGCGCGTCGCCCAGCCTGCTGCCTCCCCAGACCAGCAGCAGCCCCACCGCGAGGTAGAACACCGCGATGGTGGCGAGGTAGCCCAGGATCCGCCGGACGTTGACCGGCCCGGGGGCGAGCAGCAACCAGACCGGGATGAAGAGGGTGCCGATGCTGGTGCTGTCGATCAACGCCAGCCCGGCCAGCGACAGCAGCAACTCGGGGGTCATGTCGTACCAGAGCGGAGAACGGTCACGAGATCATTCTCCGGCGGCGGTGAGCCCGCCGCGTCGGCCGTGGACAGGAGCAACGCGTACATCCTTCGACGGAGGGCGTCGCCTGGGGAACCCGCCTGGGCGGGCTTCGTCGGGCTGGCGGGAAAGATCGACCCAGCGACTGACGGTTGTCCCACCAGACATCCAGAAGGATGCTCGCCTGCGGTGAGTGACGCGGCTGGCGGTCTCTGCGGCAGGCAACAACGTCAGTTGATGAGAACGATCCTTCCAGGTGCGTGGTGCGCCTCGCTCAACTCGTGTGCGGCCGCAGCCTCGGTCAGCGGGAACGTGGCCGCGATGGGAATGTGCAGCCGACCGGATTTGGCAAGGCGCACCGCGATGTCCAGGCCGTGTACCGCGAGCACATCGGCACCGGACCCCACTGCCTTGCCAGTCCGATCCGCAGGTGCGCCGTGCGACAGGTGGACCTCGTGGGCGGCGGCCGCGAAGTCGGCGATCGTCACCACGCGTTCGGTATCTCCGGCGATGGCAATCAGGTCGGGCAGTGCTCCTCCGGCGCAGTCGAAGACCGCGTCGACCCCGTCCGGCGCCAGCCGGCGGATGCGGTCGGGCAACCCGGGGCCGTACGTCGTCGGCACCGTGCCGAGTGAACGCAGGAAGTCATGATTGCGCTCACTCGCCGTGCCGATGACGATGGCGCCACGGGCGGCTGCCACCTGGACAGCGACGCTGCCGACCGCGCCGGCGGCGCCGTTCACCAGCACGGTCTGCCCCGTTGTGACCCCGAGCCGATCAAGAACGCGGGTGGCCGTCTCGACGCTGCCGGCAGCGCCGCCCGCCTCCTCCCAACTCCAGGCGACGGGCTTAGCGGCCCACGCGCTCAGCACCACGTGGTCGGCGTTGGCGCCACGCGTCGCCGGCGAGGCCATGCCGAACACGTGATCGCCGACGGCGACGCCGGTAACGCCCTCCCCAACCTCGTCAACCACCCCAGCCGCCTCGAAGCCGGTCCGGTACGGGAACGTCACGGGCACCATGTCGGCCAGCTTGCCGGCGCGAATCAGCACCTCCCCTGTCGAGACCCCGGACGCCCGGACAGCGATACGGACCTCACTCGGCCCTGCGTGCGGGGCCAGCACCTCGGCGACGTGCACAACGTTGGGTGGCCCGAACTGGGCAAACACGACAGCTCTCATGGGCCGAACCGTAACGGAGCACCCCGTCCGGTTAGCTAAAGTGAGACCGGTGACGGTCGAAGTGAGACAAGCCCAGCGCTCGGATGCGCGCGACAACCGGGAGCGCATTCTGGCCGTCGCTCGCCTGGCGTTCGCGACCAATGGGCTCGACGTGCCGATCCGGGAGATCGCACGGCGGGCACAGGTGGGCGCCGCCACTATCTACCGGCACTTCCCCACCAAGGACGCGCTGCTCGCCGAGGCATTCGCCGAGCAGATGACCGTGTGTTCGGCGATCGTCGAGGAGGGCCTCGCTCAACCCGATGCCTGGCTGGGTTTCCGCCTGGTGGTGGAGAAACTCATGGAGACGCACGCCCACGATCGAGGCTTCGCCCGCGCCTTCATCAGTCAGCTTCCCCAGGAAGCCGGCTTCGCCGCCGATCGCACCCGAACACTGCGCATGCTGGCCGAACTCGTCGACCGGGCGCGAGCGACAGGAGAACTTCGGGACGACTTCGTCCTGGAGGACCTGATCCTGGCGCTGATGGCCAACGAAGGCATCCGAGCCGAGTCAACCGCCAGCCGCCTGGCGGCCGCCCGCCGTTTCGCGGCATTCATGATCCAGTCATTCCAGACAAGTCCGGCGCGGACGCCACTGCCACCAGCCGTTCGCCTACCGCTCTCGACACCCTGAGTCCCGTAAAGCGGAGTAACCGCCTGGCTACGCGGCTACGATCTCGACGGCACCGCGGGAGATCTTGACGTCGAACTCCATACCAGTGCCCTTGGAAAGCTTGACGAGCGTCGCGATCGACGGCGGCTGGTCGCCTGATTCCAGTCGCGCGATGACTGACTGGGTCATCCCCACCTTGCGGGCGAGCGCGGTCTGGGTCAGCTGGTTTTGGGTGCGGTACCCCACGATACGAAGCGCGACCTCGCGCGCGAACGCTGTCCGATCCCACTCTGCGCGGAACACCGGGTCCTGACGGCTGGCATCGCCGATGACCTGCTGCGAGGTCTTGAGCTCGGAACGTTTCATCACTCCACCTCCACGTCCTTGATCCTTCGCTCTGCGGCTGCGACGGCCCGGGCGAAGTTCCGCTGACTGACGCTGGCTTCTGGACCGACAGCGCCGACCACGAACGCGCCACCAACCTGGGTATAGAAGACGCGCCACCGGCTACGTCCGCCACGTGGGCGCAGCTCACGCAGGTTGTCGCCGGTTCGGATCCTGCTCAAATGCGGGTAGCCCAGGTTGGGGCCGAGGCTCTCCAGCTTTTCGACGGCGTGTCCGATTGCCGCCTGTTCGATCGCGGGTATGGCTCGCAGCTCGGTTACGGCCTCCGGGTGAAAGAGAACCGACCAGAGCCGACTATAGCAAGATTGCGATAAAGCTGCCGGGGAGTCTCCGGCAGCCGGGCGGCAATCGGGAACCGGCTCGTCAGCGGCGGCCACGTCGGCTCCGTTTGCGGGGCCGGATGACGCCGGGCATCCCGACCGACGGCCAGCCGTCCAACTCGGCCGGGGGCACGCCCCGCCGGAGCAGGTCGTCCAGCAGCAGCGCGAGCGAATAGTCGGGGTGCAGGCTCAGCGTGCGTTCGAGCGCGACCGCCGCCAACGCGCCCTGTCCGGCGCGCCACGCGGCGAACGCCAGCAGCGCACCCGGCGCTGCGGCAACCTCCGGCTCGGCGCGGCGCAGCACGTCGGTCCAGAGGGCGATGTCCCGGTCCCGGCCGTCGGTGCGTTCCCAGGCGTGATCGCGGACCGGCAGGTGGGTCATCAGCAGGCTCAACCAGGCCACCTCGTCGTCGTCGAGCCGCTCACCACGCCGCTGGCGGCGCTGGGCCTCGCGGACCGCCGCCACCCCGGCGGCGCGCAACGCCCGCGCCCCGAGCAGGTCACTCTCGGGCGCCTGCTCGATCAGCTCGGCCAGTCTCAGCTCGGCGCGGGCGGTGGCCGCCCGGGACGCCTCCCGGGCCGGCCCGTCCACCGGTGCCACCTGCCCCACCAGGGCAGCCCGGTCGGGGAGTGCGACCTGACCGGCGAAGACCGCCGAGGCGGTCACCCGGTTGACGCTCGTGTCGTAGCGGCGGCCCTCGGGCGGGCAGCAGTCGGGCTCGGTGCAGAGGTAGGACCACCAGCGGCCGTCGGTCACCCGAAGCGCGTCGAGCACGTGCAGCCCGAAGTCGTACAGCGCGTCGCGCACCGCGTCCACGGCCGGGGTGACCCGCTCCGGTTGCCCGTAGCCCACAACGGTGGCGGCCTCCGCGCCCTGCCGGCGGATCACACCGGCCAGGTGCCCCGCCAGCCCGCCCAGCTCGGTCGGCTCGGGCAGGTCCGCGCGGGCGGCGAAGACGATCTGTCGGCCGACCAGCGCCACGGCGACCACGCTGTCGGTGGGATGAAAGCCGAGCAGGTACGGCACAGCGGCGATCAGGTCGGCGGGTGAGCGGACGGCGAGCTGAGGGCGTTCGGTCGAGGTCATGTCGGAAGCCTGCGGCGGGCGTGCCGGGCCCTGCCACCCCTGTGGACGACACGCAGCTTATCCACAGTTACTGAACGTGTTTGCCCTGCTCAAGCCACACCTACGGGTGCGGAAAGAGCGCCGATGTCGTCGGGCGACACCTGGCTGTCGTAAGGAGCGGTTACCGTGCGCTGATGGACCTGGCGTACCTGCGCGCGCATCCGGCACACCTCCCGACCTTCCGGACCCATCAGCGGCTCCGAGAGACGCCGGTCGCCGGTGGAAACATCTGCGCGGCCGCCCGGCTCACTCTCGACGACGGCCACTCCGTCTTCGCCAAATCCTGGCCCGAAGACGCCGACCGACCGCCGCCGGAGGGCTTCTTCGCCGCCGAGGCCGCCGGCCTGCGCTGGCTGCGGGAGGCGGGCGCTGTCGGCGTACCCGAGGTGATCGTGGTGTTGCCGGAGCTGCTGGCGCTCGACTGGGTGGAGCCCGGCGAACCGACGCCGGAGGCCGCGGAGCGCTTCGGCCGGGAGTTGGCCGGGCTGCACCGGGCGGGAGCAACCGCCTTCGGTGCCAGCTGGCCCGGGTTCATCGGCTCGCTCCCACAGGACAACACCCCCACCGGCAGGCGCTGGTCGACCTGGTTCGCCGAGCGACGCCTCGTCCCCTACCTGCGACGCTCGGTCGATGGTGGCGCGCTGACCAGCGCCGATGCCGCTCTGGTCGAGCAGGTGATCGGTCGGCTGGACGGGCTCGGCGGCGACGAGCCGCCCGCGCGCATCCACGGCGACCTGTGGCCGGGCAACGTGCTGTGGGGGGCCGACGACCGGGCCTGGCTCGTTGACCCGGCAGCGCACGGCGGACACCGGGAGACGGATCTCGCCCAGCTCGCCCTCTTCGGCGGCATCCCACACCTGGATCGGGTGCTGGCCGCCTATCAGGAGAGTTGGCCACTACCTGACGGTTGGCGTGACCGGGTGCCGGTGCATCAACTGCATCTGCTGCTCGTGCACACGGCACTCTTCGGCGTCAGCTTCCGAGATGTGGTCGTCCAGACCGCCCGTGGCGTCCTGAGCCGGGCCGAGCGCGCTACGGTCGACAGGTGAGCGCCGCCCCGGGGACCGACGGCGTCCTCGTCGACCGGTACGGCCGTGTCGCCCGGGACCTGCGCGTGTCCCTCACCGACAAGTGCAACCTGCGCTGCACCTACTGCATGCCGGCGGAAGGTCTCCCCTGGCTGGCCGGCCCCGAGTTGCTGACCGACGAGGAGATCGTCCGGCTGGTCCGGGTGGCCGTCGAGCTGCTCGGCGTGACCGAGGTGCGGTTCACCGGCGGTGAGCCGCTGATCCGAGCCGGGCTGGTCGACATCGTGACGGCGGTCGCCGCCCTCGAACCCCGCCCCCGGGTCTCGCTGACCACCAACGGCATCGGCCTGGACCGGCTGGCCCCGGCGTTGCGGGCGGCCGGCCTGGACCGGGTGAACGTCTCACTGGACACCCTGGACCCGGACCGGTTCACCACGCTCACCCGCCGCCCCCGTCTCGACGCGGTGCTGGCCGGGCTCGCCGGGGCGGCGGCCGCCGGGCTCAGCCCCGTGAAGATCAACTCAGTCTTGATGCGTGGTGTCAACGAGGATGAGGCGCCGGCGCTGCTCCGCTTCGCCCTCGATCACGACTACCAGCTACGGATCATCGAGCAGATGCCGTTGGACGCCCAACACGGTTGGGCCCGCGACACCATGGTCACCGCCGAGGAGATCCTGGCGTCGCTGCGTACCGTCTTCGATCTGAGCCCCGACCCGACCGAGCGCGGCGCGGCACCTGCGGAGACCTGGCTGGTCGACGGAGGCCCCGCCCGGGTCGGCGTGATCGCCAGCGTCACCCGCCCCTTCTGCGGGGACTGCGACCGCACCCGACTGACAGCCGACGGTCAGGTCCGCGCCTGCCTCTTCGCCACCGAAGAGTCGGATCTGCGCGCCGCGCTGCGCACCGGTGCGGACGACGACGAGTTGGCCCGGCGCTGGCGTACCGCGATGTGGGGCAAGCGCGCCGGGCACGGCATCGACGACCCCACCTTCCTCCAGCCGACCCGCCCGATGTCCGCGATCGGAGGCTGAGCGTGGAGGGGCCACCGCTGACCATCCGCTACTTCGCAGGTGCCCGCGCCGCCGCCGGCCGCGCCGAGGAGGCCATCCCCACCGGGCCGTCTCTGGACGACCTCGCGGCCGAGCTGACCCAGCGCCACGGCGACCGGCTCGCCGGGGTGCTGCGGGTGGCGAGTTTCCTCGTGAACGGCGTCACCTGTCATGATCGTCAGGCACCCCTACCGGCCGGGGCCACGATCGATGTCCTGCCCCCGTTCGCGGGCGGCTGAGGGAGGCACGACACATGATGGCGGTTCTGGGGTTCGTGGCTGTCCTGGCGCTGGTCACCGGCCTCATCCACCTCTACCTGTGGAAGCGGCTCGTTCGGGACACCACCACGCCGGGCCGTTGGCGACGGATCGGCGGGATCGCCGCCCTGGTGCTGGCCCTGCTCGTGCCGGTCACCCTCGCCGGAACGCAGGCCGGGCTCTACTGGCTCGCCTGGCCGGGCTACCTGTGGCTCGCGCTGATGTTCTACCTGCTCGTCGTACTGGTCGTGCTGGAAGTCCCAATGCTTGTCGCCCGGCTGGTGCTGCGTCGCCGGGTGGTCGCCGCAGAGCCCACCGCCGCCGCGCCCGAGCCGGTGCTGGTCGGTGCCGCCGGGCCGACCGAGCCACCGGCAGCCGGCGCCGTCGCGGCACCGGACCACGACCCGTCCCGTCGGTTGCTGCTGGCCCGTGGGGCGGCCATCTTCGCCGGCCTCACCGCCGCCGGCACCGTGGGGTACGGCGTTCGTACCGCGCTCGGCCCGCCCCACCTCGACCGGGTGCGGATCCCCCTCGCCAAACTCCCCCGCAGCATGGACGGCCTGCGCATCGCCACCGTCTCCGACATCCACCTCGGCCCGCTGCGCGGACGGGCACACACCGAGCGGATCGTCGCCGCGATCAACCGGCTCGACGCGGACATCGTCGCGGTCGTCGGTGACCTGGTCGACGGCTCGGTGGCCGAACTCGGCTCGGCCGCCGCGCCGCTGCGTGGCCTCCGCTCCCGCTACGGCAGCTTCTTCGTCACCGGCAACCACGAGTACTACTCCGGCGTGGAGGAATGGGTCCAGGAGGTCGACCGGCTCGGTCTGCGGGTCCTGCAGAACCGGCGGCAGGAGATCCAGGCCCGTGGCGGTGTGCTCGACCTGGCCGGCGTGAACGACCTGGACGCGACCGGCGGCGCCGGCCTCGCCGCCGGGCCGGACTTCGCCGCCGCCCTGGGTGACCGCGACCCGAGCCGACCCGTGGTCCTGCTCGCACACCAGCCGCTGGCTGCCAAGGAGGCGGCCCGCTACGGCGTCGACCTGCAACTGTCCGGGCACACCCACGGCGGGCAGATGGTGCCGTTCAACCTGGCCGTCGGGCTGGAGCAGCCGGTGGTCAGCGGGCTCGGCGAGGTCGACGGCACCAAGGTCTACGTGACCAACGGCGCCGGTTTCTGGGGGCCGCCGGTCCGGGTCGGCGCGGAGCCGCAGATCAGTCTGGTCGAGCTGCGCTCGGCATAGCGGAGGTCACGTACGCGCGTGGCGGCCGGTGGCCGGTGCGGCGGGCGTGACAGGATGCGGCGTGCCCCCGTTCAGCGCCGTACCCCCCGGTGGCCTACCGCCATTCGTCGCGGACCTGCACATCCACTCGAAGTACTCGCGCGCGTGCAGCCGTGACCTCACCCTGCCGAACCTCGCGTGGTGGGCCCGGCGTAAGGGCATCGGCCTGCTCGGCACCGGCGACTTCACCCACCCCGCCTGGTACGACCACCTGCGGGAGACGCTGCGCCCGGCCGAACCGGGGCTCTACCGGCTCGACCCGGAGGCGGAACGGGACGTCGCCCGTCGGCTGCCACCCCGACTCGCGCAGACCGCGGAGGCGGACCCGGTCCGTTTCATGCTGAGCGTGGAGATCTCCACCATCTACAAGCGGGACGACCGGACCCGCAAGGTGCACCACCTGATCTACCTGCCGGATCTGGACGCGGTGGCCCGGTTCAACACCGCGCTCGGCCGGATCGGCAACCTCGGCTCCGACGGCCGGCCGATCCTCGGACTGGACTCCCGGGACCTGCTGGAGATCACCCTGGAGGCCAGCCCGGACGGCTATCTGGTGCCGGCACACATCTGGACTCCCTGGTTCTCCGCGCTGGGTTCGAAGTCCGGCTTCGACGCGATCGCCGACTGCTACGCCGACCTCGCCGAGCACATCTTCGCCGTGGAGACCGGGCTCTCCTCCGACCCCGCCATGAACTGGCGGGTCGGCAGCCTGGACGGCTACCAACTGGTGTCCAACTCGGACGCGCACTCGCCGCCGGCGCTCGGCCGGGAGGCGACAGTGTTGACCGCCGAACGGGACTACTTCGCCGTTCGGGAGGCGCTGCGGACCGGTGACGGTCTGGCCGGCACCATCGAGTTCTTCCCGGAGGAGGGCAAGTACCACGCGGACGGGCACCGGCTGTGTGGGGTCAACTGGTCTCCGGAGCGCACCCGTGCCGCGGGCGGTCGCTGCCCCGAGTGCGGCAAGCCACTCACCGTGGGTGTCCTCAGCCGGATCGAGGAGTTGGCCGACCGCCCGGACGGGCACCGGCCGGCGCACGCCCGGGACGTCACCCACCTGGTGCCGCTGGCCGAGATCCTCGGCGAGATCAACAAGGTGGGTGCCCGGTCGAAGAAGGTCGAGGGTCGCCTCAACGAGCTGCTGGCCGCACTGGGTCCCGAGCTGGAGATCCTGACCACGACCCCGCTGAGCGACATCGCGCAGACCGGTGGTGAGCTGCTCGCCGAGGGCATCGGACGGCTGCGGCGCGGCGACGTCCGCCGGGTGCCCGGTTACGACGGCGAGTACGGCGTGATCACGCTCTTCGACCCGGCCGAGCTGGGCGCGCAGGAGACGCTGTTCGACGTACCGGTGCCAGCGCAGCGACGACCCGCGGAGCCGGCTCCCCGGGTCCCGGCCAAGCGTCCGGCGGCGGCCAAGGCGGAGCCGAAGCGGAAGCCGGTCCCAGCACCCGCACCGCCGATCGCGTCACCGCCGTCTCCGCACGAGCCGTTCGAGCCGATGCTCTCCGGCATGGAGGAGGTCGGCACCGGCCTGCTGGACCGACTGGACGCCATGCAGCGGGTGGCCGCCTCCGCACCTGGCGGTCCGCTGCTCATCGTGGCCGGCCCGGGCACCGGCAAGACCAGGACGCTCACCCACCGCATCGCGTACCTCTGCGCGGAGCTGAACGTCTTCCCCGAGCGCTGCCTAGCGATCACGTTCACCCGTCGGGCCGCCGAGGAGCTGCGGCACCGCCTCGACGGCCTGCTCGGCCCGGTCGCTGAGGACGTCACGGTGGGGACGTTCCACGCGTTGGGGTTGACCATCCTGCGGGAGAACGTCGGCGCGGCGGGTCTCCCGGCCGACTTCCGGATCGCCGACGACGCCGAACGGGCGGCAGCACGCACCGAGGCCGGCGACGACAGCGCCGCGTACGTGTCGCTGCTGCGCAAGCAGGACCTGGTCGACCTTGACGAACTGGTGACCCTGCCGGTGGAGCTGCTGCGGGCCGATCGGAAGTTGGTCGAACGGTACCGGGACCGCTGGCAGTGGATCTTCGTCGACGAGTACCAGGACGTCGACGAGGTGCAGTACGAGCTGCTGCGGCTGCTCAGCCCCGCCGACGGCAACCTCTGTGCGATCGGCGACCCGGACCAGGCCATCTACTCGTTCCGGGGTGCCGACGTCGGCTACTTCCTGCGCTTCTCCGAGGACTTCACCGACGCCCGACTGGTCCGGCTCAACCGGAACTACCGCTCATCGGCGCCGATCCTGGCCGCCGCCGCGCAGGCCATCGCGCCGTCCACGCTGGTCCGGGGCCGGCGACTGGACCCGGCCCGACTCGACCCGGAAGCTCCGCTGGTCGGGCGCTACCCGGCGGCGTCAGTGGCCGAGGAGGCCGACTTCGTGGTGCGTACCGTCGACGACCTGGTCGGCGGGCTGTCGCACCGTTCGCTGGACTCGGGCCGCATCGACGGCCGGTCCACCTCGCTGTCGTTCTCCGACATCGCGGTGCTGTACCGCACCGACGCGCAGGCCGCCCCGATCGTGGACGCCCTGACCCGGGCGAACATCCCCGTGCAGAAGCGTTCCCACGACCGGCTGCGGGACCGGCCCGGGGTGGCCGCCATCGCCCGCGAGCTACGGCACGCCGACGGTCTGGCCGGCTCACTTGCCGCCCGGGTGCGGCTGGCCGGTCAGGTGGTCGCGGAGCGGTTCGCCGTACCCACCCTGGACGGCGGCGGCAGTGCTGTCCGTCCCGAGGACGTCCGCTCGGCCGTGGACCTGCTGACCCCGCTGGCCCGACGCTGCGGTGACGACCTGGAGGCCTTCCTGTCGCAGTTGGCCACCGGCGCTGAGGTGGACGCGCTCGACCCGCGGGCCGAGGCGGTCACACTGCTCACCCTGCACGCCGCGAAGGGACTGGAGTTCCCGGTGGTCTTCCTGGTCGGTGTCGAGGACGGCCTGTTGCCGTTGCGCTGGCCGGGCTCGACGCCCGACGAGGACGCCGTCGCCGAGGAGCGCCGGCTCTTCTTCGTCGGCCTGACCCGGGCCCAGGACCGGCTGTACGTCAGTCACGCCGCCCGCCGCACCCGGCACGGCACCGAGCGCGACTGCGTCCCCTCGCCGTTCCTCAACACCATCGACCCGGGCCTCTTCGAACGCTTCGGCGAAGCCGAGCCCCGCCGCCCCAAGGATCGCCAACTCCGCCTGATCTGACCCCACGCCCCACCCCACGCCCCGTCGATCTTGCACTTTCGGTTGTCGTTGTGCGTGGAATGCACCTTATGTCGGCGCAGAAACTGCAAGATCGACGAAGGCGGGGGTGGGGCGTGGGCGGGTCAGGTGAGGAGGGGGGCGAGCCAGGCGCCCACCAGCAGGGCCGGACCGAGCGGCAGCAGTGTGTTCCGGTGCACCTTTCGGGCGGCGAGCAGGCCGAGCACCAGAACGCCGTGCAGCACGTGCGGCAGGAGCAGCCCGGCCAGCAGGGTGCCCCACCCCAGCCAGCCGAGCGGCAGGCCGAGGACGGCGGCGAGTTTCACGTCCCCGAAACCCAGCCGTGAGCCGGGCAGCAGGGCCAACACCACGTGCGCCGCACCCGCGAACGCCGCACCTCCCAGCGCGCCGAGCAGCCGGCCGGGAGTGCCGGACAGCAGCGCCGCGGTGCTCAGCCCTCCGAGGGCCAGCAACCCGGCGACGAGCACCAGCGGGTCGGGCAGCCGCAGGCAGGCCAGGTCGACCCGCGCCAGCACCAGACCGACCGCCGCGACCGCGAGGAAGACCGGCAACGCCCTGTCGTCACCCACGGCGACGGCGAGGCCGACAAAGACGCTGGCCGCCACCATCGGGTCGACCCAGGGCCGTCGGACCGGCTGCGGCCCCGGAAACGCCAGTGGCCGCGCGTCCGCCGTGGCGAAACGTCGCGACACCAGGGGTACGACGAGGCCGACCAGCGCGCCGAGCAGCGCGATCGACACCAGCGCGGCGGCCGACATGGGCCGGACGCTACTGGCGGTCGCGCCCCAACGTGGCCCCCGATCGTGATCCCGTGCCCGCCCGACGTGGCCGTTCGGTGGTCACCACAAGGGCGACCCCGGCGACGATGACAGCACCGCCGAGCAGCACCTGCGGGGTGATCGGCTCGGCCACCAGCAGCGCGCCGAGCGCCACCGCGACGGCCGGGTTCACGTAGGCGTACGTCGACACCAGCGAGATCGGCGCGTTCTGCAGCAGCCAGACGTACGCGGTGAAGGCCACCAGTGAGCCGGCCACCATGAGGTAGCCCAGCGCCAACCAGGACCGGGTGCTCACCGCCGCCGGGTGGAAGTCCGCCAGTTCGCCCCGACCGGCGGCGACTGCCACCAGCACCAGCGCGCCGGCCATCATCTCGTACACCGTGGCCACGAACGGGTCGCCGGGCATCCGGATCCGGCCGGAAAGGAACGACCCGACCGACCAGGAGGTGGCCGCCGCCACCACTGTCAACGCCCCGACCAGCGGCACCGCTGCCGAACCGCCACCCGGCAGCACCAGCAGGATGAGGCCGACGAAGCCCACTGTGACCCCGGCGAACGTCCAGAGCGGTGGCCGATCCCCGGTGGCCGAGCGCAACAGCACCACCAGCAGTGGCACCGTGGCCACCAGCAGCGCGGCGATCCCGGACGGCACCGCCACTCCCGGCGGCCCCGATTCGGCGAGCACCACCAGGCCGTTGCCGGCGCCGAGCAGGAGCACCCCGACCAACGCGGCCGAGCCGAGTTGCCGTCGGTCCACCCGCAGCGCGCCGGGCCCCCGACGCAGTCGCAGCACCACCGCCAGGACCAGGCCGGCCACGGCGAACCGGAGCGCGGCCGACAGCAGCGGAGGCATCGTCTCCACTGTGATCCGGATGGCCAGATAGGTCGACCCCCAGAGCACGTAGACCACGATCAACGCGGTCCAGATCAGTGTCGGCGTGCTGCTGGCACGACGGCCGGCGAGGGCCGTGGCGCTCGGTGGAGGTGAGCTCATCAGTGGACCACGCTACGGTGACCCCGGAGTCCGTGTCGCGCTTTGGTGGCCGGCCTTTCACCACTCGTGCAGGAGGGCGGCATGACGAACTACGGACAACCGGGGAGCGGCCACCCGGGGCCGTGGCGTGGGCAGAGACCCGACGAGACGCCCGGTCGACCGGCGCAGCAGCCCTACCCGCCCGCGCCGGAGTCCTACCCTCCGGCGGTCCCGTCGTACCCGCCCGCGCCGCAGGGACGACCCGGACCGTACGGCGGCGCACCCACCCCGCAGTACGGTGCGACGCCCGGCGGGCCCTACGGCGGCGGGACGGATACGCCCTACGGCCACGAGCCCCGCACGCCCTACGGCGGCTCGTACCAGCCGACCCAGCCGTACGGCGGGCAGCCGTACCGGCCCGACGACCCGTACGGCGAGGATCCGGCACCGAGCCGGCGCGGACGGGGGCCACTGATCGCGGTACTGGTCGTCGTACTGCTGGTGGTGGCCGTCGCCGGGGCGTTCTGGTTCCGCCGTGGGCAGAGCGACCCGGCACCGGCAGCCGCGCCGAGCAACTCGGCAGTTGCCGGTGAGCCGAGCGCGGACGTGGTCGAGCCCGCGCCGAGCGCGGCCGCGCCGGAGTCGTCGGCCGATCCCCGGTTCGCGAAGGTCGGCCAGTGCGTCCGCAACGACGGCACCGCGGGCGGCAAGCCGAAGCTGCTGATCAGCGGCTGTACCGCGAAGTCGTACGAGGTGCTGAGCCGGATCGACGGCCCGACCAGCGGCGAGCGGGACGCCGAGGCCAAGTGCGGCAAGGTCGAGGGCTATACCAACTGGTATTTCTTCGACAGTGAGCTGGACACTCTCGACTTCGTCCTCTGCCTCAAGCAACGCTGAGACCCTCCACCCCAGGGGATGACATGACGACCTACGGACCTGCGGGTTCCGATCAGCCGGACGATCCGTACCAGCGCCCGCCCGGTGGGCCTGACAGCTCACCTCCGGTCGACCCGACAGCGCCCCAGTGGAGCACCCCGCCGCCGGCGGACGACCCGACCCGGCAGCAGTGGGGTCCGCCGTCGACCGGCGCGGAGCCACCGACGGCACCCATGTGGGCGCCGCCGCCCACCAACCCGGAGCCGCCGACCACGCCGATGTGGCCGCCGCCGCCCACGTCGGGCCCGGGTTACCCACCGCCCGGGCCGTTCCCACCGGCCGGGCCGTACCCACCGCCGGGCCCGATGCCCGGTCAGGCAGCCGGCCCGATGCCGGGTCAACCGGCGGGCCCGATGCCCGGTCAGCCGGCGGGTCCGATGCCGGGTCAACCGGCCGGGCCGTGGGGTCAGCAGCCTCCCGGCGGCTACGGGATGCAGCCGGCCGCGCCGACGAAGAAGACCGGCCGCAACGTCGCTCTCATCATCGCTGTGGTGGTGCTGCTCGTGCTCTGTCCGTGCCTCGGCCTGGCCGGCTGGGCGATCTGGAAGGTGGCCGACGCCGGCAGTGACGCGGCGCGTGCCCCGTCGACGAGCGCCCCGGGCGTTCCACCCGCGCTGCCCAGCGACGCCCCGACGTCGGCCGCCCCGACTCCGGGCGCGGAGTTCGCCAGGGGTGACTGCGTGGTGAACGACGGCAGTGAGAGCGAGGCGGAACTCCGTAAGGTGCCCTGCGGCCCGAACACCTATCAGGTGCTGCTGCGAATTCCGGCTACCACTGACGGAGACCGGTGCGAGACGCTCGCGCCGCAGGCGACAGCGAACTATGTGCACGACAACTCGGTCGACCTGTTCGACTACGTGCTCTGTCTGAAGAAGCGTTAGCCCGAGCTGGCCGATCGCTGGCCCGATTGCCAAAACTAGGGCTGTCTAGCGTCCATGCTAGACAGCCCTAGTTTTTGGTCGACGGTCTCGACACGCCGGTAGCCCCATCTATCCATGTCTAGCCCCGCAGCTAGATGGCCCGATAATCTGCGATGCGTGGATCCGGTCCGCAACCCGTACGCGCCGGGCGCCGGTCAGCGCCCGCCCGAACTTGCCGGGCGGGGGCGGGAACTGGACGTCTTCGACATCGTGCTCGAGCGCATCGCCCGGGGCCGACCCGAGCGCAGCCTGATGCTCACCGGGCTGCGCGGCGTCGGCAAGACGGTCCTGCTCAACACGCTCCGGTCGCAGGCCATCAACCGACTCTGGGGCAGCGGCAAGATCGAGGCTCGACCCGACCAGTCGTTGCGCAGGCCGGTCGCCGCCGCACTGCACATGGCGGTCCGAGAGCTCGCCCCCCGCCACCGCGCACCGGACCGGATCGACGCGTTCCTCGGCGTCCTCAAGGCGTTCGCCCAACGATCCAATCCGACCGGCCGGGCCGGTGCCGCCAAGTTGCGCGACCGGTGGCAGCCCGGCATCGACGTGCCGGCCGCCAGCGGCCGGGCCGACTCCGGCGACATCGAGATCGACCTGGTCGAGCTGTTCAGTGACGCCGCCGCCGTGGCCAGCGACGTCGGCACCGGCATCGCCATCTTCATCGACGAGATGCAGGATCTCGGCCCGGAGGACGTGTCAGCGCTCTGCGCCGCCTGCCACGAGCTGTCCCAGCTCGGCGCGCCGCTGATCGTCGTCGGCGCCGGCCTTCCGCACCTGCCGGCCGTGCTCAGCGCCGCCAAGTCGTACTCCGAACGGCTGTTCCGCTATCAACGCATCGACCGGCTCGACCGGATCGCCGCCGACCGGGCGCTCTGCGCGCCCGCCGAGCGCGAGGAGGTCGAGTACGAGCAGAAGGCACTCGACCTGCTCTACGAGAAGTCCGGCGGCTATCCCTACTTCGTCCAGGCGTACGGCAAGGCCACTTGGGACCACGCGCCACGCTCGCCGATCACCGCCGCCGATGTGCGGGTCGCCGCGCCCGAGGCGGAGGCCGAACTGGCTGTCGGGTTCTTCGGTTCCCGGTTCGAACGGGCCACTCCCGCCGAACGCGAGTACATGCGGGCGATGGCCATGATGTCCGCGGTCGAGGGCGAATCCGGCGCGGTGGTCCGCGACGACATGGACGCGGCGGTGCCCACCGCGGAGATCGCCCGCGCCCTCGGCCGCAAGCCGGCCAGTCTGTCCCCGGCCCGGGACGCGTTGATCAAGAAGGGGCTGATCTACTCCGGTGAGCGGGGCACCGTCGCCTTCACCGTCCCGCACTTCGGCAGGTACCTGCGGACACAGCCGGCCTGACCCCCAACGATCTCGTCGACCGGTCAGACCTTCGACCAGGGCGCCGGAAAGAGCACCTCACCGCGAGGCGGGGGGCCCTCCTCGCTGGTGGACGGCGGCAGCACCAGCGCCTGCCACGGTTCGCCCAGGCCAGCCCACGGGCCGGTCAGGCCCAGTTCACTCGCCGGGCCGAACCCGAACCGGCGGTAGAAGACCGGGGCACCGAGGACGACGACGAGCCGCTCGCCCAGCTCGGTGGAGGCGTCCAGGGCGGCCTGCACGACTGCCGTGCCGTGCCCGACACGCTGTCGGTGCGGCGCGACAGCCACCGGGCCGAGGGCCAGGACGGGCACGTCCGAGCCTCGCTCCGGCCGCAGCCGCACCCGGGTGAGCAGCGCGTAGCCGACCACCTCACCGCCGTACTCGGCGACCATGGCCAACTCCGGCAACCAGGCGGGGGTGTCGCGTAGCTCGTCGACCAGGCTGACCTCGGGCGGCGTCGTCACGTCCGGGCGGGCGAAGGCGGCGGCCAGTACGCGGCGGACCGGGCCGGCGTCGGCCGGGTCCTCGGGGCGTAGCCGCAGCGTGGTCACCCGCGCGACGTTACCCGTCAGCGCCCGTCCATCCGTGACTGTCGTTCGATTCGGCGTGGCGTACGTGTACGAACACCAATCCGATCCTGCGGTTGACGGGGTAGCAAACGCCGCGACGGGGTATGACTGATCCATGACGCCCGTACGCTCCCTCGCCCGCGCCATGCTGAGCGGCATCTTTGTGGTCAGCGGGTATCGCAACCTACGCGACCCCGGCCGGCTCGCGGTGGCCGCCAAACCGGTGACCGACAAGGTCGCACCGGTGTTGAAGAAGGCGCACCCGAGCTTCCCCACCGAGACCGAGACGTTGATCCGGCTCAACGCGGCAGTGCAGGTCAGCGCCGGTCTGATGCTGGCCACCGGCCGGTTCAGCCGACCTGCGGCGCTGGTTCTGGCCGGCACGCTGGTGCCGGTGACCATCGCCGGGCATCCCTTCTGGAACAACGACGACCCGATCGCCAAGAACAACAACCAGATTCACGTCCTGAAGAACCTCGGGCTCCTCGGCGGTCTGCTGCTCGCCGCGGCTGACACCGGCGGCAAGCCGGGTCTGCGGTGGCGGACCGGCCATCGCATCGGCCACTCTCGACGTTCCATGCAGCGCGCCGTCCGGACCGCCCGCCGCGAGGCCCGAATCGCCGTCCGCTCCGCGTCCACCGCACGTCGACTCCCCGGCTGACCTGCGTCGATCCGTCTCCATCCCACCCCCACCCCTCGCTAAGGCCACGAATTACCTGAACCACCCGGTAGGCGTTAACGCGGTGGAAATGTCAAAAACATGTGTGGGATCGGACACGGTCGCATAACGCGGGAGGCACTGACGTGAGGCGCCGTTCTAGGCTCCGTGCAGGACCTGGACGGGTAGGACGACCTTGGTACGGGGGTGGCCACGCCATGCCGACGGATGTCGGTAGACGGGCGGACCGCCTCGCCCCAATCCAACGTGTGACACGCGGGATCGACCGTGTGACGCGCGGGATCGATCGCAGGAACGTCGTACGGGGCGCCATAGTGGCCGCCGTCGCCTATGCCGCATGGCTTGCCATCGGCACCTTCGGGCGGCCGTACAACTTCTTCGACATGAAGATCTACCACGGTGCCGTGGTGTGGTGGGCGAGCGGTCACGAGCTCTACGAGTTCATCGCGCCCGAAACAACACTCGGGTTCACCTATCCGCCCTTCGCCGGGCTTGTCATGCTGCCGATGGCGCAGCTGCCGATCGGCGTGGCGGGCCTGGTCAACGCCGCCGCCAGCATCGCCGCGTTGGCGCTGGTGCTGGCCGGGCTACTCCGACCCATCGTGGACCGACTGGGATGGCCACTGTGGTTCACGGTGGCCCTGGCGGTGCCGCTCGCGGTCGCCATCGAGCCAGCCCGGGAGACCCTCGGCTACGGCCAGGTCAACATCCTGCTGTTCGCCTTGATCATGGCGGACCTGATCGGCCTTCGCTGGCGGTCCCGCCGGGGCACCCACTACGCCGCCACCGACGGCCCGCTGCTGCGCTTCATCTACGGCGGAGCCTGGGCGGGGGCCGGTATCGGCCTCGCCACCGCGGTCAAGCTCACCCCGGCGCTGTTCATCGCCTACCTGCTGATCACCCGTCAGTGGCGGGTGGCCGCCACCGCCATCGGCACGACGATCGGCGTGACGGTGGCGACCTTCGCGATCGTCGGTGACGAGTCGCGGACCTACTTCGGCAGCGTGCTGTGGCAGACCGAACGGGTCGGCGCGGCGGACATGACGCCCAACCAGTCCCTCGCCGGCCTGCTCGCCCGGCTGTACGACTCGATCGAGACCCCGGGGCTGTTGTGGCTCGCCTTCTCGGTGCTGGTCCTGGCGCTGGGCCTGTCCCGGGCGGCCAGTTCCCGCGCCGACGGTGACGAGTTGACCGCCTTCACGTTGGTCGGTCTCACCGCGAACGTGATCAGCCCGATCTCCTGGACGCACCACCTGGTCTGGGTGATCCCGGCGATCATCGTGCTGGCCGACGCCGCAGTACGTCGCCGCGAGGCGAGCCGGGGGATGCCGCAGCGCACCGGCCAGGGGCCGGTCTTCGGCGG
This sequence comes from Micromonospora sp. NPDC048947, assembly GCF_040649495.1. Classification (NCBI taxonomy): domain Bacteria; kingdom Bacillati; phylum Actinomycetota; class Actinomycetes; order Micromonosporales; family Micromonosporaceae; genus Micromonospora; species Micromonospora sp. NPDC048947. The sequence continues at coordinate 133,748 of NZ_JBEZFO010000002.1, forward strand.
TCTACCCGGGGTCAACGGGCTCCGCCCGCCGATCTGGTACCCGACGCTGACCGGGCTCCGCCACGGCTTCGCCGCGATCGGGCTCTACCTGCTCTTCCTGATCTCTCCGATCTGGCCGTACGAGCATCAACTGCCGGAGATGTCGCACTACCAGGACGGCCTGTTCGGGGCACTGATGGAGAACTCGCTCGCGCTCGCGCTGATCGTGCTGGTCGCCGCGCTGCCCTGGCGCCCAGGCGCGGAGCCGGCGTTCTACGGCGACCGGCTCGCCCGGGCCGTGGGGGTCAACGGCCGACGCTGAGCGTCAGGGGCAGTTGACCCATTCCTCGGTGCCGTCGGTGAAGACCTGCCGCTTCCAGATCGGCAGTCGCGCCTTGACCTCGTCGACCAGTCGGGCGCAGGCCGCGAAGGCAGCCGCCCGGTGCGCGGTGCTCACCGCGGCGACGAGCGCCACGTCACCGATCACCAGGGGGCCGACCCGGTGCGAGACCGCCACGGCGTAGACGTCGGGCTCCGCGGCGATCTCGGCGGCCACCTCGCGCAGCACCTGTGCGGCGCTCGGGTGCCCCTCGTACTCCAGGCTGGTGACCTGTCGACCGTGGTCGTGGTCGCGGACCACGCCCTGGAACGACACCACGGCGCCGGCCCGGCGGTCGGCGACCGCCGCCTCGTGCGTGGCGAGGTCGAGCGGCTGGTCGGTGACCTCGCCGAAGGTGATCGCTGGTGCGGTCACGACGCACGCTCCCCGGGAAACAACGGCAGTGGGACGATCGGAACCCGGTCGCCCGGCTCACCACGGGTGCCGGGTCGGATGACAGCGAACCCGTCCGCGCCGGCCAGGCCCCGCAGCATCGCCGAGCCGACGTGCCGGACCGGGAACGCGACGCCGGCGGAGCGGTCCAGTCGGACCAACGCCAGGTGGGTGTGGTCACCGCGACCGGGCACCGCCTCGGCCAACGTGACCTGCGGCAGCACCGGCATCGACCGGCCCTGGAGGCCGGCGAGCAGCGGGGCGACAAGCGACACCAGCGCCACGATGGCGGACTGCGGGTTGCCCGGCAGCCCGGCCACGAACCGGGCCCGCCCGTCGGGGCCGGTCAGCCGGGCCAGCAGCATCGGGAAGCCCGGGCGGACCGCCACCGTGTTGACCACGTAGTCGGCGCCGAGCGCCTCCAGGGTCGGGTGCAGGTGGTCGACCGGACCGTTCATGGTGCCGCCGGTGGTGCAGACCAGATCGGCGTGGCCCAGCGCCGAGCGTAGGGCCGCCACGTGCGCGGGCAGCGTGTCGGCCACCGGGCCGACCACGTCGGATGGGCGGACCTGGCAGCCGTAGCGCCGCAGCCAGGCCGGCACCGCGGGGCCCAGCGCGTCGCGGATGCGACCGGCCGCGGGTGGGCCCGCCGTCAGCAACTCGTCGCCGAAGACCAGCAGCGCGGCGCGCGGCGCCCGCCGGACCCGCAGCGTGTCGTGCCCGCAGGCGGCGGCCAGGCCGATCACCGCCGGGTCGACCGGCGTGCCGACCGGCAGCAGCTCCTCATCGGCGTACGCCTCCTCGCCGGGTTTCCGCCACTCGGGCGTCTCCCGGGGAACGCCGGTGACCAGGCCGTCAGCGCTCGTCGACTCTTCCACCCGCAGCACGGCGGTGGCGCCCTCGGGCACCATCGCGCCGGTCGCGATCTCGACTGTGGTGTCGTCCTCGGTGAGCGGCTCAGGGGTGCTGCCGGCAAGGACCCGGCCGACGACGCGCCAGGGCCCGCTGCCCCGCACCGCCCAGCCATCCACGCTGGAGGTCGGGAACGCCGGCAGGTCGGTGCGGGTGGTCAACGGCTCGGCCAGGGTCGACCCATCGGTGTCGACAAGTGGTCGGGCGGCGGCGGGCAGCGCGGCGGCCAGACCGACCGCGTAGACCCGCGAACGTGCTTCCTCCCACCCGGCCGGCGGGGGTGCGGTGACCCGATCCGCTGTGGGTGCGGTTTCCGTGCTCACCGACCGAGCCTATCGGCAAGGACCGACACCCGCCCGGGCCTGGCGCGCACCGGTCACTGGTCGCCGCGGGGAAGCGGTCAGTGGTCCCCGCCGCGGAGCTGGTCGACGGTGTGCCCGAGGATCGGCCCGAGAACGGCCAGGCCATCCCGGGCACCGCCGGTCGAGCCGGGTAGGTTGACCACCAGCATCCGACCGGCGACCCCGGCCAGGCCCCGGGACAGCACAGAGGTCGGCACCCGGTCACGACTGTGCGCGCGGATCGCCTCGGCGATGCCCGGGACCTCGTAGTCCAGCAGGCCGCGGGTCACGTCCGGGGTGCGATCCGTCGGGGTCACTCCGGTGCCACCGCTGGTCAGCACCACATCGACACCGTCGGCGCGGGCGGCCCGCACAGCATCGCCGACCGGCTCACCATCGGGCACCACCACCGGGTCGTCGACCTGGCAGCCCAGCTCGCGCAGGCCGGCCACGAGCAGCGGGCCGCTGGTGTCGGCGTAGACACCGGCAGCGGCCCGGTTGGAAGCGACGATCACCCGAGCCCGGATCACTGCCGGTCCTCCGGACGGACCCACTCGCCGGTCTTGCCGCCCTCCTTGCGGAGCACCCGGACCGCCTCCACCGAGGCCGCCGGGTCGACCGCCTTGACCATGTCGATCAGGGCGAGACCGGCGACAGCAACAGCGGTCAACGCCTCCATCTCCACCCCCGTCCGGTCCGCGGTGCGGGCGGTGGCCGTGATCTCCACGGTGTCGGCGGTCAGTCGCAGGTCGACTGTGACACCGTGCAGGGCGATCGGGTGGCAGAGCGGGATCAGGTCAGGAGTGCGCTTGGCCCCCATGATCCCGGCGAGCCGGCCGACGGCCAACGCGTCGCCCTTGGGCAGCCCGTCGCGATGCAACAGGTCGATGACCTCGGGCGTGGTCCGCAAACGGCCGGCCGCGACGGCCAACCGACCCGTCACCGCCTTGGCGGAGACGTCGACCATGCGGGCCGCGCCGGCGCGATCGACGTGGCTGAGCTGCGCGGGTTCGGTCACGGTCGTGAGCCTATCGGTGCGGTACGACGGCGGTCGGAAGGAGCGGCGTCACGCTGACGATCGCACCGGGTGCTGACGGCGTGACGGCCCCGACGCCGCTCCTTCCTTGCCGACCCGCCGCCGAGGTCGCTGGGGGGACCCGGCAGCGGGCGCGTGTCGACGACCCGGTTCTGCCCACGGGCAGAACCTCCCCCGTTCGCCGATACGACAGGGAGGCTATCGGGCCGGACGATAAGAAATCGATAAGCGCCGTTCAGGCTGGTCAGCGCTCTACGACCGGGGTTGCGTCAGGCAACTCGGCGAGGCGGCGTTCGGCCTCGAAACGCTCCGGCACGCCCATCCGTCGGAAGATCGCCAACGCCCGCTCCCAGTGCCGCCGGGCCTCGACGGGGTCCGTGCGGACGAAGTGTTCGGCCAGCCCGGCCAGGGCTCGGCCCTGCTCGTGCGGGTGCGCGATCCGAGTGGCCAACCGCAACGCCTCCTGGTGCACCTCGAACGCCTCGTCAGCCCGGCCCTGCGCCAGCAGGGTCCGCCCGAGTTCGTTCAGCGCGGCCGCCTCGACGTGTCGCTCTCCCGAACCGATCGCCAACTTCTGGGCCAACTCATGCTCCTGCTGGGCCTCCACCAGCCGACCGAGACCCCGATAGGCGATCCCGAGGTCGTTGCGCACCTCGGCCTCGGCATACCGGTGGCCGGTGCGGTCGCGTAGCGCCAACGAGGCCAGGAGTATTCGGATCGCCTGCGGCAGATCGCCCATCCGGACCCGCACGGCGCCGATATGGCTGAGGGCGTTGAGTGTGTGGAAGACGTCGGAGTTCGTCCGGGCCCACGCCAGGTGCAGGCGATGCAGGCGCAACGCCTCCTCGTAGCGACCCAGTGAGGTGAGTGCCATGCCGAGGTTCGGCAGCGCCATCGGCACCTTGGCTTTGCCGTATCCCTTGTAGTCACGCAAGCGCTCAAAACCGACCCTCACCGCTCCAGTCAGGTTGCCGCTCCAGTAGTAGACAGCAGCGAGGTTGGCGCGGTACCGCGCGGTTCTGAGCACGTCCCGCGAGTCTTTGGAGAGGGCGACAGCGCGGGTCAGATGGTGCAGCGCTTCCCGGTTGTCGCCAGTCCGGATATATCCGGAAGCGAGGTAGTTGTTCACCAATGCCGCTGCATCGACGTCCCCGGATGCGTCCGCTGCCGTCAGCGCGTGCCGGTGGGTCGTGATGATGTCCTCGAAGTATCCGCGGATGTAACAGAATCGCCAGAGGGCACGGGCCAGCCGCCACGAATGCTCGTGGAAGCCCTCATCGAGCGCTGCCCTCACCATCGTTACCAGGTCCGTCCGCTCCGCTTCCAACCAGTCAGGGGTGGGCTCCCCGATGGCGTCGACCAACTCGGGTCGCCCGAACGGGAGATGTGTGACGCGAGATTCCAGGTCGTTGAGCTCCAGCGTCTTAGCGACCCTCAGTGCTACCGCCAGAGTGAAGTCGAGCAGGTGAGCCAGCCCTGCCTTTCGGTCGCTCGCGGAGTCGGTACGCGAACACAGCTCGATGGAGTACTGCCGCATGAGGTCGTGCAGTCGATATCGCGTCGAGTCCAGGTCCTCCACCAGATTCCGGTCGACGAGGTCGTCGAGCGCCGCACGAGCCTCCGTGATCGTCAGCCCGGTCAGCGCGGCGACCGCCGGCGTGCTGAAGCGGCTACCGGGATACAGACCCAGGAACCGGAAGACACGCTTGGTCGAACTGGTAAGCGGCTCATAGGAAGCGGCGAAGGCCCCGGTGACGGTGCTCTCCTCCTGAGCCAGATGGTGCAGCGCTGGAGCATCGCCAGCCATCTGCTCGGCGAGGTCCGCCAACCGCCAGCCGCGCCGGTGCGCCAGCCGCGCACCGGCCAGCCGGATCGCCAGTGGGAGGTACCCGCACCGACGCACCACCTCGGCGGCTGCCTCCGGTTCGGCCTCAACCCTTTCCCGACCGATGCTCAGGCTGAGGAGATCGACGCTCTCCTGTGGGTTCAGGAGCGGCAGCGTCTGCGAGGGCCCGACATCCAGGTGGGACAGACGCCGCCGCGAGGTAACCAGCACGACGGTGGTCGGCTCGGCCGGCAGCAGGGGCATGATCTGCTCACTGCTCGCCGCGTTGTCCAGCACCACCACCGACCTCCGGCGGGCCAGTTCCTGTCGCCACAACTCCACCCTGTCGTCGAACTCCACCGGTACACGACCAGCAGGAACGCCCAGCTGTCGAAGCAGGGTGACCAGGGCACTCGCTGGCTCGACCAGGTGCTTCTCCCCGTGCCCGCACAGGTCGATGAAGAGCGCGCCGTCCGGGTACCGATCGGACAGCCGGCGGGCCAGGTGCACGGCGAGGGTCGTCTTGCCGCTACCCGCCATGCCATCGATGATGTGCACGGCCGGCACCCGTTCCTCGACCCGCCAGGTCTCCGCCAGCAGCCGAGACACCACGTCCTCTCTGCCGACGAAGTCGGTGACCGCCCGGGGGAGGTGATCCACCGGTTCAGGCCGAGGGGCTCCTTCGGGGATCAGGACACTGCCTGGCGAGGCTGCCTTCGAAACACGGCGGGCGCTCTGGCCAGCTGGACGAGGTACGGCGTGCTTCCCCGGTCGCTGGGATGGCACCGCGGAGACGATAGTGCGGTAGAAAGCCTGAAGGTCGGAACCCGGGAGGACGCCGAGCTCGGCCATCAGCTTCGTCCGAACCTCGTCGTACGTGACGAGCGCGCCCGCGTGGTCGCCTCGCTCGTGCAGCGCCCGAGCGAGAAGGGCGTACGCCGGTTCCCGGAGGGGATGACGGGCGATGGCCTCCCGCAACAGGGGGATCGCGAGGTCGCTCCGCCCCACTCTGAGCTGCGCGTCAGCAAGGAGTTCCACGGCCAGCAGATGTTCCTCCTCGGCGGCTACCACGCGTGCGCCGAGCACGGGCCCGAGCGACATGCCGGCGAGCATCGGTCCCCGCCAGCGCGCCACGGCCGACCTCAACCGTGCCAGGGCCCGGTCCATACGGCCGGCCATCAGGGCTTCGCGGCCCGCAGCGAACTCCATCTCGAAACGGAACACGTCGATAGCTTCGGGTTCCAGGGTGAACTGGTAGCCGCTTTGCTGTCTGACGATGACGCCCCGACCAGACTCGAAGGTCTCGAAGGTTCGGCGCAGGTTGGCGGCGTAGGTCCGTACGTTCGGCACCGCGGAGCGCGGCGGGCTGTCTGGCCACAGCTCGTCGACCAGGTCGTTGACTGTCACCAGTTGCCCGGGTTGGACCGCGAGCATCGCGAAGACGGCCTGCTGTTTAGGCGTACCCAGGTGCAGCTTGCGACCGAGCAGGTGCACTGAGAGGCCGCCCAGAAGTTGAATGTCCACCCGTCCCCCTGCCCCAGCGGGGTATTCAGCCGATCACGCCCCGAAGCTTACGGGCACCGGATGTAACGCCCGACGCCAATCAAGCCGCCGACGCGAACGCTCTTGCGGCCGCCCGGTGCAACAGGCCCGACGAGTGCAATGCGAACATTGCAAGAACCATATGTTGCCTCAACGTTCTCAACTCCTGCCGCATCACGGAAAGAAGGAGCGAAAGCCGCAGTCGATGAAGGGGACTCCTACCGGAAGCTGGCCGGCGGTCGACCGAATCGGCGGATGAGTTGCGGCACCAAAGCACCCACACTGAGGGCGCGGTCTAATCAGTCACCACGGCTCGCGACATTCCGCGACGGACTGGATGCAACAGGCGAGCATCCCAGCGCTCTCCGCACCGGAACGCAAACAGAATGTCACTTATGCCCACAGGATTAACTAATGTTGAGGATAACGACATTTATCATCCCTAACTAGGGCCAACCCCATTTAAGCTCCATTCGTAGAGAGTCGGCTCCAACAGAGCCCGACAACCGCACGAAGGAGGGGGTGGGGTGAAATGCGCGGAAACGAGTGGGGCTGACATCGGTGCAGGACTTCTGCATCGCCCGGCGATATGGTTGCGAGCACGACAGGCGAGGTAATCCAGGAGTTGCGTGGCCTCTTCACAACGACGCGATGACGGGACCGATCGACGGCTACGGCTGATCGTCGGTCTCCTCGTCGTTGCTGCCACGATCGTTGCGCTCGCCTCCCTGAGACTGACCTTCCCTGCGGCCGAGGCTCCGACACCCGACGGAGCAACCCTGGTAACGCTGACCGCGATGATCGCCTTGGGCGCGTTCGTCAAGACGCGCGTACGTGTCCGATCCACGGTGCACCTGATCAGTTGGAGCGAGGCCGCGATCGTCATTGCGGCTGCCATTGCTCCCCTTCCATGGGTGGTGCTCTGCACCTGCATCGGGATCACCATCGCCTCGGTTCGCCTACCACCGATCAAGCTGACCTTCGGCGTCGGCAAGAACATCCTCGTCGCGGCCGGAGCAGGCATTGCCTTCGCACTGCTCGGTTGGACCTGGCCGGCCATGCATGCCCCGCAGTTGGTGGGGATCCTGTCGGTGGCGTACCTCCTCGCCGCCTTCCTTGACGAGGTGCTGGCGATCCCCGTGATCGCGCTCGCCTCCGGCACCAGAATCTCGACTCAGTTCCGCAGCAACCTGGATCTTCGCCTGGCTGGCTACGCGGTCCGTTTCGTGGTGGCGGCCCTGACCCTGCTCACCCTCCAGATGGACCCCCGGCTACTGCTCGCCGTCCCACCCCTGGTCCTGAGCCTGCACCTGGCCTACTCCGCACGCATCCGAGGCCGCACCGAACAGCAGGCGTGGCAGCGGCTGGCCCGCACCACCGACGCGCTCAACGTGGTCGACCTGGACAACGTCCTCACCACCGCCGTTACCCAGGCCGCCGAGTTGTTCTCCGCCGACGAGGTCGAGATCGAGCTGCGCGACGGCGGCCGCACCGTACGCGGCGGCACCGGCGGCATCACCTTCGACGGCCCGACCGGCACGCCCACCGACGTGGCAGGCACTGTCGTCCCCGCACCGCTGGAAGGCCACGACCGGACAGTCGACGTCGGCATGCTCCGACTGCGCTTCCGCGGCCCGGTGCGGCTCTCCGAGAGGGAGCAGTACACCCTGCGCACCTTCGCCTCCGCGCTCTGCACGGCCGTGCGCAACGCCCAGGCGTACGCCGAACTGGCCCGGGTCGCCGACGAGCACGCGTACGCGGCCTCGCACGACGCGCTGACCGGCCTGGCCAACCGCCGGCACCTCCTCGACGAGGGCACCGAGCAGCTGAGCACCCGCCGCGCCGACGGGGTGACGGCGCTGGTGCTGATCGACCTCAACCACTTCAAGGAGGTCAACGACACGCTCGGGCACGCCGCCGGTGACCAGGTGCTGGTGCAGGTGGCAGACCGGTTGCGGGGCGCGGCCCAGGCGACCGACCTGGTGGCCCGCCTCGGGGGCGACGAGTTCGCCGTACTCCTGCGCGGCCTGCCGGCCCCGGCGGTGGCGGCGCACCGGGCCGAGACGCTGCTCGCCGCGCTGCACGAGCCGTTCGACCTTGACGGCATGCGAATCAGCGTCGAGGCCAGCGGCGGCATCTCCGGCGCCCCGTCCAACGGCGGCATGGCCGAGCTGCTACGCCGCGCCGACGTGGCCATGTACCAGGCGAAGCGGGCCGGGCAGCGGATCGCCACGTACGCCCCGACCCGGGACACCGCCGACCTGGGCCGCCTCACCCTCGGCGGTGACCTGCCCCGCGCGGTCGCCGACCACGAGTTCGTCGTCAACTTCCAACCGATAGTCGACCTGGGCACCGGTGAGGTGACCAGCGCGGAGGCGCTGGCCCGCTGGCACCACCCGACCCACGGCATGATCGACCCGCTGCGGTTCCTGGAGGCGGTGGAACGCTCGGGCCTGCTACCGGCCTTCGCCGAGGCGATCCTCGACCAGGCGCTGCTCGCGGCGGTGAGTTGGCGCGACGCCGGCTTCGACGTACCGGTCGCTGTCAACGTGTCCCCACGCAGCCTGCTCGACGCGCGGTTCCCCGGCTCGGTGCTGGCCCGCCTCAGAGCCCACGACCTCCCACCGGACCGGCTGGTCCTGGAGCTGACCGAGACGCTGACCCTCAGCCAACTCGACGTGGTCGACCGGGTGCTCAGCCGGCTACGCGACGAGGGCGTCCGGTTGGCGTTGGACGACTTCGGCACCGGCTACTCCTCCCTCTCACTGCTCTCCCGGATCCCGGTACACGAGCTGAAGATCGACCGGAGCTTCGTGACGACGATGGAGAGTTCGGCGGAGGCCGCCGCCGTCATCCGTTCCACCCTCGACCTGGGCCGCAGCCTCGACCTGGACGTGGTGGCCGAGGGCGTGGAGAGCGAGCCGCAGCGGCGGGCCCTCTGGGAGTTGGGCTGCGTCGCCGGCCAGGGGCACCTGTTCGCCCGGCCGATGCCATCCGGCACCCTGCTCGCGGCGATGCAGCGCGGCTCGGGCGGCCGACCGGGCACCCTAGCCGCGCCGCTGCACGACACCGGGGCGGTGATCCGGCTGAGCCAGAACCGCCGCCAGGCCGGCCGCTCCAAGCCCGACCGCCTGCCACACCTGCCCGCCTGAGCAGGCATCGCCCCGCTGGGCGGGCAGCCCGGTCTGCCAGACTGTCGCGCGTGATCGTCGACGACCCGACCGCCCACCGCAGTCGCTGGCACTGGCGCACGCTCGACAACGCCGCCGACGGACTCGCCCTCGACCTGGGCCTCTACGCCGTGTCGGCCACCTTCGCCGCGATCACCGCCGTCACGTCCACCCTGCTGCCGCACCGCGCCTGGGGCGCGGTCGCCGCCGTCGGCTACCTGCTCGCAACGCTGACGGTGATCGCCCAACTTCTGCTGCGTCGACGCTCTCCAACCTCCCGGCTGACCGGCCTGCCGGCCCGCTGGACGGTCACCGGTCTCGCCTGGGCCACCACCACACTGCTGCCCCTGGCCTGGCAGAGCATCGACCGGGCCGGCGGGCGCACCGACCGGGCCCAGGAGGAGGTGCTGGTCGTGGAGCAGGCCGGCACCCGCCTCCTGGAACACGGCACGCCCTACCTCGGACCCGACGCCATCGCCGCCCTCCCACCCGGCGAGCAACTGATGGGCTACACCCCGTACCAGCCCGGCATGGCGATGTTCGGCCTGCCCAGAGCACTGCTCGACACCTGGTGGACCGACTCCCGGGTCTGGTTCGCCGTGGGCACCGCGCTGGCGCTCGCAGTGGCAGTGGCCGCCCTGCGCAGAACACCGGCCACCACCGGCCAGGCCACCACCGCCGCGACCCGCCGCCGGGACGCCGCAGTGCTGCGCGGCGTGCAGGCCGCCACCGTACTGCCGATCTGCGCCCTCACCCTCGCCACCGGCGGCGACGACCTACCCGTACTCGCGCTCTGCCTGCTGGCCCTCGCGTTCGCCGCCGCCGAGCGACCCGGCCGGGCCGGCCTCGCGGTCGGACTCGCCGGCGCGCTGAAGCTGTTCGCCTGGCCGGTAGCCCTCGTCCTGATCGTCTGGGGCCTGACCCGACGCTCCGGAACCCGAGTCGCCGTCGGCGCGATCGGACTGCCCATCGCCGCACTACTGCCGGCGCTGCTGGTCGACCGCGACGCCCTCACCGAGAACGTGCTGCGCTTCCCCCTCGGCCACGGGCTGGTCACCAGCCCCGCGCAGTCCCCGTTCCCCGGCTACCTGATCGCCAACGCGCTACCCGCCGGCCGGCTGATCGCCGCCGGACTGCTGGTCGCCGCCGGAGTGGCCATCGCCGTCCGGCTCGCCCGCCGCCCGCCCCGCACCGCCGTCGCCACCGCACTGATCTGCGGGTACGGGCTGCTCGCCGCCATCGCCCTGATGCCCTCGACCCGCTTCGGCTACCTGCTGTACCCGCTGGCCCTGCTGACCTGGGCTCCCGCCCTGCACCGCCCGGACGACACACCGACCGCCGCGATTGCCGATAAGAGGTCCGGTCGGACCACTTCGGCGTAACTTCCGAGCGGAACAGCGCGTCAGGGCGTAAACCTGAACACATGACCACGTACCGCGACCGGGCCGACGCCGGCCGGGTGCTCTCCGAACGGCTCACCGCGCTCATCGGCGAACCGGACGTCGTCGTCCTGGGCCTCGTCCGGGGCGGCGTGCCGGTCGCCCGGATCGTCGCCGAACGCCTCGGCGCACCACTGGACGTACTGGTCGTCCGCAAGCTCGGCATGCCGTGGGCCCGGGAGGTCGCCTTCGGCGCACTCGGGCCAGGCGGTGTCCAGGTGCTCAACGACGCGGTGGCCAGCAGACTCAGCAGCGACGACATCGCCGAGGTCCGCCATCGGGAGCAGGCCGAACTGGAGCGCCGGGAACGGCTCTACCGGGGCGACCGCCCACAACTGGACCTCACCGGGCGGACAGCCGTGATCGTCGACGACGGCCTCGCCACCGGCGCAACCGCCCGCGTCGCCGTCGAGGTCGTCCGCCAACTCGGCGCACGCCGCGTCGTGGTGGCGGTCCCGGTCGGGGCGCAGGAGGCGTACGAACTGCTCGCCGCCGAGGCCGACCAGGTCATCTGCGCGCAACGCCCGGCGGACTTCGGCGCGGTCAGCGTCTACTACGACGATTTCCACGAGGTGTCCGACGAAGAAGTCACCGAGGCGCTCACAGCAACTGCATAGGTCCACCAGGTACCGTCGGGCGATGAGTAGCCTCACCTGTCCCAAGTGTCACGGAGAAATGCGCCAGTACGAGCGCAGCGGCGTCGTCATCGACCAGTGCGGGGAGTGCCGAGGCATCTTCCTGGACCGCGGCGAGCTGGAGAAGCTGTTCGAGGCGGAGGCCAACTGGAGCCGCCAACAGACCGGCGGCGCGCCAGGGCAGCCCGCGCAGCAGCCGGCCGGCTACCCGCCCCCGCCGCCCCCGCCGCACCAGCCCGGTTACGGCGCCGTCCCGCCGCCGCCCCCGCCCGCCCACGGCTACCCGCCGCAGCCGGCCTACGGCCACCAGCAGCAGCACCACGGCTACCACGGTCACTACCGGCAGAAGAAGCGCAAGGGCTTCCTCGACGAGATGTTCGGCTGACCCCAGGCCGACCTCCCGCCCGGGTCGATCACGCGTCGGCCCGGGCACACCATCCGGGCCATTGATCGTTGGCGGGCGCGATGCTTCATGCGAGGCTGAATCGCATGACCGCGATCCAACCGGACGAGGCGCTGGCCCAGGCGTACGACGGCATCACCGCGGTGGTCGGTCGCCTGGACGATGCCGGCCTGCAACGAGCCACCCGCTGCCGGGGCTGGCTCATCGCCGACCTGCTCCTGCACGTGCTCGGCGACGCCCAGCGGGCACTCGTCGCACTGGCCAGCCCCGTCGACGGTCCCGCCGACGTCGACGACGTGAGCTACTGGCGTGACTTTCCCGGCAGCGACGACAAAGCCGCCCGGCACGCCTGGTGGGTCCGCCGATCGGCTGCCGCCTTCGACCGCCCGACCGGGATCGTCGCGCTCTGGCGGGACACCGCCCCGGCGGCGGTCCGCGCCGCCGCGTCAGCCAACCCCGAGGGGTACGTGACCACCCAGGGACACGTGCTACGCGTACCGGATTTCCTCGCGACCCTGACCACCGAGGCCGCGGTCCACCACCTGGACCTGACGCTGGAAGTGCCCGACGCGCCGCCGCCCGGCCCACTGGCGGTACGCGTCGCGGTGGCGACAATGGACGGCCTGCTCAGCGACGACACCGTTCGACCCAGCGCCTGGGACGACAACGACTTCCTGCTGAAGGCCACCGGGCGCGTACCGCTGACCGACCGGGACCGGCTGGAACTGGGTGAGTCGGCAGGCTGGTTCCCACTGCTCGGCTGACCCGCAACCGTTCCTGCTGAGAGAAACAAGATCAAGCCGAAGGCACTATCGACCGCCGAGCATTTTCTCTGCGATCTCGGCTTTCCGCGCCAACGCGACGGTCGCTTCCGCGTACAGCATCGCCACTATTTTCTCGGCAGGCGCGCAGGTTGTGCCGATCGTGTAGATCGTCTTGTGCGGGCGAACAGAAAGACCATTTATATCGTTGCTCTTCAGGAAGGCCGCAAACGAATCGAGTAGGCGCTTGCTGCCCACCAACCTGAACTGAGAGAACGTCGATTGACTAGGATTTGGTCGGCGGTATTGACCGATTGAGCCATCGCCGTCGACGACACCGCGCCAGAAGTCGCGTGATTCGGTCAGCCGCTCGTCGAGCGGTCCGTCATACCTCCCCAGCGCCATCATGCGCTCTGCAAGGCGGGTCGAGCGCACCGAGAACTGGCATGAGCCGTGTGTTGGACTTGGTGCCGAGATGCTACTGGTCGAACCCAGGAAGGTTCGCAGCGATACAAGGTGTTCGCGGTCCCGCCGGGCAAGCCCAACGGAGACCTGCGGGAGATGGCCCGTCCGGTAGGTCACACACCCGTCGGCGAAGAGAAACCCCAGCCAGTAGCAGGCTTCTGGTGTCAACAGGTCGAACGCGTCGTGCCGAAGCGTGTGAACGGTCCTCCGGAGGGCAACGCCACGGCGCACCAACAAGCCGCGCATCCCTGGCTCCGTGAACCCAAAGTTCTTCGCCACCTCGGCTATGGACCGACCTTCGGCGTATTGTCTGACCGCCTCTGCGCGTTCCGGTTCGGCCAACTTCGCCCTCGACCGAGCGGGTACGCCTCGCCTTTTCAGTAGGCCACGGACAGCCTGCCTGCTGATGCCATACGAGTTTGCAATTCGAGTTAGGCTTTCGCCCGTCTGCGCACGTTCAACGGCCGCCTCGATTTGCGCCGCCGAAAGGCGAAAACCCGTATCGCTCATCCGATGGCCATGTCCACGAATCTCGATAGATGCAATTGGGCCGCAACGGTCACGGTATCGGTGGGGCCATTTCGATGCTTAGCAATTATAAAATCCGCCTCCCCGGCCCGCGGCGACTCCTTGTCGTAGTAGTCGTCGCGATGCAGAAGGATGACAACATCGGCATCTTGCTCAATTGATCCTGATTCACGCAGATCGGACAGCTGAGGTCGCTTGTCGGTGCGCTGCTCGGGGCCACGGTTCAGCTGGCTGACCGCGATCACCGGGCACTCGACCTCCTTGGCCAACAGCTTGAGGCCACGGGACAGGTCCGCGACCTCCTGCTGACGACTCTCGGTGCGCTTCGGTGAGGTCATCAGCTGGAGATAGTCGACCACGATCATCTTGAGGTCGTGCCGCTGCTTGAGCCGCCGAGCCTTGGCCCGGATCTCCATCAGGTTCATGCTCGGCGTGTCGTCGACGAAGAGCGGCGCCTCGCTGATCTCACCCATGCACCGGGCCAGCTTGGTCCAGTCGTCGTCGGAGAGCTGACCGCTGCGCAGCACGTGCAGCGGCACCCGCGCCTCGGCGGAGAGCAGCCGCATGACGATCTCGACCTTGCTCATTTCCAGCGAGAAGATGGCTGCCGCCTGATTGGCGCGAATAGCGGCATTTCTGGCAAAGTCCATGCTAGCCGTGCTGTTGTGGGTAGGGATCATCGCCCGACTGGCCAGGTACAGGTGTTCGTCGTTGTCGACTGTCACGCACCGCACAGGAACGCTGGGGACCGGCCGAACATCGACGATGAACCGCGAGGTGGTTCGAACGTCGGAGGTGGTGCGGCGGCGTTCGGCGTGCGCATCCTGTTTCCGCCTGAGCCGGAAGATGACATCCGGGGTGGAGAAGTTCAGCGTGTACGCGATCGACGACTCGGGGGTGCGGCCCCGCACCGGCTTCGCGTTGACAGTGCAGCGGTAGCCGAGACTGACGACGAGTTCGCGTACGTCATCAGCCAGCCGCTTTGAAGTCGACGTGTACTGCAGGTTGCCGGAGGGGGCGACGGTCCCATCGGTGTCCATCAGCCCAGCGAGCAACGCCCTGCGCTGAGCCTCCGAGGCGCGCAGATAGACGCCCGGGATGTGCTTGTTCCCCGCTACCCCGATCTGACGCAGCAACCCAAGGAAGGAACCATTCCGGTGACGGCAGTCGGCACACTTCCTCGTCGCTGGATTCTCACGCAATGCCCTGGTGGAACCGCCACAGTCCACGCAGACACCGTTCCCCGGAGCAGTGGAAGTGGGCTGCGGCAGAATGGTGTAGACCATCGGCCCGCTGGGCCGCACGACGAAGCCGTCCGCCTCGACGTGCGCGACCATCTCCGGATCTGCCGTGGTGAAGCGGCTGGCGCCGCTGTGCCCGTCACCGAGCCATGTTCCCAAGGTGTAGGGCGGAACCAGCAGCTCACGGTCCGGGAGTTGGATGGGAGCGCAATTCCGTACGGCATGGTTGAGCCGTCGCTGGGCGGTGCCAGTACGTAGCGTGGCCGCGATCTGGGCGGTGGTGACAACGCCGTCGTGGTCGGCCCGGCTGCCGGCATTGACCTCCCGCTCGGCTCGTTGAAGAAGCGTGCCCAGAAGCGGACCGGCCGGGTAGCCCGGTGCAGTCCAGTTCTGTGGCTTGCCGTTGCGGACAATGGGACGGCTGATCCGGCCAACCGACCCGACCTCACGGGCGACGGTGTGCAGGACATGCCGGAACTCCGGCCCAACCTGCTCAATCGTGTCGAAGAGCGTGATCGGCTGGTTCCCCAGCGAGCTCAGCCGCTGATGTGCCGCACGCACGTTGGCCAGCGACGATTCGGGCCAGTGCCGCCTCTGCCGCGCCGGTTCCTGCCGCCGGGCCGCCCGCGTGGTCGTCTTCCACAGGTGCTCCGCGTCCGCCACGATGACGGTGCCGTCCGAGAACTCGACCTCGTAGCAGGGGCGGTCGCGCATCACGTCGAAGGCGTGTGTGACAAGGGTCGGAGAGCCGTCCGCGGCCAGTAGCCGATCGCCCGCCTTGACCTCGCCCATCGTGGTCCAGCCGTCCGGGGTCGGCAGTGGGGTGTCGAGCGCGAGCGCCTTGCCCAAACCCGGCCTGCCGGCCACGATGATCAACTGCCCGGCGTGCAGGCCGTTGAGCAGTCGGTCCAGGTCGCTGAAGCCGGTCGGCACGCCGGTCATCATGCCGCCGGTCGCCCCCACCGCCTCGATCTCGTCCAGGGTCGGCTGCAACATGTCGGCCAGGATCGCGAAGTCCTCGCTGACCCGCCGCTCGGTGACGTCGTACACGGCCTGCTGGGCGAGGTCGACCACGTCGTCCACGTCGCGGCTGCCGCCGCTGGCGGTGCCGTAGCCCAGCTGCACGATCTTCGTGCCGGCCTCGACCAGTCGGCGCAGCACGGCCCGCTCGCTGACGATGCGGGCGTAGTACGCCGCGTTGGCGGCGGTGGGCACGCTGGCGATGAGCGTGTGCAGGTACGGCGCGCCACCGATGCGTACCAGGTCCCCGGAGTCGGCGAGCGCCGCCGCGACAGTGATCGAGTCGGCCGGCTCACCCCGGCCGTAGATGTCGAGGATGATGTCGAAGATGGTGGCGTGCACCGGCCGGTAGAAGTCGTTGGTCTTGAGGATCTCGACGACGTCGGCGATGGCGTCCTTGGAGAGCAGCATGCCGCCGAGGACGCACTGCTCGGCCGCGACGTCCTGGGGCGGGGTCTTGTCGAACTGGCCGTCGCGCTGCGCGGGTGGCTGGCCTCCGCCGGAGCGTGGCTCTGCCCGCATGTCGTCGGTGACCGACACGGGTCCCCCCTCCACTGCACCGGTTCCAACCCCAGCTCTATCGCTGGGGTACGACACTTCTCCTCCGACCGGGCCGGTCGATCGGGGGCCATCGCCGGCGGTCGAGGGCCAACCATACGGACCCCGAGGTCAGAGACTCAACAACGCCGGTGGACGAGCCTCGGGACAACCTGTGGATCCCGGTGGACAGCATGTGCGCAGCGTGTGCACAGCCTGTGGATAACCATTGGGGAATTCTCGGCTATAAGTCGCTGACCTGCGAAGACATGCTCCCCAGCCTGTGGAGGAGAATATTTCGGTCGGGCCTGTGACACGATCGTCCCGTACTATCTCCAGCGAACGGCTACACCTGGACAGCGGATTCCGCTTTCGGTTCAGAAGGGTCACACTCCGGCCGTGAATTACCGGGACTGGGGACGCGGCGATGGCAGCCCGCGCGAGCGCCAGCCAACCGCCTCGTGGGGTGACCGCGCGGCGTCTGTTCCGGTTGATCCGTACGACGAGGACGGGCGCTACCGCACCTCGAGCCGGCGGCGTGCCCTGGACCGCGGCCAGGACGAGCCTGTCGACGCCTACCTGCCCCGGTGGGCGCTGGAGTCAGGGGTCCGGCACGCGGACGGCGGTGGCCGGCACGCGGCACCGGACGACGACGAGGACGAGCCCGAGCGGCCGGTCTCGGGGGCAGGCCGACGGTCTGCCGAGTCGTCGAGTGGTCGGCGGCGCGGCAGCGAGCCGCGCCGACGGGAGCAGGCAGCGATCGGCCCGGCGCCAGACTCGGACCACACCCGCGAGTGGACGCTCGACCGGCCGCAGGACCAGGGGTATGCCGGCCGTCGACGCGCCGACGCCGGGGAGGACGAGCCGGTCTCTGGCTCTGTTTCGGACCGGCGGCCCCGCCGCGCGCCCGTTGGCCGTCCGCAGGTGATCTGGTCGGGCGGGGAGCCCGAGTCAACTCCTGGCGAGCAGGTGCCGGAGCAGGAGCCGAGCCGTCCCAGCCGGCGTAGCCGCCGTGCGGCGGAGGAGTCCTGGTCCCGTCCGGCGGCCGACCCGTGGGCCCGCGGATCGGACCAGGCGGTGGAGCCCGAACCGTCGTACCCGCCTGCTGTGGACCCGTGGGACGCCTCTGGCGTGCACGCGTGGCCGCCGACGGCCGGCGCGGACGGCGGGGATCTGAGCGGGCAGTGGTCGGCGGTGGAGAGCGTCGGTGGCTGGGAACGGTCGGACCGCACCGGCCAGTGGGAGCGGTCCGCGATCGAGGACGATCAGTGGGACCGTACGCTGGCGCCGCGCTCCGATCGCTCGGTGGCGGCCGAGGGGTGGCCGAGTCGGGAAGACGGGTTCTGGTCCGGCACTCGGTTGGCTGATGACGACCCGCGTTGGATGGATCCGACGACGTCGGCGCCGCGGTCTCCGGTGGTGGGATACACCGCCCCACGGCCGCGCAGCGCTCCTGCGCCGCGTACTGGCGCGCCGCGTGCGGGTACGCCACGGCGTCGGGCGGAGCGGCCGGCGGTGGGAACGGCGTCGGTACGTCGGCGGGTCGAGTCGGCGGCCACGGGTGCCTGGGCGAGGCGTCTGGAGGACGACCTGCTGGATCCGGATCCGGGTGGGTCGGTCCGGCCTCTGCTGTACACGGCGGCCTGTTACCTGGTGCCGGCGATGCTGATCTTCGTTTGGCTGTTGACGTTGGACAGCCAGGCGCCGGCTGGTTGTGTGACCGACATCAGCGGGGGCGGGTGTGAGTCCGCCCGGTCGCGCGCGCTGGAGTCACTGGTGGCCGGTTCGCCGCGCTTCGGTTTGGCTCTGGTGAGCAGTTTGGTGGTGGCGGCGCTACTGCGACGGGTGGGTACGACGTGGCGCTCGGCGACCATCGCTGTTGCCGCCGCAGTGGTGGGCGGTGGCCTCTCCACTGTGCTGATCAGCGCGGTGACGGGCCAGCCCATCGGGTGACCGCGGTTTTGTCGCGGTCGGGGCAGCTCCACCGAGGGTGTGGACGACGCGTACCCATCGGCGGGCCCGGGCGGTGCCGGGTCGGACCACGTACGCACGAGGGCCCGCACCGATCGCTCGGTGCGGGCCCTCGTGGTGGTGTTGCGGACGTCAGCCCTGAACGACGTTCAGGTTGAACGACGCTGTCACCTCGGGGTGCAGCTTGATCTTCACCGGGTAGGCGCCGATCGACTTGATGTGACCGGGCACCTCCAGCCGGCGACGATCGAGGACCGGGCCGCTGGCGGCCTTGACGGCGTCGACGATCTCGGCCGGAGTGACCGAGCCGAAGAGCCGTCCGCCGTCGCCGGCGCGGACCTTCAGGTTGACCTTGAGACCCTCGAGCTGAGCCTTGACCTCGTTGGCGTGGTCGAGGTCGCGGATCTCGCGGGCCCCACGGGCCCGCTTGATGACCGTGACCTGCTTTTCCGCGCCCTTGGTCCAGACGATCGCGAAGCCCTGCGGCAGCAGGTAGTTACGGCCGTAGCCGTTCTTGACCTCGACGATGTCGCCCGGGGCACCGAGGCCGGACACTTCCTGAGTCAGGATGATCTTCATATCGGTGCCTCCTCTCAGCGGGTGGTGGCCGTGTACGGCAGGAGCGCCATCTCACGGGCGTTCTTGACCGCACGGGCGATCTGCCGCTGCTGCTGCGAGGTCACGCCGGTCACCCGACGAGCGCGGATCTTGCCGCGATCGGAGATGAACTTGCGCAGCAGCGCGGTGTCCTTGTAATCGATGTAGGCGATCCCGTCCTTGTCGAGCGGGTTCACCTTCTTCTTGGGCTTGCGCAGTGCCGCAGCCTTGGCCGTTGCACGTGCTCCTGGTTTGCGATCGCGAGCGCTAGGCGCCATTAGAACGGTGGCTCCTCGTCAAAATTGGCGCCCGAACCGGCACGCGCGGGAGAGGGTGCAGCTGAAGCCCAGGGGTCGTCGAAGTTTCCTCCGCCGCCACCCTGGTTGCCACCGCCACCGCCGCCACCGAAGCCGCCGCCACCGCCGCCGGAGCGGGACATCTTCTGCACCTTCGCCGTGGCGTAGCGCAGCGACGGGCCGATCTCGTCGACCTCAAGCTCGATGACAGTGCGCTTCTCACCCTCGCGGGTCTCGTACGACCGCTGACGCAGCCGGCCCGACACGATCACCCGAGCGCCACGCTGCAGCGACTCGGCGACGTGCTCGGCGGCCTGCCGCCACACGGTGCATGCGAGGAACAGCGGCTCGCCGTCCTTCCATTCGTTCGACGCCTTGTCCATGAAACGCGGCGTCGAAGCGACTCGGAACTTGGCGACCGCAGCCCCGGAGGGGGTGAACCGCAACTCGGGGTCATCGGTCAGATTGCCGATGACCGTGATGGTGGTGTCTCCTGCCATGACCATCTCCTCGCGCACTCAGCGTCTCGTCGTACAGGCTCGCAGAGCCGTACGACAGAGTCGCGGAGGCTGATCCGGACGAACCGGGGTTGGATGCTCTAGCGCATTTCCGGTCGGATGACCTTGGTGCGCAGCACGGACTCGTTGAGCCGGAGCTGACGGTCCAGCTCGGCCACCGCAGCAGGCGTAGCCTGCAGGTCGATGACGGCGTAGATGCCTTCGGCCTTTTTGTTGATCTCGTACGCGAGGCGCCTGCGGCCCCACACGTCGGTCTTCTCAACCGAGCCACCCGCGGTCCGAATCACGTTCAGGTACGTGTCGAGCGACGGTGCGACGGTGCGCTCCTCGAGGCTGGAGTCGAGGATGACCATTAGTTCGTAGTGACGCAAGACGTGCTCACCTCCTGTGGGCTAAGCGGCCACGGTCCTTCCGTGGCAGGAGGTCTTGTGTCGCTGCCCGCACGCGCCGAGGGAACCCGGCCGGACGCGGACAACCTGACCAGGATACCCGGTCCCAACGATCATGCCCGGGGTGGTCGGGTCCGCGCCCGGACGTGCCGACGGGGGCCCACCGTCCGACCGTCAACTGGTCGGTGGTGGGCCCCCGTCTACGAGGCCGCGGGGCGTCCGGTCCGCATTCCTTGGGTGGGACCTGGGGAGGAACGACCACACCGATGAGGTTGGACCGAAGACGCCCCGCGGAGCTTTATCGTGTTGTTATCTGACGATACAACAGCACTCGTACCTTGTCGGGGGGAAAAGCACAATTTTCCGAGATTCGTGGTCGCTCGGTATCCGTGTGCGATGGGGTCGCCCCCGCTGCGCCGGGCCGCGCCGCGGGGTGACCTCGCTGTCGGCCGTCGACCGCCGGTCGCCGTGTGCGACGCTCGCGCCGCTGGCGGCACCGGGATGCTGGTCGCCGGTTCACACCCATCAACGACCGTCGGTCCCTCCGGTGACGCGACACCGCCCCGGCCGTCGCCCCGCCGGTCGGGGGCTCGACGTAGGCTCGCTCGCATGCGTATCGGAGCCCACGTCGACTCGACCGACCCGCTGGCGGAGGCGGCCGCCCGGTCCGCCGAGACCGTGCAGTTCTTCCTCGCCGACCCACAGGGTTGGAAGGCGCCCAAGCCTCGCGAAGATGCCCAGCGGCTGCGCGAGGCCGAGGTCGACCTCTACGTGCACGCGCCCTACGTCATCAACGTGGCCACGCTCAACAACCGCATCCGGATCCCGAGCCGCAAGCTCCTGCTCGGGCACGCCAACGCCGCCGCCGCCATCGGCGCCAAGGGCCTGATCGTCCACGGTGGGCACGTCAACGCCGGCGACGACCTGGCCGTCGGCTTCGACAACTGGCGCAAGACCTTCGCGTATGCGGCGGACTCCGGCGGCTTCGGCGTACCGGTCCTGATCGAGAACACCGCTGGCGGCGACAACGCCTGCGCCCGACGGCTGGACGCGCTCGCCCGACTCTGGGACGCGATCGGTGACTACGAGGTCGGCTTCTGCCTGGACACCTGCCACGCGCACGCGGGCGGCGAGGAGCTGCTCGGCGTGGTCGACCGGGTCAAGGCGATCACCGGGCGGATCGACCTGGTGCACGCCAACAACTCCAAGGGCGCCTTCAACTCCGGCCAGGACCGTCACGACAACCTGGGCGGCGGGACGATCGACCCGGAACTGGTGGTGGCGGTGATCCGGGCGGCCGGCGCGCCGGTGGTCGTCGAGACACCGGGCGGTGTGACCGGCCAGGCCGCCGACATCGACTTTCTGCGTGAGCAGCTCGGAGCGGAGAGCTCGGCGGCATGACGAGCGGACAGCCAGGGACCGGCAACGCCCGGCCCACCTCCACCGGCGCGGCCGCCGAGAGTCAACCCGCCACCACGGCCGCAGCCGGCACCCCCACCCAACCGGCTCCGACCTCCGACAAGGCCCCCGCCGGGACCACGGCTACCCAGCCGCCAACTGGCGACGGCGCAGCGACCGGAACCACCCCGGACGGCGATCCCGAGGCCGACCCCACGACGAACGGTCCCGCCGGGGACGCGACCCGCCCCGGCGACAGGCAGGACGCCGCGGCCATGCAGAGCACCACGACCAACACGCAGAGCGCCACGACCAAGCGGAACGCCGCGGCCGAGCAGGTTGCCGCCGAGGGCGGCACCACGGTCAGCGCCAGCACTGCCGAGGGCACCGGCTCATCCAAGGACAGCGACCCGGCCAAGGGCGCGAAGGCGGACGGCGCCGACGGTACGGACAAGGCTGACAGCGAGGCGAAGCCGGCCGGCCCGGAGCGTTGGGAGGCGTTCGCCTCCGCCCCGGAGCCACGGCCCTCCATCTTCAGTCGGGCGGGCCGGGCGGTCGGGCGGTTCCTGATCCACGAGTGGACCCTGGCCGCCCTCGGCGCGTTGGCACTGGCCGTGTTGATGACCTGGCCGACGCTGCGCTATCCGCGCTACACCCTTCCGCAGGACTACTGGGACCCGAGCCTGCAAGCCTGGCAGATGGCCTGGTCCGGGCACATCCTGCTGGCGGAGCCGGCGCGGCTGTGGCAGTCGAACACGTTCTTCCCCGAGCTGTGGAGCTTCGCGTTCTCCGACACGCTGCTCGGGTACGCCCCGGCCGGGATGCTCGGCAGCGGTCCCGAGGACGCCGTGCTGCGCTACAACATCATGTTCGTGCTGGCGCACGCGCTCGCCACGCTCGGGGCGTACGCGCTGGCCCGACAGCTCGGGGCCGGCCGGATCGGTGCGGCGGTCGCGGGCGTGAGCTACACCTACGCGCCGTGGCTGCTGGCCCAGGCCGGGCACCTGCACGTGCTCTCCAACGGGGGCATTCCGCTGGCGCTGGCGATGTTGGCGCGCGGGCACGGGTGGTCGCTGCGTCACGGCTACCGGCCGGAGCGCCGGCATGACGGATGGGTCTACGCGGGTTGGCTGGTGGCGGCCTGGCAACTCAGCCTCGGCTTCGGCATCGGGCTGCCATTCGCGTACTTCCTGGCCGGCGCGGTGCTGGTCACTGCCGTCCTGTTCTTCGCACGGCGGCTGCGCACCGGGCAGGCCGTGCCGTTCGGTCGCCGGTTGTTCGCCGCCGACGTGCTCGGCGGGGTGTTGTTCGCCGGTGTCGGTCTGCTGATGGCGTTCCCGTTCTTCAAGGTGACCGAGCTGCACCCGTACGCCGAGCGCACCATCGGCGACATCAGCCTCTTCTCGCCACCGGCGTCGGGCTTCGTGACGGCGCCCGGGGAGTCGCGGATCTGGGGTGGGCTGCACGAGGGTGCCCGGGAAGCGCTGCCGTGGCACCCGGAGATGACCCTGCTGCCGGGCTTCGTGCTCTACGCGCTCGCCGCGGGCGGGTTGCTCTTCTCGGTGTGGCGGCTGCGGCACCGACTGCTGCTGCTCGCCGGGGTGCTGGTGACCATGGCCTTCGCGATGGGCACCCGCTTCTTCGACGGGACCTTCACCTACGTGCCCCTCTTCGAGCATCTGCCGGGCTGGAGTGCGCTGCGTACCCCCGGGCGGTTGATGCTCTGGACCACGTTGTTGCTCGGCCTGCTCGCGGCGGGCGCGGTCACCGCCCTCACCGACCGGGTCCGCGAGCTGACGGCGCAACGAATTCCGTCGTGGCCGGGGCCGTGGCTGCGGACGGCCACCCTGCTGCCGTTGCTCCTGGTCACCGTCGAAGGTTTGAACACCACGCCACATCCGGTGGTGCCGACCCAGCCGGCGGCGATGCGTTCGGCGGAGGGGCCGATGCTGGTGCTGCCCAGCAGTCAGAGCCTGGACCAGCACGTGATGCTCTGGTCGACCAGCGGGTTCCCCGACGTCGTCAACGGCGGTAGCGGCTTCACGCCGCGCCAGCTCGACGACGTCCGTCGGGTGAGCCAGTCGTTCCCGGACCAGACCAGCATCGACTACCTGCGTACGCTCGGCGTCCGCACCGTGGTGCTGCTGCGCGGCCAGGTGACCGGCACACCCTGGGAGATCACCATCGACGCGCCGGTCGAGTCGCTCGGCATCAGCCGGCAGGAGGTCGGAGACGCCGTGGTGTTCCGCCTCTGAAGCTCTGGCGGCTCGTCGCGACTACTCGCTGAGGCGGTTTTCGGGGGAACCCACCCGGCTCCGGCGGTCAGGCTTGATCCCTGCGCCGGGCGGGCTCCCCCGAAAACCCTGACCTGGTCCAGGCCGCGGTCGGCCTTGGGTCAGGTGGTTGCGACGGGCTCGGGTTGGGATTCGCTGGTTGTCTCTCTGCGGCGCCAGCGGTCTATCCAGGGTGCGTCCGGGGCGCCGTCGAGGACGCCACCGTCCGGGTCGTCCGGGTAGGTGGCCCGCACCGCGTCCTGCTCGGGGTGCAGGATCTCCTTGACGACGAACACGCAGAGCACCACCACAGTGGCCAGTCGCAACGTCGAGGCCAGCACGAACACCCCCTCCGGGAAGACCGGCTTGCTGGTTGCCGCGCCGAGCAGTTCCCCGTAGAAGGCGACGAAGTAGCAGACCTCGGCGATCTGCCAGGCCAGGAACGCGCCCCACTTCGGCCGGGCCAGCACGACCAGCGGAAGCAGCCAGAGCACGAACTGCTGCGACCAGACCTTGCTGAAGATGAGGAACGCCGCCACCACCAGGAAGGCGAGCTGACCCAGCCGCGGTCGGCGCGGCGCCCGCAGCGCCAGCACGGCGATACCGAGGCAGGCCAGCCCGAACAGTGCGTACGAGACGGTGTTGAGGGTCGGGATGTTGGCGTTGAGCCACTCGAACGGGCCGAGCTTGGCGGGGTCGTTGCCGACCTTGCCGTCCAGGTAGCGCCCGATGTACCAGAGCGTGCCCCAGTCGATCGGTCGGGTGGTGTTCAGTTCGAAGAACCGGTCCCAGTTCTCCGGGTAGGCGCGGGCGGCCGGCAGGTTCACCAGCACCACTGCCGCGATCGCCGTCCCGATGGCGACGAGCGCGGCACGAACCCGGTCGGCCCGTAGCGCCAGGATGAGGATCGGCCCGAGCAGGAACAGCGGCCAGAGCTTCGCCGCGCCGGCCAACCCGAGCAGTACGCCGGCCACCGCCGGTCGTTTTCGAGCCCAGGCCAGCAGGCCGAAGGCGGCCAGCCCGATGGCGAGCAGGTCCCAGTTGACGGTGGCGGTGAGCACCAGTGCCGGGGCGAGTGCGAACATCGCCGCGTCCCAGGGTCGTCGGCGGCGCAACGCCAGGATCACCGCCACAGTGGCCACAGCGAGCGCGCCCAGCACCAGCGCGTTGAGGTTGTAGAACCACTGACCCTGGTTGATGCTCGGGTCGCCGTCGCCGATGGCGTGCACCGGCAGGCCCAGCGCCCCCATGAAGTAGCCGGTCAGCACCGGGTACTCGACCGGGTGGTCACGGTAGGGCACCTTGCCCTCGTTGAGCCCTTCGGCGTAGTAGAGGGCAAGGACGTCGGTGTAGCAGAACCGGGTGTACTGGACGTTGTTCTGCCAGGCGCCGTCCTGGCAGGGCGATTTCTGCACCCAGTGCAGGGCGAGCGTGACGCACGCCAACGCCAGCACGATCCGCACAGCAGTCCAGAAGCGACGCTCCCGACCGGCCGGCCGGTCCAGCGCTGTCGCGTGGTCGCCCAGCGGGCCGCCGATGACGTTGGAGATGCCGCGGACGAACCCGTCGGAGCGGGACGGGTGATCAGTGGTTCCGGCGTCGTCGATGCCGGGCGTCGACTGGGTGCTCATGAAGAGGCATCCTGCCGTACGGCACGAGTGCGGACCACCAATCTATGCCTGACTGGTCCCGCGTCGCTCACCGATTTCCACTAATTTGGTACTTATTGAGACAACATGAGGGTCATTCGTACACCTGATACCAGTCAGCCTGAGACGTGAATTGGCCAGATACGGCATCACTACAAGTTGACGCAAAAAGGCCGAGGGCGCCGAAATCGACGTGCCATGCCATTCAGGACCCTGCGCCATTAGATCACCCCGTTCGCGCGCTCACCTCACGGGGCTAGCATAACCCAACGCAGTCGATCCGAAGACGTCAAGGCCTCACGAAGGAAACCGCTTAGCGACGTGCCTAACCAGCACCTCAAACCCCTAGCCAATAGCAGCTTTCCAATCGAATGCTTGAACGCCCGCTTACACTCCCACTAGCGACAGAAGCTCACACAGAAGAGATGCGGACAGCGTCATCGAAGCTACCTCAACCCAGCCGCCACTTCCACGAATAGCACACCGAAACTTTGAGCTTGACAACAAAGGACATGATCGATACCCTTTCTGCCATGTGGAGAAAGAAGCCATCGACCGTGGCAATCTCAACTGCTATCGCATGCATGACTACTCTCATGCTGGCCGGCCCCGCCCACGCCAGTGCAGCTGGCAAGGCGAATCTGCTTTCCACGCAAAAGGTGGCCCTACAGTCCGCGCCTGAAGTGGGCGCGAACGAGACTGCAGTGATCCAATCATGTTACGGCAACGCAAAGAGTTACGCCGACATGAACGACTCTTTCACGTGGCCATATTCCGGATACGCCAAGACCACGTCATCCTGCGGTGACATCAACCTGAAGCCCAGTGATCGGGGGGTGTACGCTCAGGTTTGCTACCGTCGGACCGGGACATGCAACGGCCTGAAGTGGGTGCCGGTCGGAAGCTGGAAGGTAATCGCGTCCAACGTGCTCGACGGCACGGAGTTCTACGTCGACTTTGATCGGCGCGGTGCTGGATTGGTTGCATACTGAGCTTAGCCGTTAGGGCGAGTAGCTCTATTTTAGTTAGGGCAAACCGCCTTCCTGTAGCCCTCACTAATAGTTCTTGCGCCAAGCCTGAGTAAATTCGAAGTCGTGCTTCCACAGCCCAACAGGCGCGGTCGTCGCTATGTTTTGTATTTCTCAGTCATTCGTCGCGCAATAGTGACGGTGTTCTTCGTCGCATGAGTCCAGACGACGAAGAGCGCCGTCACTAGGACCCTCGGATGAATTGAAAGTTCCAGCATCGAAGAAGTGCTGGTTTATGCGAATTTATCCACCACCAGAAACTTGGCGAACATCAGCAGGAGTAGCGATCCTCGCGATAGCCGGTACGTATTCAGCTTGAGATCACTGCGGGCATCCACGATCCGGCTGTGAACAGTTGTTTGAGCACGTCGAGTGCGTCCTGGCGCTGTTTGGTGGCAGTGGACAAATAAGACCGGACCGCGGCAAAGTCCAACAGTCCTTGCAGGGTGCGCCAGGGGCGAAGATCACGTTCGGCCCTGGTTGTTGGTGGACGGCACGGCCAGGTCGATCACGAATCGCAGGATCATGCCGCGGTGGGTGTGGAAACGTTCGACCGGCTTGCCGGTCTTCGACGCCTCCCTGTGGCGGTCGGGCTGGTTCTGCTGGCGGCTGCAGGCGCCGGCGTAGCACGCCCTTACGTGACTCGGCGTAGCGCAGGTGCTGGTAGGCGGCGTAGCCGTCCCACACGATGGTGCCGTCGAAGCCGGGTAGCACCCCACCGACGTCGATGTCGGCCTTACTGCGGCCGCCGACGTGGAACGACGTCGGCATCGGGGTGCAGGCCACGTGCACCTACTTGAACCCACCATCAAGGCGGGTCGATGTCGCATCGACGTGCAGTACCTTCTCCAGGTGCAGCAACGCGGCTAGGTGTGAGGTAAACCGGCCCAGCCTGCGGGTTGCTTCGGTGACCACCGCGTGCACGAACCCCGTCGAGACGCGCGCGCCGCACAGATTACCCAGCAGCCGTGAGACCCGCGCGAACGGCAGGAACTGCGCCCCACACCCATACACCGCTGCAGCCTTCACACTCGGGCCATACTGGGTGCCCCGCCGGCCGCGCCGCCTCACTAACCAGCGGGCACCAGCACCGCGCCGCCACGGGCAGATGCTCGGTGACCACGATCTTCGGCTCCGGCAATTCGAACACCTGCGCCCGCTGGCGGGCGAACTTCACCGTGTCGCCAAGATCCGCACCGCAGACCGGGTTAACACACCGGTCCGGCCGGTGAACCACCAGGCGATCCGGGTCGGCAGCAGCGCAAACGTCGACCCGGCGACCCAGGCTGCTTACCCCGGCGCCGAACAGGCCCCACCGTTCGGCTTCGGCGTCTGCCAGCCCAACCCATGTCCCCTCACCTCACACGTCGATCGAGCAACTGAATCAACCCATCCCTGCGGAAGCACTGCCTTCGGGCATCCCAAGGATGACCCGTGTGGGCCAGGAACCTCGCGTGGGCATCAATAAAAACCGAGGCTCAAGGGCCTCTTTTGTCGAAGAATGCGGCGCTTGCGGTCCTCGCTCGCCGCATATACCACGTGGGCAGGGCGGCACGGGGACGACTGGGGTCTGGCTGCCACGCATCTCCGTGGGACCGGGGTGCCCGTCCTGTCCCGGCGCGAAGTTTCGGGCACAAAAGGCCGCCGCCGGCCGGGACAGGTCGTCCGGCCAGCGGCGGCGTCGTGCGTTGGTGTGGGTCAGTCCCGGTTGGGTGGCAGGCTGGGCAGCAGCCCGCCACCGCCACCACCTGTTCCACCACCGCCGGGATTGCCTCCGGGGTTACCTCCCGGGTTCCCGCCGGGATTGCCCCCAGGGTTCCCGCCACCCCCGGGGTTGTTGCCTCCCGGGTTGCAGAACAGATCGATCAGCGGGTTACAGGGCGGGCCCTGGCCGCCGGGGTTGGTCGGTGGCGGCGGTGGGGGCGGAGGCGGAGGCGCTTCACCGTTTCCGGAATCCGGATCGCCGACGTTCGCAGCGGGCGGGAAGTCGACCTTCGGTTTGCCCTTCAGCGCCTCGTTCATGAACCGCTCCCAGATGTCGCCCGGGAGGTTTCCACCGCTGACCTTGCGGCCGTCCTTGAGGATGAGTGGCTTCCGGTCCCCCACGTTGCCCACCCACACCGCGGTGGCCAACTGTGGCGTGTAACCGATCATCCAGGCGTCGCCGTTCTCCTTACTGCCGTCCTTGAGTTCCCAGGTGCCGGTCTTGGAGGCCGCCTTGCGACCGTCATCGAGCCGGTGGTTGACAGCAGCCGGGTAGTCCTTCAGCACGGACGTCACGTCGTCCACGACGCTCCTCTCGATTCGCCGCTTCGAGTCGAGCTTCTCGCTGTAGACCTTGTCCCACTTACCGGTGTTCGCGTTCTGCTTCTCCACCGAGTACAGGAAGTGGGCCTTGTTGTAGACACCCCCGTTGGCGAAGGTGGCAACGCCGTTGGCGTGGTCCAGCACCGTGATCGGGTACTGGCCGTAGCCGACCACGTTGAAGAACGGCTCCGGCGTGATGTCCTTCGGGTCGCTCTTGGTCAGGTCGTAGGCCTTCGCAGGGTTGGTGTCAGTACGCCACATGGTGGTGACGCCGGCCTGCTTGGCCATGTCGACGACCTTGTCCGCGCCGATCTCCTCGGTGACGTAGTAGAACGGCACGTTCAGGGACTGAAGCGTGGACACCCGCAGCGTGCAGGAGTTACCGCAGTCAGGGTTGTCGTCGCCCGCGTTGCTGACCTTGAAGGTGCCTTCCGGCTTGAAGGCCTTGCCCTTCCAGCGTGACTCGAGCGCCTTCTTCTCCTTGAGGGCCGCCGCCAGCGTGTAGATCTTGAAACTTGAACCGGGCGAGTGACCGCCGCTGATCGCCCCGGTGGAGTCGGTGTTCTTGCCGGCGTAGTCGGTGCCGGTGCCGTTGTCACCGCCGTAGTACGCGACGACCCGACCGTTGGTGGGGTCGATCGCTACCATCGCCGCCATGATGTTGCTCTTCTGACCGGCCAACTCGGAGCCCTTGGACTTGCGCTGGACCGTCTCGACCGCCGCCGCCTGCATCTTGGTGTCCATGGTCGTGCGGATCCGGTAACCGCCAGCCATCAGCGCCTGGGAGCACAGCGGCTTGGCATCCGTCACCTCCGCGTCCTTCTCGACGCAGATTCCCCTGTCCCGCATCTCCTGCCGGACGTAGTTGATGACATTGCCGTACGGGGTGTCGACGCCGAAGTCGACGCCGATGCCGCCCTTCTTCGGGGACTTGATGCTCTTCAGCGGGTACTCAGCAGGCCGCGGCTCCTTGCCGGGCACACCGAGCCAGCCCTCCTTGACCATGCCGTCGATCACGTAGGTCCAGCGCTCCTGGGCCGCGGTCGGGTTGATCGCCGGGTCGTATCCCTGGTGGGTGGAGCTGGGTTCGGGCTGCTTGATCAGAGCCGCGAGGACGGCACCCTCGGCCGGATTGAGCTTGGTCACCGACTTGCCGAAGTAGGTCTGCGCCGCCGCTTCGATGCCGTAGGCGCCCCGGCCGAAGTAGATCACGTTGAGGTAGTGCTGCATGATCTCTGGCTTCGTGTACTCGTCGTTGAGCTTGGAGGCGAGGATCGCCTCCTTCACCTTCCGGGCGTACGTGTCGTCCTTCAGGTTGTCGTAGGCGTTGCGCGCGTACTGCTGGGTGATGGTGGAGGCACCCTGCTTGTCACCGCCGGAGAGGTTGTTCCAGCCGGCGCGGGCGATGCCCTTGTAGTCCACACCGGAGTGCCGGTAGAAGTTCCGGTCCTCGGCCGCGGCCACCGCGTTCTGCACGTACTCCGGGATCTGGTCGATGGTGACCAGGGTCCGGTTCTGATCGCCCACCTTGGCGATGATCGTCTTGTTGTCGAAGGCGTACAGGGTCGTCGCCTGCGGCGGAGTGATCTCGTCCGGAAGCACCACGTTCGTCGAGTAGTAGGTGAACCCGACCACGCCGATGCCGGCGAGCATGATGAAGACGGCGAACCCGGCGATCAGCAGGTTCATCCGCTTGCGCTTCTTCGCACGCGCCGCGGCGCCCGAGTCACCCGGACCACGGCCGCCCCGACCGGGACCACCCGGACCGCCGGGCCCACCGGGACCCCCCGGCCCACCGGAGACCGGTGAGACGCTCGCCCGGGCGACCGCCGCACGACCACCGACCGATGCGGAACCGACGCTGGCCCGACCCGCCGACGCGGTGCCGACCGAGGCCGCACCGACGGCGGCGGCACCGACCGCGGCCCGACCTGCCGGCGCGCCCGGCGCCGGAGAGACGGGCACCGAGGCCCGACCGGCGCCAGCGCGGCCAGCAGCCACACCCGGTGCCGGGGACACCGGCACCGAGGCTCGACCGGCCCGGCCGCTCCCTGCCGAACCCACCGAGGCGGATCCGGCGGCCGCGCTGCCACGCGGCGGCACCGAGGCGGAACCGCCGACACTGGCGCGACCACCGGCAGCCCGCGGCGTCACCGAGGCCCGCCCTGGTGTTGCCGTGCCTCGGTCCGAGGCTGACCAGCCGCTCCCGCCGGAATCACCGCCGGGTCTGCGGTACGCGTCGTCCGCGCCTGGCCCAGGGTCACCGTCTGGACCCGAGTGCTGGGTCCGTCCGCGCGCAGAACTGGGATCGCCGTACGAGTTCATTCCTCACACCCTGCCGGTCGCGGTGGGGCGCGGCTGCGCCGCCACCGGGTTGCCGTGAGTTGCTTCACCCGGGACGCCGGCACGGGGGTGCCAGCCGACCAGGGTCATTGCCGTATCAATCGGGCCAATCGGACCAACAAGCGGTCGACCGTCCCGGGTTTCGCCTACGGCCCCGGGGCCGGTACAACCAGCTGAGATCACCGTTGCGCCTCTCGCCTCCGCCGGCCGGCGCCTTCGGCGCCCGCCGCGTCCTGCTCGTTGGTGCCGTCGCTGTCGCCGGTCAGCCCGTCCCGGCCGAGCAGGTACTGCTCGACGAGATGGTTCCAGTCACAACCGAGGCACACCTCCACCACGAAGACCTGGAACTCACGCAGCGTCATCGCCAGCACCGGCAGTTCGGCCAGTGTCCGGGCCTGCCCGGCGGACTGCTTGAGTTCGTCACCGTAAATGTAGTGGACGAGGGTCAGGTTTTCGCTGCGGCAGATCGGGCAGCGCCGGTCGGTCGGCTCGCCATGGAACCGAGCGGCGTTCTTCAGGTACGGCGACGCGTCGCAGACGTCGTACGTGCCGACTCGGCCGGCCAGAAGCTCACGCAGCACTGCTCGCTTCTGAAGCGAGTAGTCGACGACCTGGCGCTGCGTACGCATGCGGAGAAGGGTACGCGGTCCGGCCCGACCAGGCGACCACGCTCACAATCCGTGACGAGGGCATCTCGGAACGGGGGTTTGCCCTGGCCGGCACGACCCGCTAACGTGCGATGTATCGGTCCGATACATCGCGGCGGTTACCGCTCCACGCCGGAGGGTAAAGAGAGGGTGGCCAGTGCTTGAGTTCGCCATCCTCGGCCTCCTGCAGGAGTCTCCGATGCACGGCTATGAGCTGCGCAAGGAGCTGACCGCCAAACTCGGCGCGATCCGGGCGGCGATCAGCTACGGCTCGCTCTATCCCACGCTACGCAGGCTTCAGGCGGCGGGATGGATCACCGAAGCTGCTGAGACACCCGCCACTGCCGAGGAGGTTCCCGCGCTGACCAGCCGACGAGGTCGGGTGGTCTACAAAATCACCGCGGAAGGCAAGGAACGCTTCGCCCAGCTGATCGCACAGGCCGGGCCCGAGACGTACGACGACACGGGCTTCGGGGTGCACTTCGCGTTCTTCGCCCGGACCGACCAGGCGACCCGACTGCGCATTCTGGAGGGTCGCCGCCGCAAGATCGAGGAGCGTCGCGAAGGGCTTCGTGACGTGCTGGGCCGGGCGGCCGAGCGCCTCGACGCTTACACCCTGGAACTGCAGCGCCACGGCCTTGATGCCTGTGAGCGCGAGGTCCGCTGGCTGGAGGAGCTCATCGCCAACGAGCGCTCCGGCCGAGCCCCGACGGTCCCGAACAACATCGGGACAGCCGGCGGCCGACGAGAAGACAACAGCCCGCCTCCGCCTGGAGAGACCAGGAATGAGCGGCCGTGACAGAAAAGAAGGAGGCAGACGCTATGGGCTCCGTCCGCGTCGCCATCGTCGGTGTGGGTAACTGCGCCTCGTCCCTGGTTCAGGGCGTCGAGTACTACCGGAACGCCAACCCGAACGACCGCGTCCCGGGTCTCATGCACGTCGCCTTCGGCGACTACCACGTCAACGCCGTGGAGTTCGTCGCGGCATTCGACGTGGACGCCAAGAAGGTGGGCATGGACCTCGCGGAGGCGATCGTCGCCAGCGAGAACAACACCATCAAGCTCTGCGACGTGCCGCCGACCGGCGTCAGCGTGCAGCGCGGTCCGACCTTCGACGGTCTGGGCCAGTACTACCGCGAGATCGTCGAGGAGTCGGACGCCACCCCGGTCGACGTGGCGCAGGCGCTGCGCGACGCGCAGGTCGACGTCGTCGTCTGCTACCTGCCGGTCGGCTCCGAGCAGGCCGCCAAGTTCTACGCCCAGGCCGCGATCGACGCCGGCTGCGCGTTCGTCAACGCCCTGCCAGTCTTCATCGCCTCCGACCCGGAGTGGGCCCAGAAGTTCACCGACGCGGGCCTGCCGATCGTCGGTGACGACATCAAGAGCCA
Source organism: Micromonospora sp. NPDC048947 (assembly GCF_040649495.1). Taxonomy (NCBI): domain Bacteria; kingdom Bacillati; phylum Actinomycetota; class Actinomycetes; order Micromonosporales; family Micromonosporaceae; genus Micromonospora; species Micromonospora sp. NPDC048947. The sequence continues at coordinate 167,158 of NZ_JBEZFO010000002.1, forward strand.
GGTCGGCGCCACCATCGTGCACCGTGCCCTCGCGAAGCTCTTCGAGGACCGCGGCGTCGAGCTGCTGCGCACGTACCAGCTCAACTTCGGCGGCAACATGGACTTCATGAACATGCTGGAGCGCAAGCGGCTGGTCTCGAAGAAGATCTCGAAGACCCAGTCGGTCACCTCGCAGATCCCGCACGAGATGAGCAAGAGCGACGTGCACATCGGCCCGTCGGACCACGTGCCGTGGCTGGACGACCGCAAGTGGGCGTACATCCGCCTGGAGGGCCGCTCGTTCGGCGACACCCCCCTCAACGCCGAGCTCAAGCTCGAGGTGTGGGACTCTCCGAACTCGGCAGGCGTCATCATCGACGCGGTCCGGGCCGCGAAGATCGCCCTGGACCGGAAGATCGGTGGCCCGATCCTGTCGGCCTCGTCGTACTTCATGAAGTCCCCGCCGGTGCAGTACGCCGACCACGACGCCCACCAGGCCGTCGAGGAGTTCATCGCCGGTGAGGTCACGCGCTGACGCGCTGAATCGCCAAGCACGGGCAAGGGCCGGGTCCGCATGGACCCGGCCCTTGCCGCGTTCAGCTCGACATTTCCAGGTACGGCGACAGCCGCAACGCCAACTCGTCAACCGAGTCGACCTCGCCACTGACCAGCGCGTCGGTCAACGCCATCCGCTCCTTGGGGGGCATGTTGAGGACGAAGCCGGCCCGGCCCAGGAGGACCCGCATCGCAGCCCAACCAAGTCCGGCGTTCCAGACGTCGAGTGGTCGCCACATCATCAGGCCATGCAGAAGCGCTGCCGACTTGTCGAGCACTGTCGGATAGACAGCCCGCCCCACGAGGCGCGCATGCGGGCGTGCTGCCGCTGCGACGAGGATTCCCGCATCACGCACTCGACTCTTGGGCCCGGTCCATTCGCCAAGGAGAGTCAGTAGATCCTCCGCGTCTGGCCAGGCATGATTCACCGCTCGCCCAGCATCTCGAAGAACTTCGCGTCCTCCGCGAACACCTGTCGAGCTGCCTGGCGGGTCCAGTGGTCGCGATCGTGGCGGTCCAGGTACGCCTGGATCGCCACCTCCACGGTCTTGTGCATCGACCGCTGCTCAGCCTCGGCAAGCTCCTTGAGTCGCTGTTCGACATCGGGTTTGAGCGTCAGGGTGAAGGCCATACCGAAGTTGTATAACCCTGGTTGAATGGCGTCAACTTCCAGCCCAGGCGTGTCGCAGCGCGACCCCGGCCTCCAACTCCAACAACGTGACCTTGCGCGGCAGGCCCCCACCGAAGCCGACCAGTTTGCCGCCCGCGCCGACGATCCGGTGACAGGGCACGAGCACCGGGACCGGGTTGCGGTTGCAGGCCACGCCCACCGCCCGTGCCGCGCCGGGATCGCCGACCAGGCGCGCCACCTCGCCATACGTCAGCGTCTCCCCGTACGGGATCCGCGTCATCTCCCGCCACACGGCGCGCTCGAAGTCGGAGCCACGCGGCACCGACACCGGGACGGTGAACGCGGTCAGCTCACCGGCGAAGTACGCCCGCAGCTCGTCGACGGCCTGCCGGGACAGCGCGTCGTCGGGCTCGATGGTGGCAGCCTCGAACCGGCCGAAATGGGCACCGCGGACGCTCGTGCCGTCGGTGGCGACGGAGAACTCACCGATCGGTGAGTCGAGCACAGTCCAGCGCATCCACCTATTCTCCCCGACCCGGGCTCTCTCGCCGGCCCGGCCACCAACGTCGGGCTGAGCGCCACTCCCGACCCGGCATCGGTAGATCATCTTGGGGCCCTGCCAGGCCGTTCAGCGTTGCGCGGCGTCGATACCGTCAAGGTCGTGGCAACCGGGACGCTCATCTTTCTGATCATCGGCGGGGCGGGCATCGGTGTGCTCGCGCTCGCCCTGCTCGGCACCGAGCTGCTCCAGTTCGGGCACGCCGACGTGGACGGGCCGATCTCGGTCGAGACGGTCGCCGGCTTCGCCGGGGCTTTCGGGTTCGGCGCGGCCATCGTCAACGAGCTGCTCGGTGCGCGTACCCCCGGCATGGTCGTCGGGGCGGCGGCCGGCGGCGTGCTCGCAGCCGTGCCCACCGGCTGGTTGGCGTCCCGGCTGAGCCGGGCGGCGCGGAACATGCGCACCGACCCCACCCCCACCCGCGACGACCTGGTCGGCGCGCTCGGCCTGGTCGTCACCCCGGTGCCGGCCAACGGGTACGGCGAGGTTCGCATCCGCCTCGCCGGCCAACCGGTCAAGCTCAGCGCCCGCGCGGACCAGCCGATCCCGATCGGCGCACAGGTCTTCGTCGTGCAGGCGCTCAGTGAGACCAGCGTGCACGTAGAGACCTACTGACCTACCCCTCATAGACGGGACTCCTCATATGGCCCTACTCATCGCCATCGGTGGCGCGGTCCTCCTCGCGCTCATCCTGGTGCTCTTCGTGCTCTCCCGGATCAAGGTGGCCGGCCCGAACGAGGCGTTCATCGTCACCGGTCGCAAGGGCCGCACCACCCAGACCGCCGACGGCGGGCGGTCCACCGACAACTCCGGTCAGAAGGTCGTGCTGGGCGCCTCGGTGTTCGTGCTGCCGGTGGTGCAGAAGCTCCAGTCGCTCGACCTGTCCAGCCGGCGGATCGACGTCGGCATCCGGGGCGCCGTGAGCAAGCAGGGCATCCGCGCCGACCTGCACGGGGTGGCGATCGTCAAGGTCGGCGGCACCGAGGACGCGATCCGGGCCGCCGCCCAACGGTTCCTGCACCAGCAGGACGAGATCGACAACTTCACCCGGGAGGTGCTGGCCGGCGCGCTGCGCTCGATCGTCGGCCGGCTCACCGTCGAGGAGGTCATCCGGGACCGGGCGGCGTTCGCCAGCGCGGTCGCCGAGGAGGCCGAGCACTCGATGACCAACCAGGGTCTGGTGTTGGACACCTTCCAACTCCAGGACATCCTCGCCGAAGGCTCCTACCTCCAGGACCTGGGCCGACCCGAGGCCGCCCGGGTGCTCAAGGACGCGGCGATCGCCGAGGCCCGGGCCCGGCAGCAGGCCGAGCAGGAGCGACTGCTGGCCGAGGAGGCCATCGCCGAGGCGAACCGCAACCTGGCCCTCAAGCAGGCCGGCATCCAGGCCGAGATCGACGCGGCGAAGGCGAAGTCCGCAGCGGCCGGACCGCTCGCCCAGGCCGAGCGGGACCAGGCGATCCTCTCCGAACAGCAGAAGGTGGCTGAGCGGAACGCCGAACTCAAGCAGCGCCAGCTCGACACCGAGGTTCGCAAGCCGGCCGACGCGGCCCGGTACAAGGTGGAGCAGGAGGCCGAGGCGTCCCGCAACGCGGCGGTGCTGCACGCCGACGCGCAGCGCCAGTCGGTCATCGCCGCCGCGCAGGCCTCCGCCGAGCAGGCCCGCCTCACCGGTGAGGGTGAGCGGGCCCGACGTGCCGCGCTCGCCGAGGCCAACGCCATCGAAGGCGCCAAGGAGGGTGAGGCCGAGCAGCGGCGGCGTTCCGCCATCGCCGAGGCGGTGGAGCGGGAAGGTCAGGCCGAGGCCGCGGCCATCCTCGCCAAGGGTGAGGCCGAGGCCGACGCGATGGCGCGCAAGGCCGAGGCGTTCGCCGCGTACGGGGAAGCGGCCGTACTGGACCTGCTGGTCAAGGTGCTGCCGCAGGTCGTCGAGGCGGCCAGCGCGCCGATCGGGGCGATCGACAAGATGACGGTCATCTCCACCGACGGCGCGTCGTCGCTCACGAAGTCGGTGGCCGGCAACGTGGCCCAGGGCCTCCAGCTCGGCAGCGACCTCACCGGGATCGACCTGCCCGGCCTGCTGGCACGGCTCGGTGCCGGACGCACCGACGCCACCGCGCCGACCACCGGGGTCGACACTGTGGACGGCAGTACCGTCTCGCGCTGAGCCCGAGTGACCGGCCGGCCGTCAGGGCTCTGGCCGGCACCGGATGACCCACGGACGGCCGGCGCCCGCCGGCACCGCCTCCCGAAGGAGGGGTGCCGGCGGGCGCCGGTGGTAATTCCGTTGTTGGTTCAGGCGAGGTTCATGACGAAGCGCTCGCCCGCCGAGAGACCGAAGTCCGGAGCAGAGAAGTCGAAGTTCTTGTTCGGGATCAGCTGGCTGGTGCCGGCGCTGCCGGCACTGACCGCCTGCCCGTCGACGTTCGCGTAGATCCAGCCCGACCCGTCCGTGGTGCCAACACCCCGATGCCAGAAGGTGAAGGCCTCCCAGGCGTCGATACCGGTGGCCGAGGCGACCATCGGCTGCGATCCGGCACCGGTCGCCGAGACCCACTTGCCGTTGGCCAACGACCGCAGGCCGAAGTAGCCGTAGAAGTCCAGATCGAACAGCTCGAACTTCTCCCAGGTGCTGACCGTCGCGGCCACCGGGATCAGCGGCTTGCTCCCGGCACCGTCAGCGGAGACGTACTTGCCGCTCGCGGACGACTTGAAGCTGACGATCAGGTTCGTCTCGAGGTCGAACTTCTCCCAGGTGCTGGCGTTGGCCGCGCTGGCAATCAGCGGGCCACCGTTGCTGGGCGCACTGACGTACTTGTTGTTGACAGTGGCCTTCAGGCTCACCGTGCCGTCGATGTTGTGAACCAGCTGGAACCTCTCCCAGGTGCTCACCGACGCGGCAGCGGCGATCAGCGGCTTGCTGCCGGCACCGTTGGCGCTGACGTACTTGCCGTTGACGTTCGCCCGCAGTGCGACCAGGCCGCTGCCGGCCTCGACGATGTCGAACTTCTCCCAGCCGCCCAGCACCGGGCCGACGGAGGCCAGCGGCTTGCTGCCAGCACCGTCAGCCGAGACGAAATAGCCGTTGGAACGCGCCAGCAGGCCGTGCGCGGTGCGCGCGGGAGAGAGGGCCGACGCGACGTTGAGCAGACGGTCCACCCCGCCCTGCGGGTTCAACACAGCGCCGGCGAGCCCTCGGGTCACTATCGTGTTGCGCACCTGCGACGGAGACCACGTCGGGTTCGACTGAAGCAGCAGCGCAGCGGCTCCCGCCACGTGCGGCGACGCCATCGAGGTCCCGCTGAAGGCCACCGACCCGTCGGTGGTCCCACTTGCCGCCGAGACGATGTCCACGCCCGGAGCCCAGACGTCGACACACGAACCGTAGTTCGAATCGAAGTACTCGGTCGAGGCCCGACGGTCGATCCTGTCGGTGGCTCCGACGGTGATCGCCGCCGACACCCTGGCCGGGGTGTAGTAGCAGGCATCGTCCGCTTCGTTGCCGGCGGCCACCGCGTAGGTGAGACCGGTGGCGATGGAGTTGCTGACCGCGTTGGAGAGCGCCGGGGAGTCCGGGTCCTCCGGCCCGCCGAGGCTCATGTTGACCACGGCAGGCTTCTGCGCGTTGGCGGTCACCCAGTCGATCCCGGCCAGGACCTCCTCGGTGGTGCCGGAACCCTCGCAGTCGAGGACCCGGACGGCGACCAGGTTGACACCCTTGGCCACGCCGTACTTCGTGCCGCCGACGGTGCCCGCCACGTGCGTGCCGTGACCGTTGCAGTCCTGCGCCACATTGTCCCGCTCGACCGCGTCGTAGCCGTACGAGGCACGGCCACCGAAGTCACTGTGATTGATGTCGATGCCAGTGTCGACGATGTACGCCCTCACCCCGGCACCGGTGGTGGGGTAGGTGTAGCTGCCATTCAGCTTGGGCGAGACCTGATCGATCCGGTCCAGGCCCCAGGAGGGAGGCGCGCTCTGCGTTCCGCTCTTGTGGAAGCGGACCACCGGCTCCACGGAGGCGACATCCGGGTCGGCGGCCAGCCGGCCGGCCTGCTTCGCGGTCATCGCGGCGGAGTAGCCGTTGACGGCGCTGCTGTACAGCCGGCCGACGCTGCCACCGTTCTCCTTGGCCAGAGCCGAGGCGGCAGCCTTGATCTTGGCGGGGGTGGTCTTCTTGTTCTTGAGCACCACGATGTAGCGACCCGGCACGACCTCGGCGGGCTTGGCCTTGGCCAACCGGCCGTCCTGCTTGGGAGCGGTCAACTTGCTTGCGGGCTTCGGTGCCAACGGAGCGGTCGGTTCGGCCATTGCGGCCCCGCCGGTCGCGGCGCTGACGATGATGGTTGCGGAGGCGAGAGCAAGGCTCGCCACCGCCGAGCGGCGTATCACGCCACGGCGTTTCACTAGGTGATCTCCCCGTTGGTCGTCGCCCGTCCAATCCGGACGACCGGACGGGCGGTGGGGTCGGCGGCGGTGTCAGTGCACCGGTAGCCGACGGACGCCCAGCCATCATGGACGACGATGAAAGCGATACACCTCAGCCATTCGGTCGATCCGCTGGCGTTTCGTCGTCGACCGGACAGCCGTGCAGCGCCGCAGCCACGCCCTGAAGTGACGGCTCCCGCCACCTCGCTGCAGACGGCGCTACCTGACCAACACTGACGTTGCGCGCGTCAGCCGAGGATGCCCTCGGCGCGAGCCCAGCGCAGCAGCTCCGCCTCGGCGGCGTCGCGGTCCAGCGGACCGTGCTCAAGGCGTTGCTCCTTGAGGTGCTTCCAGGCCCGCCCGACCACCGGCCCCGGCGGTACGCCGAGCAGCTCCATGATCGCGTTACCGTCCAGGTCGGGTCGAACCCGCGCCAGGTCTTCCTCGGCCGCGATCCGGGCGATCCGATCCTCCAGCGCGTCGTAGTCGGCCGCGAGCTGGGCGGCCTTGCGCCGGTTGCGGGTCGTGCAGTCGGAGCGGGTCAGCTTGTGCAGGCGGGGCAGCAGGTCACCGGCGTCGGCGACGTAGCGGCGCACCGCCGAGTCGGTCCACTCGCCCCGCCCGTACCCGTAGAAACGCAGGTGCAGCGCGACCAGCGCGGTCACCTGCGCTGTGACGTCCTTGGGGTAGCGCATCGCCTTCATCCGGGCCTTGGTCAGCCGGGCGCCGACCACCTCGTGGTGGTGGAAGCTGACGCGGCCGTCGGACCCGACCGCCTTCGTCGCCGGCTTGCCCACGTCGTGCAGGAGGGCGGCCATCCGCAGGATGAAGTCGCAGCCCTCCTCCTCGTAGGAGACCGCGTTCTCGACGACAGTCAACGTGTGCTCGTAGACGTCCTTGTGCTGGGCGTGCTCGTCGATCTCCAGCTTCAGCCCGGTCAGCTCCGGCAGGAACCGCTCGGCCAGCCCGGTGTCGACCAGCAGCCGCAGCCCGGTGATCGGGTCCGCGCCGCAGAGCAGCTTGGTGAACTCGTCGCGGATCCGCTCGGCGGTGATCCGGTCCAGGTCGGCGGCCATCTCGGTCATCGCCAGGTGCACGTCCGGGTGCACGGCGAAACGCAGCTGGGCGGCGAACCGGGCGGCCCGCAGCATCCGCAGCGGGTCGTCGCCGAACGACTCACCAGGCGTGCTCGGGGTACGGATCACCTTGGCCGAGAGATCGTCCAGCCCACCGTGCGGGTCGGTGAACCGGTGGTCCGGCAGGCTCACAGCCATCGCGTTGATCGTGAAGTCGCGCCGCTTCAGGTCCTCGTCGAGGCTGGTGCCGTACACCACCACCGGATTGCGGCTGACCTGGTCGTACGACTCCGCACGGAAGGTGGTGATCTCCAGTCGGAGGCCGTCGCGCTGAGCGCCGATGGTGCCGAACTCCCGACCGGTCTCCCAGATCGACTCGGCCCAGCCCTTGATGATCCGCAGGGTCTCGTCGGGGTGCGCGTCGGTGCAGAAGTCGAGGTCATCCCCGAGTCGACCGAGCAGGGCATCCCGCACCGAACCGCCCACCAGGTGCAACTCGTGACCGGCGCGGACGAAGCGGCGGCCCAACTCGTCGGCGACCGGGGACACCCGGAGCAGTTCGGCGACGGCGTTGCGCTGCGCGGCGGTGAGTTCGCGGCGGTCGGCGGCGTGAGGAGCGGAGGCTTCGGACATGGGATCACCAGCTTATCGGGCCGGGGTGTGATCCGATCCGCCGGGCGCGGGTAACGGGTGGGGGTTGACTATGGTCTGTGGCGTGCGGGTCGGTGTCCGACTCGACGTACCCCTGGGAGGCTGGAGATGAGCGGCGGGCTCTACCGCAGCGCCAACGCCGCGAACGATGGCGGTACCAACGCCCGACCCGGGGATGGCGCCACCTTCATCTCCGCCGAGCCGCTGAACCAGCCGGCCATGGAGTCGACCGCACCACCGCAGGAACAGGTGGCCGAGGCGAGCGCGGCTGCCAACAGCGCGGTGATGGCGATCGGTAGCCTGGTCAGCCGGGGCACCGGCTTCCTGCGCAACCTGGTGATCGGCGCGGCGCTCGGCGGCGCGCTGGTCGGTGACGCGTACACCACCGCGCAGATCCTGCCCGGCATGGTCTACGAGTTCCTGCTCGGCGGTGTCCTCACCAGCGTGCTGATCCCGGTGCTGGTGCGGCGACGCAAGATCGACACTGATGGCGGTCAGGCGTACGCACAGCGGCTACTGACCTTGGCGGTGCTCGCACTCGGCGCGGCGGCCCTGCTCGCTCTCCTGCTGGCAGCGCCGCTGACCTGGCTCTACGGCGGAGAGGAGTCGGCTGACGGCTACTCAGGGCTGGTCACCGGGCTCGCCCGCCTGATGCTGCCGATGATCTTCTTCTCCGGGTTGAGCGCGCTGATCAGTGCGGTGCTCAACACCCGGGGGCACTTCGCCGCCCCGATGTGGGCACCGATCCTGAACAACCTGGTGGTGATCGGCACCGCCGGCCTCTACATCGCGATCTTCGGTGCGGAGATCGTCAAGCCGGACGACATGACCACCGGGCGGGTCCTGCTGATTGGCGGTGGCACCCTGCTCGGCGTCGCCATCCAGGCGATGGGCCTGCTGCCGGCACTGCGCAAGGTCGGCTTCCGCTGGAAGCTTCGCTTCGACTTCCGCGAGCTGGGGCTACGCGAGCTGGGCCGGCTCGGAGCCTGGATGATCTGCTACGTCGCGGTGAGCCAGGTCGGCCTGATCGTGCTGTTCAACCTGCTGAACCGGGCCGGCAAGGAGAACGCCGCCGGCCCGCTGATCTACAACAACGTGTTCCTGCTGCTGATGACCGCGCACGGCATCATCGCCGTCTCGATCATCACGGCGCTGATGCCCCGGATGAGCGCGGCCGCCGCCGACGGCCGGTACGCCGACCTCGCCGCCGACCTCTCCCGGGGTACCCGCACGGTCACGGCGGTGCTCGCCCCGATCGCGGTCTGCTACGCCGTCCTTGCCACCCCGATCGCGTTCACGCTGTTCCGGTTCGGCGCGTTCAACGAGGACAACGCCACCGCCACGTCCGTCGTGTTGCTCGCCGCCGCGCTCGCGCTGGTCCCGTTCGCTGTCAGTCAGCTCTTCACCTTCGCGTTCTACGCGCTGCCCGACACCCGCACGCCGGCTCTCATCAACATCCCGGTGGTGGCGCTGCGAATCGGGGTGCAGATCGTGCTGTACGTCGCCTTCTCGGCGAGCTTCGCCGGTGCGGGAATGATGATCGGCAACACGGTCTCCTATCTGGCTGCCGCGATCGGCTCGGCCTGGCTGCTTCGGCCGCGCGTCGGTCGAATCGGGCTCGGCGAGATCATGCGGACCGGCGGCAGGGTCGCGGTGGCGGCGTTGGGTTCGGCAGTGGTCGGCCTCCTGGTGGTGAAGCTGCTGCCCGGTGACGACACCCCCAGCCGCCTGGAGGCGATCGTCCAGTTGGTGATCGGTGGCGTGGTGATCGGCGGGAGCTACCTGGGTCTGGCCATGCTGCTGCGGATCGGGGAGATCACCGAGGTGGTCGGGATGGTTCGCCGCCGCCTCGGTCGCTGAACGTCCACACCCGATTACAACAAGTTGGCACTCATACGGACCGTGACCACGGATCACCAGGCTGGGGATGCACCTGTGGATAACTCCGCGATTCGCCGGTCAACCACCGCTTCGGCCTGTGGATAACCAACCGTACGGCTGAGGGTGGCGACCCGATCGGTGGGAACGTACGAGGCAGCGCGAGCGCCACGCCAGCCCAGCCCCGGCGTCGGTCACTTGCGGTGAAGCCGTAGATTAGCTAGTACATGTGCCAGCAACGTGGCTGACAACGGTCGTAACCGGACGAGCTCTTCGACAGGCCGGAACCCCGCCAGGTACGGCGGGAAGATGACATGTCGGAGAGACGGGCAACCCGGGTAAGGTCGCTCTCGACGGGTACGGCAGGGGCCGACGCTGGGCGTCGACACCGGTCGGCCGGTTCCTTCAACGGCAGAGCGGGAAGCCACATGCCCAGCAGTTCGGGTTCATCGATCGACACGATCACCGAGGGAGGACGGGTGACCCAGGTCGGCGAGGGTCAGGAGGCAGACGAAAGCGCTCCTCCGGTCATGACCTTCGGTGCTCCCACGGCCGGTGAAGTCCTCGCCGAGCGGTACGAACTGGTTGAGCACATCAACAACGACAGCGCGGGTCGGCTGGTCTGGCGCGGGGTCGATGTCATCCTGCGCCGTCCCGTTGCCGTGGTGCTGCGTTACCCGGGTGGTGACTCCGCCACCGAGATGCTTCAGGCCGCCGTCGCGGCCAGCCGGGTAATCCACCCCAACCTGGTCGGCGTCTACGACGCGATCGACGAGGCCGACCGGGCGTACGTGGTGCGCGAGTGGGTCGACGGGCAGTCCCTGCGGGACCTGGCGACCGACGGCCCCCTGGACCCGGCCCGGGCCACCGCGATCGGCAACGCCGTCGCGAGCGCGCTCGCCGCAGTGCACGCCACCGGCATGGTGCACGGCAACGTCCACCCCGGCACCGTCATGATCAGCGATGAGGGCCGAGTGGTCCTGGCCGACGCCCGCACCGACGGCGCCGACAGCCAGGAGAACGACATCCGGGCGGTCGGCGGGGTTCTCTACTTCGCGCTGACCGGCTCCTGGCCACACGCCGAGGCACCACTTCACGGCGCCACCGCCGGCCACGGCCGCGCCGCCATCCCGGACGCTGTTCGGGACGCCGGGGGTGCCATCGCGGCACCGCGCCAGGTTCGGGCGGGCGTTCCGGCGTACCTGGACGACCTGACCATGGACCTGCTCGACGCCGAGATCGCGCCGCCGTCCTCCGACGTGCTCGCCGCGGAACTGGCGCGACTGGACGTGCCGGCCGAGGACGAGCACTACCTCGACAACAGCGGGCCGCTGCGGTTCGCCGGCGAAACCGGGGAAGAGCCGTCACCGCTGGCCGCGGCCGGGGGCCGCAAGGTCGCCGTCGGCATCGCCGGTCTGCTGGCCGTTGCCCTGGTCGGTCTGCTGATCGGGATCATCGCCTTGGGTGGCGACGACAAGGACCCGCAGTCCAACCCGGTCGCCGCACCGACCTCAAGTGCCCCGGCCGGCGACGCCACCCCGGCCGCCGCGACCGCCCGCAAGCTGACGGTGAAGGGCGTCCGGATCATCGACCCGGACAGCAAGGACCGCAGTGAGGTCCGTGACGCCGAGAAGGTCATCGACGGTGACGAGGACAAGGGCTGGGAGACCGAGACCTACGTGAACAAGCCCAACTTCGGCAACCTGAAGAAGGGCATGGGCGTCTGGATCGACCTCGGCGAGCCGCACACCGTCAGGTCGGTGCAGGCGGTGCTGTCGGCTACCGGCGCGTCCGCTCAACTGCTCGCCGGCACGATCAAACCGGAGTCCAGCTCCAGCGGTGACAAGCAGTTGGTCGCGAGCTACAAGACCGGCATCGGCCAGCCGTTCGAGGACCACGACGGCACCACAATGACGTTCAACGGCTTCGACGCCGACAAGAAATACCAGTACCTGCTGTTCTGGATCACCGAGCTGCCTCCGTCCGAGGGTGGGTTCAAGCTGGGGGTGCAGGAGATTACGGTCCAGGGGTCGTGAGCCGGGCACCACGATCCGGGCCTCGCACGCACTGGACGCGGTGATGGACTGGCGCGCCGCCGCAAGCGACCTGGAGCTGCTGCGCGCGCACGTCGCCGGAGACCGGGACGCCTTCACCGAACTGTTCCACCGCCACCGGGACCGGTTGTGGGCGGTGGCCCTGCGGACGCTCGGCGACCGCGAGGAGGCAGCCGACGCACTCCAGGACGCCCTGCTGTCGGCGCATCGGGCGGCGACCCGGTTCCGCGGCGACTCCGCCGTCACCACCTGGCTGCACCGCATCGTGGTCAACGCCTGCCTGGACCGGATCCGACGACGGCAGGCGCACCCCACAGTGCCGCTGCCGGACGGCAACCGGGCCGACGACGGATCGGGCACCGGCGGGCTGGAGCCGGCGGCACCGGTAACGGACCACGACACCGTGCTGGTGGTCCGCGAGGCGCTCGCCGCGCTGCCCCTTGAGCAACGCGCCGCGCTGGTGCTCGTCGACGTACAGGGCTATCCGGTCGCCGAGGTCGCCCGCATCCTCGGCGTCGCCGAGGGCACGGTGAAGAGCCGGTGTGCCCGGGGCCGGGCGCGGCTGGCCGTGCTGCTCGGGCATCTCCGCCCCGCCACCGTCGCGACGCCCTCGGCCCGACCGGACCCCCCCGCCCCGATCACGGGCGTGCCCGGCGTCACGCCCGGGAACCCCGGCCCGGTGGAGGGCGTCGGATCGAGGTCAGGTCGATACCGGCGGGACGCCAACCAGGAGGACACGTGACGACCGAGGGGTTCCGGGAGGTCGACATCGACCTCCTCGCTGACTACCTCGGCGGGGCGTTGGACGGCACCCCGCAGCAGGACGAGGTCGCCCAACTGGTCTCCGCGGACCCGTCCTGGGCCGAGGCGTACGCGCTGCTGGCCCCCGCCGTGACCGAGGTCCGGACGGACCTGACCCACTGGGCCGAGCAGTCACCGGAGATGCCGGCGGCGATCACCGACCGCCTCCTGGCCGCGTTGGCCTCCGCGGAGCGGACTACCGACACCTCGACCGAGGAGGCACCAGTCGGCGCGCCCAGCGTCGATCGGGCCGGCGACGCGGCGACGCCGTTGGTCGTACCGACGCAGGGCGGGGCTGGTCGCCGGCCTCCCGTCCCCCCACCCGCCGGGTCGGGGCGCTGGGCGTCCACCGGTCCGGGCCGCCGCCAGCGCGGCTGGGCCCGCCGCGGCGCACCAGTGGCCGCCGCCGCGATCGCCGTCATCGCCGTTGCGCTGGGCCTCAACCAGCTCTCGATGCGGGCGTCGGACGACTCCGGCCGCACAAACGCCATGAACCAGCCGGCCAGCGCGCCGGAGGGCGTCGCGGGGGCCGGGACGGCCCGCACCACCGGGCCGGCACTGCGCAGTGGTACGAACTACACCCCGCAGACCCTCGGCAACGCCTACGGCACTGACGCGCCACGCACACCGGCCGCCAGCCGGGCGACCGGCAACACACCGGGCGAGCAGCCGAAGGTGGATGCCGAGGGCGGTCGCCGTCCCTCTCCCTACGGGTCGGACCAACTGGCCCGGCTGACCGACGAGGCCGCGCTGACCAGCTGTCTGACCAGTGTCGCGACGGAGCGCGGATCGGCGCCACTGGTGATCGAGGTGATCGATTACGCGCGGTTCCAGGGCGATCAGGCGCTGGTCATCCACTTCACCGACGCGACCGGCGCCCGGTGGGCGTGGGTGAGTGGCCCGGAGTGCGGAGTGCCTGGGTCCGGCTCGGACAGCCGGTATTCGGCGCGGGTAGGGTGAATCCACGGTCAATGGCACGATGACCCCCCACGTGACCTGACCCACCGGATGCCCAGCTCGGGAATCCCCGGTTCGTACGATGACGTTCTGGAAGTCAGCTGCCGGCCCCACCCAGGCGTCGGCGACTCGGATCAGCATCGGTGCTCGCGCCGACGCCGAACACACACAACTCGGGAGACGGCAGTGGACGAGGTCCGCAACCTGATCATCATCGGCTCCGGGCCGGCCGGCTACACAGCGGCGGTCTACGCCGCACGTGCCAACCTGAAGCCGCTGATCATTGAGGGCGTGCAGTCCGGTGGCGCGCTGATGACCACGACCGAGGTGGAAAACTTCCCCGGCTTCGCCGACGGCATCCTCGGCCCCGAGCTGATGGACAACATGCGCAAGCAGGCCGAGCGGTTCGGCGCCGAGTTCCTCACCGACGACGTGACCCGGGTCGAGCTGGTGGACACCGGCGACGCCGGCTCCGGCGCGGTGAGCACCGTCTGGGTTGGCGAGACCGCCTACCGGGCGCGATCCATCATTCTCTCCACCGGTTCGGCCTGGCGTCCGCTGGGCGTGCCCGGTGAGCAGGAATTCCTGGGTCACGGCGTCTCCGCGTGTGCCACCTGTGACGGGTTCTTCTTCCGCAACCAGCAGATCGTGGTCGTCGGTGGCGGCGACTCGGCGATGGAGGAGGCCACCTTCCTCACCCGCTTCGCGGAGTCGGTGACCATCATCCACCGCCGCGATTCGTTCCGGGCCAGCAAGATCATGGCCGACCGGGCGCTGAGCAACGAGAAGATCAAGGTCGAGTGGAACAGCACCGTCGAGGAGATCCTCGGCGAGGACGGCAAGGTCACCGGCGTTCGCGTCCGCAACGTGCACACCGGCGAGACCAAGGTGATGGACGTGACCGGCGTCTTCGTCGCCATCGGTCACGACCCCCGCAGCGAGCTGTTCCAGGGCCAGGTCGAGCTGGACGACGAGGGCTACGTGAAGGTCCACGCCCCGAGCACCCGCACCAACGTGCCCGGTGTCTTCGCCGCCGGCGACGTGGTCGACCACACCTACCGTCAGGCGATCACCGCGGCCGGCACCGGTTGTGCCGCCGCGCTCGACGCCGAGCGGTTCATCGCGACGCTCAGCTGAAACAAGGAACACATCCCGGAGGAGGGGCATAGTGGGAACAACCAAGGCGGTCACCGACAAGAGCTTCGTCGCTGACGTGCTGCAGGCCGACAAGCCGGTGCTGGTGGACTTCTGGGCGGAGTGGTGCGGGCCGTGCCGCAAGGTGTCGCCGCTGCTCGAGGAGATCGCCCGGGAGATGGGTGACCAGGTCACCATCGTCAAGCTCAACATCGACGAGAACCCGGAGACCGCTCGGGCCTACCGGGTGATGTCGGTGCCGACGCTCACCGTCTTCAAGAACGGCCAGCCGGTCCAGTCGATCGCCGGTGCCAAGCCGAAGGGCGAGCTGGTCCGGCTCATCGAATCGGCCCTCTGACCAGCAGAAACATCAACCGAACCCCGTACCCGCTCGCCGGGTGCGGGGTTCGGTGTCTTCTCGGCCGTACCGTCGACGGATTTCTCGGCCCCAGCCACCTCGCCGCCGGAGAACGCATAGCCTCAAGCCTGGGCCGCCCGGCCAGCCAGTGTCGTGCAGAGGGGGTCGTGCGTGCGTCCGATCCGACCCGGTGACCGGGGACCCGCGGTCACGGAGATCCGTACCATCCTGACCGGCCTCGAACTGCTGGCCGCCGCTGGCCCGCACACCGACGAGTTCGACCTCGACACCGAGCGGGCCGTCCGCGCCTTCCAGCAGTCGCGGGGGCTCAGTGTGGACGGCCGGGTCGGCGCGGAGACCTGGCGCGCCCTGGATGCCGCCCGTTGGCGGCTCGGCGCCCGCACCCTCTACCACGCGGTCCCCGAGCCGCTCACCGGCGAGGACGTCCGGTCGCTACAGGAGCGACTGCTGGAGATGGGGTACGACGTGGGCCGCGCGGACGCGATCTACGGTGTCCGGACGTCGCGGGCGGTGGCCCAGTTCCAACGTGAGGTCGGGCTCACCCCGGACGGCTCCTGCGGCCCACACACGATGAACGCGCTCCGCCGCATCGGCCGCAAGGTGGTCGGTGGCCGCCCGCAGTGGCTCCGCGAATCCGACGCGATCCGGCAGTCCGGGCCGGCGTTGGTCGGCAAGACCGTCGTCATCGACCCGGGGCACGGCGGCACCGACCCCGGAATGGTGGTGCCCGACGGCTCGCTGCGCTGGACCGAGGCGGACCTGGTGCACGACCTGGCCAGCCGACTGGAGGGGCGGCTCGCCGCCTCCGGGGTGCGGGTGCAGCTCACCCGCGGCCCGTCGCCCGACAGTTGCCTGCCGGACTCCGACCGGGCCCTGCTCGCCAACTCGCTCGGCGCCGACGTTTTCATCTCGCTGCACCTTGACGGCCACGCCAACCCGGATGCGGAGGGCGTCGCGACCTACCACTACGGCACCGACAACGGGGTCACCTCGGCGACCGGTGAACGCCTGGCCGGGCTGGTGCAGCGGGAAATCGTCGCCCGGACCGGGCTGCGGGACTGCCGTACCCACGCCAAGACGTGGGAGTTGCTGCGACTGACGCGGATGCCCGCCGTCCGGGTCGAGGTCGGCTACCTCACCTCGCCGACGGACCGCGCCCACCTTGTCGACCCCCGGTTCCGGGACCGGGTGGTGGAGGCGATCGTGGCCGCGGTGCAGCGGATGTACTACCCGATCGAACGAGACGTCCCGACCGGATCGCTCGACGTCAGCGAACTGCGTGCCGTGGTGACCGCCGGCACGGTGGTGGACTGATTCGCCGCCGGGCGTCAGCCGTTGGTGGAGCGGGTGGCCGGGGCCGGACGGACCGGCCGGAGCAGGGTTTCCGGGCTCATCGACCCGAGCAGCTTCTCCAGCGCGTACTCGACGTCGGACTTCCAGCTCAGCGCCGTGCGCAGCTCAAGACGCAACCGAGGGAAGCGCGGATGCGGACGTACCGTCTTGAAGCCCACGGAGAGGAAGAAGTCGACAGGTGCCACGCAACCGCCGGCCGGGTCGTCCGCGTCGCCGAACTTGGCGTCGCCGAACGCCTCGATCGCCTTGATCCCACGCTTGGTCAGATCCCGGGCGACCCCCTGCACCAGCATCCGGCCCAACCCGCCGCCGGAGAACGCGGCGACCACGTTGGCTGTCATCAACAGTGCCGCGTCCGCGGAGACCGGTGAGGTCGGAAACGCCATCGACCGGGGCACGTAAGCGGGCGGGGCGTACATCACGAAGCCGGCCGGCATGCCGTCGACGTACGCGAGTTTGCCGCAGGAGCCCCACTCCAGCAGCGTCTGGGAGACCCATGCCTCCTTCTCCAGGCCCGGGTCGCCAGCAGCGCAGGCGCGGTCCGCGGAGACCGGATCGAGCTCCCAGTAGACGCACTGCCGGCACGGGCGCGGAAGGTCTTCCAACGTGTCGAGGGTCAGGCTGACCAGACGTCGCGACATATGGCGCATCCCCACAATAGGCTCGGTGGTGAAACCGGCATGGAACGACAGCGCCGCCTTCCTGCCCCCGACGAGCGATCGTACGCCGCCGATCGGCGATGCGGGAGGGGACGCGCGAATGCCCACCGCAACGGGGGACGCCGAGGACGGTCCGCCATGTGGTCGATCTGCTGCGGCACGGCGGCAGCACGACTCCGGCGGACTAGGATCGACAATCGGTGTGTCCGCCGCCATGGTCAGCGGTGTGCGGGGTACCCGGGCGGGAGCCACTCGAGCAGTGATCGAGGTGAGGTCATGACCGGCACGACACTCGACGACTACACCGACCGGTACGCCCGGCGGGTACGCGGGATGACCGCCTCCGAGATTCGAGCATTGTTCGCGGTGGCCAGTCGTCCGGAGGTCGTCTCGCTTGCCGGTGGCGCACCGTACATTGCCGCCCTTCCGCTGGACGCGGTCGGCGAGATGCTCGGCCGGCTCGGTTCCGAGCAGGGCGTGACCACCCTTCAGTACGGCATCGGTCAGGGCACCCTCGAGCTGCGCGAGCGGATCTGCGAGGTGATGTCGCTCTCCGGGATCGACGCCGCCTGCGGTGCCTCCCCGGAGGACGTCGTGGTCACGGTGGGCGGGCAGCAGGCGCTGGACCTGGTGGCCCGGCTCTTCCTCGACCCGGGCGACGTGGTGCTCGCCGAGGGACCTACGTACGTCGGTGCGCTCGGCGTGTTTCAGGCCGCCCAGGCGCAGGTCGTCCACGTACCGATGGATGAGGACGGGCTGATCCCGGAGGCGCTGGAGACGGCCATCGCCGACCTGGCCCGCGCGGGCCAGCGGGTCAAGTTCCTCTACACGATCCCCACCTACCAGAACCCGACCGGCGTGACGCTCAGCGAGGAGCGCCGGGAACGGGTGCTCGACATCTGCGAGGGCGCCGGCCTGCTCGTCGTCGAGGACGACCCGTACGGCCAACTGGGGTTCGAGGGTGAGGCCCCGGCCCCTCTGCGGGCCCGCCGCCGCGACGGCGTCTTCTACCTCAGCACCTTCTCCAAGACCTTCGCCCCCGGGCTGCGGGTCGGCTGGATCCTGGCGCCGCACGCGGTCCGCGACAAACTGGTCATCGCCAGCGAGGCGCAGATCCTCTGCCCCAGCGGCTTCGCCCAGGCCGCGGTGGCCACCTACCTGAGCACGATGCCCTGGCGGCAGCAGCTCAAGGTCTATCGCGAGGTTTACCGGGAACGCCGCGACGCCCTGCTCGACGCGATGGCCGACCTGATGCCCGAGGGCACCAGCTGGACCACCCCGGCCGGCGGTCTGTTCGTGTGGGCGAGCCTGCCCGACGGGCTCGACTCGAAGGCCATGATGCCGCGAGCGGTCGCCGCCCGGGTCGCCTACGTTCCCGGCACCGGCTTCTACGCCGACGGCACCGGCACCGACGCCATGCGGCTCAACTTCAGCTTCCCGCCGCCGGACCGGATCCGCGAGGGCGTCCGCCGGCTGGCCGGGGTGATGGAGCAGGAGATCGCCATGCGCCGGGTCTTCGGTGCGGTGGGTGGTGCCGCCGGCCGACGCGGCCGGGCCGGCTCCGACGTGCCCGGGCCCGACTTGGCATGATGCCGGCATGGGTACGACCGCCGAGCACCTCCTCGTGACCGATTCCGCCATCTCGGCCGACCTGCGCGTCGTGGTGCTCGCGGGTGGGCTCTCCTACGAACGGGACGTGTCGCTGCGCTCCGGTCGTCGGGTGCTCGACGCGCTGCGCGCCGTCGGGGTGGAGGCCGAGCTGCGAGACGCGGACGTAGCGCTGCTGCCGTCGCTCGCCGCCGACCCGCCGGACGCGGTGGTGATCGCGCTGCACGGCGCGACCGGCGAGGACGGCTCGCTGCGCGGGGTGCTGGATCTGTGCGATGTCCCGTACGTCGGCTGCGACGCCCGGGCCTCCCGGGTCGCCTGGGACAAGCCTTCCGCCAAGGCGGTGCTCCGCGAGGCCGGCATCCCCACCCCCGACTGGGTGGCGCTCCCGCACGATCGTTTCTCCGAGCTCGGCGCGGTCGCCGTCCTGGACCGGATCGTCGACCGTCTGGGCGTACCCCTGATGGTGAAGCCGGCGCAGGGCGGGTCCGGGCTGGGCGGGGCGGTGGTCCGGGACGCCGCCGCGCTGCCCGCCGCAATGGTCGGCTGCTTCGCGTACTACTCCACCGCACTCGTGGAGCGGTACGTGCCGGGCATGGATGTGGCGGTCTCCGTCGTCGACCTCGGCGACGGTCCACAGGCGCTGCCGCCGGTGGAGATCGTGCCGCGCAACGGCGTGTACGACTACGCCGCCCGCTACACGGCAGGGCGGACCACCTGGCACGCCCCCGCCCGGCTGGCCCCGGACGTCGCCGCCACGGTCGCTGACGTGGCCCTCGCCGCGCACACCGCGCTCGGTCTACGGGATCTCTCCCGCGTCGACGTGATCGTGGACGCGGCCGGCCAGCCGCACGTGCTGGAGGTCAACGTCTCGCCAGGGATGACGGAGACGTCACTGCTTCCGCTCGCTGTGCAGGCGGCCGGCCTGGACTTCGGCCGACTCCTCGGCACCCTTGTCGCCCGAGCAGCCGCCCGCCTCACCAAGCACTGACCTCCCCGCCAACCCGTACGCCCGAGCGGGCCAACCCGACGGGACGACAGTGAGGTTGGCCTGTCGAGGTCAACCTCACTGTCGGTTCCAGGTCAGTGGGTCGCGCGTACGTCGGGTGTGTCGCTGCCATCGGTGCGCGCGTCCGGGCCCGGAGTGCCGGCGTCCTTCCCGGAGGCGGTCTTGCTGACGGCCTCTCCGGAGGCGCCCCCGGTGGCCGGGTCGGACGCGGCCGGGTTGGCGGAATCAGCCCCGTCGGCACTTTCGCTCGGCGGGCCGAGGTGAGGCCCGCCGGTGGGCTTCTCCGCCGCGCCGACACCGTGAGGGCTGTCGGTAGGCACCTCCGCCAGGCCGACGTGGAGTCCGTCGCTGGCCGTCGTGACGGTGCTGCCCGTGGCGGCCGCAGTGGATGCGGCGCTGCCCGGTGCTGCGGCGGTGGAGTCCCGGGTGCCGGAAGCCGGGATGCCGGGCAGGTTGGTGGCGGACGCCGGCCGAGCGGGTTCAACCGCCGGACCACC
The DNA here is from genome assembly GCF_040649495.1 of Micromonospora sp. NPDC048947. NCBI lineage: Bacteria > Bacillati > Actinomycetota > Actinomycetes > Micromonosporales > Micromonosporaceae > Micromonospora > Micromonospora sp. NPDC048947. The sequence goes on from NZ_JBEZFO010000002.1 coordinate 187,366, forward strand.
GACCGTGGCCGACCGGGCGGGTTCAGCAGCGCGGTCGGTGACGGTGCTCGTCGTCGAGCCGGCATCAGCGTCCGGGTCCACGACCGGTTCGGCCCGGGGCCGGCTGTCGGCGTCGGTCGGATCAGGAGTGGAGTCGAGCGCCGGTTCCGGGATCTCCTCTGCCGCCTCGATGACCGAGACAGCCTCCGTCCCGGCTGCTGCCGCTGAGGCAGCCTCCGCTGCGGCAGCGGCGTCCGCGGCGGCAGACTGGGCCAGCAGACTGGACGGCGCCTGCCACTGGATACGGGGCGGCTCGGCGAGCGGGCGGCCACCAAACTCGGCGAGCCAGGCCGCGACGAGCGCCAGATTCTCCCGCCACTGCGCCTCGGAGATCGGCGGCAGGATCGAGTCCCACAGGGACAGGAACGTGCCCCGCAGTTGAAGCCGGCCGTACGGACGGGCGAGGAACCACATGTGCAGATGAGCCGAGCCGTCGCCCCAGCGATTGACGTGCACCCGTGCCACGCCGTCGAGCGACCGGATGGCCCGCTCCAGACGTACTGTCATCACCCCCAGCTCGGCGGCCAGCAGGTTCGGCAGGTCGCCGAGATCGAGGTGGGTGCGCGATTCCAGGATGAGCACCATGGGCAGGCCGGTGGGCCGGTCCATGGCGCGGACGCGCCACCGCTCACCCACCCAGATGTAGGCGTCGTCGGGTGCGTTGCAGGCGGTGCATTCCCGGAGACCCTCGCCCTTCCGCGGCGGTTCGACCGGGACCGGATCATCGAGTTGCTTCACGTGGAGGTCACCCTCGAAGGGGAATGACGGCCACTGGGTGAAGTCCGGGACTGAGGGAGGGTTGTCGTGCACGACGCTGACCCTAACCGAGTCTGGCACCGCTGTCCCTACCTGTTCGAGCGGTCCCGGGCCACCGGATCGGCACCCGTCGTCGACCGGGTGCGCGTGGTCGCGCGGGCCACCGAGAGGCGATATCCACAGGCTGCCGAGATCCTGAACACAGGCCGTCATCCACAGGCTCACACCCGCTCCCACGCGCTGTTTCACGTGAAACGGGGGGTGCCTGTGGACAACCGGTGTGGATAACTTTTCGGCGGGTCGGTCGTTGTCCGCGAACCGCCAAATCGGCGTAGTCGACGGCCACCGGAGACGAAATCGGAGGGGTGCGCTCGGACCGGCGTCGCGTGCCACCGTCGGCGCGGTCCCCAGCCACCGACGACCTCCCGCTGGCTCATCTGACACGCGTCGACGGTGACGGGTTGGCTCGCGTTCGCGGACCGTGTCAGCAGAACGCCCACTCGCGCGGCGTGGATCCCCTGATGTCTCCGGAAAGCCCGTGAGGGGTCGATCGAACCCGTAGCACCAACGTCGAGCGCCTGGGATAGGGAGGCCACTCCGCTTGACCGGTCACTCCGCCCCTAGGGTCCGACCGGTGCCAGCGAGCCGCTATCTCGGTTTCACGTGAAACCGCCGCGCCGGGTGGCGGAGACGATCCGGAGCCAGGGCCGATATCGCGCTGGGGTCTACCGCTCGTGCATCCAGTTCGTGGGTCCGGCCGTGGTGCGGTCTGGCCGTGGTGCGGTCTAGCCGTCGTGCGGTCCGGTGATCGTGCGGTCGTGCGGTCTGGCCCGTCTGGCGGCCTCCCGGACCGGCGGACTCCCGCCAGGTTGCTGTGCGGCGGCTCCAGCGGACTAACCACGATCGAGGACCTCGACCCACCTGCGGATGACCACGGAGACGTCGTTTCGCGCCACTCAGCGGTCCGCTGGCGCTTTGATCGGCGCAGGGGGTGGTTGCGGTCGAGTGGGCCATCCCGGAGCCTTCTGCGACGCGTGTAGAGGATCCGCTCCTCTCAAGGCCCGCACTCACCCCAGCGGCCGCCGCCAGTCGCCAGCCACCGCGTCCGCCGCCCGCCGCTGCGCCCGCTCCTCCACCAGCCGCTCGCGACGCGGGGCTCGTCGCCACCGCCGCGCACCGCCGTGCCCACGGCGACCCCATCGCCACGCCCCGTCGCCCGCCACGCCCGTCATCGCGCCCCCATCATTTCCCCCGTCATCGCGAGCCGCGAGCCGCGAGCCGCGAGCCGCGAGCCGCGAGCCGCGAGCCGCCTGCGGATTGTGCTGTCGGCGTGCGGCCAGGGCGACCGACCGAACTTTCCGCCCCGCCGCACCGCCCACTTCTCCTGCTTCCAGAGCGGGACCCCGGGCTGACTGGCTGGACGAGCCGATGATGACGACGGTCCACGGGTCATACCCGATCTTGGAGTCAGGTCCACCGTCTGTTTCACGTGAAACCGCGACGACCCCGGGATGCAGAACGGCCGCGCCCCCGGTGGGGTAGCGCGGCCGTAGGCGAGCGGGCGGGGTCAGTCCTCCCCGCTCTCCTCCTGTTGCACTCCGATGATCCCGACGATCCGCTCAAGGTCGTCCACCGTCGCGAACTCAATCGTGATCTTGCCCTTGCTCCGACCGATGTCCACCTTCACGCGGGTGTCGAACCGGTCGGACAGCCGATCGGCGAGATCGGTCAGGGCCGGCGCGTGCGCCTTGGGTCGCCGCTTCGCGGCCTGGCCCTTCGCCGGTCCGTCGTTGAGCGCCAGGGCGACGATCTCCTCGGTCGCCCGAACCGACAGTCCCTCGGCCACGATCCGCAGGGCCAGCTGTTCCTGCGCCTCCGCCTCGTCGAGGCTCAGCAGGGCGCGGGCGTGCCCCGCCGACAGGATGCCGGCGGCAACCCGGCGCTGCACCTGTGCGGGCAGGTTCAGCAGTCGGATCGTGTTGGAGATCTGCGGGCGACTCCGGCCGATCCGGCGGGCCAACTCCTCGTGAGTGGCCCCGAACTCCTCCAGCAGTTGCTGGTAGGCGGCGGCCTCTTCCAGAGGGTTCAGGTTCGCCCGGTGGATGTTCTCGAGCAGGGCGTCGCGGAGCATCGCGTCGTCACGGGTATCCCGGACGATCGCCGGGATGCTCTCCCGCCCCACCGCCTGGGCGGCCCGCCAGCGCCGCTCGCCCATCACCAGTTCGTACTTCTCGTCGTCGAGCTGTCGGACGACGATGGGCTGGAGGAAGCCGACCTCCTGGATCGAGGTCTTCAGCTCCTCCAGCGCCTCCTCGTCGAAGACCTGGCGGGGCTGCTTCGGGTTGGGCATGATCGCGTCGACCGGGATCTCGGCGAATCGAGCACCGGGCACCGGGCTCAGCACGGGCTCCGGCTCGTGGACAGGCGCTCCGGCCGGCACCGCGGCGACGGCGACGGTGCCCGTGTCGTCCAGGTGCTCGTTCTCCGGCTCGGCCGTCGCGGTGCCAGCGGCATCCGGCGCCGGCCCGGTTGGGATCAGCGCCCCGAGGCCCCTACCCAGACCGCCCCGAGGACGGTTCTTCATGCCACGCCTCCCAGCGACTCGTCCGCACTACGCATTCCGGCCCACCGGCTCCTTGACGCCGCGCTCGGCGATCTCCTGGGCGGCCTCGAAGTAACTCGTGGCACCCCGCGAACCGGGATCGTAGGTCATCACCGACTGGCCGTAACTCGGCGCCTCGGAGACCCGGACGTTGCGGGGGATGACCGCCTGGAGAACCTTGTCGCCGAAGTGGTTCCGGACGTCCTGCTCGACGGCGTCGGCCAACCGGGTACGACGGTCGTACATGGTCAGCAGGATGGTGGAGACATCGAGCTTCGGGTTGAGGTGCTGGCGTACCAGGTTGATGTTGTTGATCAGCTGGTTGAGCCCTTCCAGCGCGTAGTACTCGCACTGAATCGGGATCAGCACCTCCTGCGCGGCAACCAGAGCGTTGACGGTGAGCAGGCCGAGCGAGGGCGGGCAGTCGATGAAGACGTAGTCGAACTCGCCCGGGTAGGCGGCGATCGCCCGGTCCAGGCGCGACTCCCGGGCCACCACCGACACCAGCTCGATCTCCGCGCCGGCCAGGTCGATGGTCGCGGGTACGCACCAGAGGTTGGGGATGCCGTCGACCGCCTGTGCCACCTCGGCCAGCGGCACGCTGTTGATCAGGCAGTCGTACACGTCGGGGATTCCGGTGTGGTGCGGGACGTTGAGCCCGGTCGAGGCGTTGCCCTGGGGGTCGAGGTCGACCACGAGTACCCGGTTGCCGTGCAGGGCGAGCGCCACCGCAAGGTTGACGGTGGTGGTGGTCTTACCCACGCCGCCCTTCTGGTTGGCGACGCACATGACCCGGGTCCGGTCCGGCCGAGGCATTGTCACCTCGCCACTGGGATTCAGGATCTGCACGGCGCGCATCGCCTCCATAGCCAACGGTGGGTCATCCTCTTCGCGCGTCGGGGTTTCACGTGAAACGTACGTGGGATCGGCCGCCACGGCGGCCAACGACTCGGTCGAAGCGACCGGCGCGGCGTCCCGAACAACCGCCGCAGTGGGTTGGTGTGGGACGGCCGGCTCGAAGCGAACCGACGCGGCGGTGTTGCGGCGACCCGAGGTCGACCGCACCTCGGCGGCGTTCACCGGTCGACTCGACGCCTCCGGCGTCCGACGACCACCCGCCGGCTCCGGAATGGCCGAGCTTTCCGGATGCCCGGCACCCAATGGTGGGTCGAGCGCTGCCGGCGGATCGCCGTCGGTAGGTCGGGTCGATGGCCCGGTCGCGCCGGGCGACCAGCTCGGGTAGTCGGTTTCACGTGAAACGGGATCGCTGGTCGACCCGGTCACGCGTGGATCGTCGTACCTGCCGTCGTCATGCACCTGTCATCCCTGCCCGCTTCGGATGGTCGGTCCGCGCCCCGGTCAACTTGGCCGCCTCCTCGCCCGCATCCCGGAGCGTACGGCCCGCGGGAGCGGTCGGAGACCCGCGACGTCCGTCACCCGCTCCACACTATCGACGCGCGGTCAGCCTACGGCGGACGGGCGCGGCCGGTCCACGTCGGGTTCTCATCCCCTCGTCCATCCGTACCGGTACAACGAGGCAACCCACCGGCCGGAAGCCCGATGGCGCGAAGTGTCAGCCTCGGCGGGAGCGTCCACCCCGGGCGCGCTTCTTGGCCGCCGGGCGGGCCGGGCCGATCATCCGCTCGCGCACGATCTCCACGACAGTGGTCGGCGGATCGATCACCCCGACGCCGCAGAGCTGCACGGCCGGCTCCCCGCCGCCGAGTCGCGCGACCACTTCGGCGTGTTCCTCGATCTCGGCTGCGGCGGATGAGCCCTTGAGTGCCAGCAGCCGACCACCGCGAACTGCCAGTGGAAGGCTCCAGCCCGCGAGCCGATCCAGGGGCGCCACCGCGCGCGCGGTCACCACGTCCCCGCTGATCGGCTCCCGACCGCTCGAACCGCTGGCCGCCTCGTCGGCCCGGCCGCGGAACACCCGCACCGACCTAGCCAGACCGAGTCGCTCGACGACCTCGATCAGGAACGACGTCCTCCGGGCCAGCGGCTCGATCAGTGTGACAGTGAGGTCGGGGCGGGCGATGGCCAGGACGAGGCCCGGCAGACCAGCGCCGGAGCCGACGTCGAGCACCGTCGCTCCGGACGGGATCCGCTCCGCGACAGCAGCACAGTTGAGTAGGTGCCGGTCCCAGATGCGGGGTGCCTCCCGGGGGCCGATCAGGCCGCGGACCACCCCGTCGGTGGCGAGCAGTTCGGCGTACGCGGCGGCCAGGTCGAGACGGTCACCGAAGAGGGTCAGCGCGGCCGGGGCCAGCTCGGGCGGCAACGCCGCGTCAGCCGGTGACGGTGCGGTGTCACGCCCGGCCGGTTCGGCATCAGCGTCGACGGTTGCGGGGCGGACAGCGGACGGCCCGGGCGGCGTGCCGCCCGGGCCGGACACGGCATCGGCCGTGATGTCGTCGTGGGTCACCCGGTCAGTCCGCCGGCCGTACGACGATGCGCCGGTTCGGCTCCACACCCTCGGACTCGCTCGCCACACCGGACATGGCGTTGACGACGTCATGCACGCACTTGCGCTCGAACGCGGACATCGCCTCCAGGCGGACCGGCTCGCCGTACTCCTTGACCTTCTCGACGGCGTTCTTGGCGACCGCGGCGAGTTCCTTGCGGCGGTTCGCCCGGTAGCCACCGACGTCGAGCAGCAGACGGCTCGGCGTACCGGTCTGCCGGAAGACGGCAAGGCGGGTCAGTTCCTGAAGTGCCTCCAGGGTGGCCCCGCGCTGACCGACCAGATTCTGCAGCCGCTCGCCGACCACCTCGACCATCGGACGGCCGGCGGCGACGAGTTCGTCGATGTCGCCGTCGTAGTCGAGGATGTCGAGCAGGCCCTCGACGTAGTCGGCGGCGATCTCGCTCTGCCGGAACAGGTCGCCCTCGCCCACAGCCTTCTTCACCCGGGTGCCAGCGGCGGTGTCGGTGTCGTCGTCCGCCTCGGTGTCATCGGCTTCGGTGTCGTCGCCGTCCACCGCGAGCGTGGCGGTCTCCTCCTCGTCCAGGGACTGCTCGGCGCGGGGGATGCTGGTCTCGGTCACGGTCTCATCTCCGTACTCGCTCGGCCGGACCGTCGGGTCCGACTGGTTTCCCGGGGCCGGCTGGAGGTTGCCGGTGCCCACGGGCACGTCTGTACGGGCAGTGTCGCCCGTGGCCGCGCGGTGCGCGGTCGGTTCCGCCCGGCGCCGGCCGTACGGCGGCTGCGCGGTGCGGAACGGGCCGCCGCCGGTGGTCCGGCGGCGGCCCTCGTAGGTCAGCCCTGCCGCTTGGCGGGGCGGCTCTTCTTCGGGTTGTTCGCCGGCTTGGCGCCTGGCTTCGGCCCGGCCACCTTGGGCGCGGCCGCCTTGACCGGCGCCGCCGGGGCGGCCTTGCCGCGACCGAACAGGCCACCGGACTTGGCGGGCTGCACCGGGTTGCGGCTGGCAGCGGGCGCCACGGCCTTCTTGGCGGTCACCGGCGGCGGGAACTTCCGCAGCACCCACTGCTGCTGGCCAAGGGTGAAGAGGTTGTTGGTGACCCAGTAGATGATGACGCCGATCGGGAAGATCGCGCCGGAGATCAGCAGCGACGCGGGGATGCCGTAGAGCATCAGTCGCTGGATCATCCGCTGCTGCGGGTCCTCGGCCCAGCCGGTCTTCAGGATCATCTGACGGCTGGTCAGGTAGGTGGTGGCGATCATGACCAGGACCAGGACACCAGCAATGATCTTCACGGTGCTGCCGTTGGCGCCGAGGCTGGCCAGCTCGTCGGCGGTGGAGCCGAACTTGCCGGCGATCGGGGCGGTGAAGAGCTTCGCCTGCGAGGCGCTCTGGAACTGGTCGACGGTCCAGCCGTAGAGGGTCTTGTTCTGCTTGTCCGGGTCGAGCCGGCGCAGCACGTGGAAGAGGCCCAGGAAGACCGGGATCTGAAGGAACATCGGAAGGCAACCCATCAGCGGGTTGGCCTTCTCCTTCTTGTAGAGCTCCATCATTTCTTTCTGGAGCGTCTCCCGGTCACCCTTGTGCTTCTCCTGAAGCTCCTTGACCTTGGGCTGGAGCGCCTGCATCGCCCGCTGCGACTTGATCTGCTTGACGAAGACCGGGAACAGGATCACCCGGACGGTGACCACCAGGAAGATGATGGACAGGATCCAGGCGAAGTTGGTGCCGATCACCGCACCGACGGGCACCCCGATGGCGTCCCAGGCAGAGTGCCAGGTCAGCAGGATCCACGAAATCGCGTAGTAGATCCAGTCGAGACTCAGACTCAATTCGGGGCTCCAGTCACATCAGCACGGCGGCGGTCGCCCGGCTCCGGCACCGGGTCATATCCACCAGGGTGAAAGGGGTGGCAGCGCAACAACCGTCGGGCCGCCAGCACGGCTCCCCGGAGCGCGCCGTGCCGAACGACAGCCTCCTGGGCGTACGCACTGCACGACGGGTAGAACCGACAGCGAGCCGGCAGTGCCGGACTTATCCACCGACGGTACGCGATGATGGGCGCGATCAGCACCTTGGCACCGGTTGTCGACGGCCGAGGGCTGCTCTGCTCGGCACCGCTCATTGGGACCGCCGTTCGCGCGGCGACCGGGCGACAGCGATGGCGGCGTCCAGGTCGGTGGCGAGCCGAGGGTACGACGCCTGCGCCGCGGCGGGGAGCGCCCGGACGACCAGGGTGCTGCCGGCGGGCAGGTCGGTCAACCGTTCGCGGACCAGCCCCCGCAGTCGGCGCCGGACCCGGTTACGGGTCACCGCGTTGCCGACCGCCTTGGACACGACAAAGCCGGCACGGGACGGCACGGACGACTGCTCCGCACTATTGTCCCGTACCGGCTCCGGCAAGGTCGGTGTGCTGGGGTCGACGGTCACCGGCATGGTCAGGTGGACCACGACGGCGCCACGTCCGGCGCGTCGGCCACCGCGAACCGCTGCGGCGAAGTCAGTACTGCGCCGCAGTCGCTGTGCGGCGGCCAGCACGACTGCCCACGTCCCCTGGACCGGCCCGGTCGGCTCAGGCCGACAGGGTGGTGCGACCCTTGGCGCGACGGCTCGACAGGATGGCACGGCCGGCACGGGTGCGCATGCGCAGCCGGAAGCCGTGGGTCTTCGCGCGCCGGCGGTTGTTCGGCTGGTAGGTGCGCTTGCTCACGTCAGGCTCTCCGTTTTCGTACGCGCCCCGCGCGACGGGATCGCCGGGGTCGTGTGGTGGTCCAGGCCACCTCGACGGTGGCCCACGATCGGTGCTGCCCGGCGGAGCGGGACCTCGGTGTTGCGGGGATGCGACCGCGGACAGCAAGCACCCATCACCCTAGCAGAGGGCGAGAAAGCAGCCGTTCCAGCCTACGCAGGGGGGCAATGACCGTCAAACACCCCGAGCAGGGGACAACGGGACGCGCCCGAGGCCGAAGGGTGGTTTTCGCTGATGCCGACAAGGGCGCCGCCGCGTCGCCGGTTGATGGCGCAGGGACAACGCTGTTACCGTGCCCGATTGCGGTGAGCGTCGGAAGCTCCGGTCGTCGCGCAGGCAAGACCGGACATGGCAGTGAATCGTTCGGCACGGTGTACCCGCTTCAGCGCCCGTTCAGGCAGGGGCAGGTCCCACCCGCGTCCGGCGGCGGCCACAATCGGTCGGTACACAGGCTGTGGATAACTTGTGGATGACCACCGGTCGACCGTCCGGGTGGGTGTTGTTCCACCCGCGAACGCAGCGGGCCCGGGACGGCCGGCTGGCAGACAGCGGCGGCCGGGAGCAGAAGCGAGGGGGTGGCACGACGGTGGCCGGTACGACCGACCTTGCCGCAGTGTGGTTAGCGGCGACCGACGAGCTCGCCGACGAGATCATCTCCGCCCAGCAGCGTGCCTATCTCCGACTGACCCGGCTGCGAGCGATCGTCGAGGACACCGCGCTGCTCTCCGTTCCGGACGCGTTCACCCGCGACGTGATCGAGTCACGGCTGCGCCCGGCGATCACCGAGGCGCTCACCCGCCGGCTCGGCCGACCGATCCAGGTCGCGGTCACCGTTCGGGTGGCCGAGGACGCCACCGGCCGGCCGGCCGGCACCGTCTACCGCAGCGCCCCGGAGACCGGGCAGCTCGACATCGACGGCCCGGGCCACGCGCCGTTCGACGACGACCAGGGTGCTCGACCGTCGGCCGACGCGATGACCGGAGAACAGTCACCCGCGCCGCGTACCCCCGATCCCTCTCCGCTGCCCGCGCCGGCGGGTCCGCCGCTCGCGCCGCCTGTGGAGGGGCATCGCGCGGGGTTGATTCCCGCCAGCAGGGACGGGCAGGAGGCGCTGTTCAGCGCTGCCTTCGCGGAGCCCCTGCGGCCCTCCCGGCCGGGTCCGGACCGGCGCGGTTACGACGAGCAGGCCGCCCGCCTGGACCCGCCCGGCCCAGACACGCGGCCCTACGAGCCCCGCTACCGGGACGACTCGGCGTCACCACGCGACCAGCACGTGATCCGTTCGCTCCCCCGGGACAGCGGAACGGACAGCGGCCCGGGTCGCAGCGCCGTGGACCATCGGACCGGTGGCCGCGACGACCGTCGGTTGCCCGGTGCCGACACCGGCGGCAACCGGCTCAACCCGAAGTACATGTTTGAGACGTTCGTCATCGGCTCGTCCAACCGCTTCGCCCACGCGGCCAGCGTGGCGGTGGCGGAGTCGCCGGCCAAGGCGTACAACCCGCTGTTCATCTACGGGCACTCCGGGTTGGGCAAGACGCACCTGTTACACGCCATCGGGCACTACGCCACCACACTCGGCAACGCCCGCTCGGTCCGGTACGTCTCGACCGAGGAATTCACGAACGACTTCATCAACTCGCTCCGGGACGACAAGACCAGCGCGTTCCAGCGGCGCTACCGCGACGTCGACATCCTGTTGATCGACGACATCCAGTTCCTGGAGAACCGCGAGCGCACCCAGGAGGAGTTCTTCCACACCTTCAACACGCTGCACAACGCCAACAAGCAGATCGTGATCACCTCCGACCGGTCGCCGCGCCAGCTCGCGACCCTCGAGGACCGGATGCGAACCCGGTTCGAGTGGGGGCTGCTGGCCGACATCCAGCCGCCGGATCTGGAGACCCGGATCGCGATCCTGCAGAAGAAGGCGGCGCAGGAGCGGATGTACGCCCCGCCGGACGTGTTGGAGTTCATCGCCTCCCGGGTGTCGAACTCGATCCGGGAGCTGGAGGGCGCGCTGATCCGGGTGACCGCGTTCGCCAGCCTGACCCGGTCGACAGTCGAGTTGTCGCTTGCCGAGGAGGTGCTTCGGGACTTCATGCCCGACGGCGCCGGTCCGGAGATCAACGCGGACCAGATCATGGCCTCGACCGCTGACTACTTCGGGGTGAGCCTGGAGGATCTGCGCGGCCAGTCCAGGTCCCGGGTGCTGGTCAACGCCCGCCAGGTGGCCATGTACCTGTGTCGGGAGTTGACCGAGCTGTCGTTGCCCCGGATCGGGCAGGCGTTCGGTGGCCGCGACCACACCACTGTGATGCACGCCGACCGCAAGATTCGTCAGCAGATGGCGGAGCGCCGCTCGCTGTACAACCAGATCGCCGAGCTGACCAACCGCATCAAGCAGAACAGCTGAGGCGTACGACAGCTCTCACGGCGGCGCACAGCCGCAGGACACGCCCGACCGGATCTCCGGTCGGGCGTTCTTTTTGGGTCAGTAGCTGGACTCTCGACATGGTGGAGACCACAGCATTGAGGCCGTGACCGCCTCGATCCCCACTCGTTGTCCACAGCTCGTTATCCACCGTCGGTGGATAACTACGGTCCGTCCTCCGCCAGTTACCCACAGGCTGTGGAGAAACCCTGTGTACGAGGCTGTGGACGCCTGGGGACGACCGTCAGGTTATCCACCGATCATCATCAACCTGTGCACGAGCTGTTGAAGGTTCTGGGGATGACGGCAATGGTGATCTTCCCCGCGATCCACAGGCTTGGGGAGAAAGTCGGTGGATTACCGGTGGACAACCGGTGGACAACGGTGGACAACCGGCCGTCGTCGCCGGGCTGTGGACACACGAGCCGGTTGTACCCCCGGTTCTCCACAGCTAAATCACCGGTGGATAACCTGTCTGACCTGCGCAGACCTCGGTTTTCCACAGTTTGCACAGGTGCGATGAAGACGATGAGTTATCTCTTCTAAGAGAACAAAAACCAATCATCACCGTTGGGCTTTCTGTGGATCGGGCCGAACGCTGTCGGATCAGCCGGTCAGCATCGACACGATCCATGGGGTCGGGCGCACAGCCGATGTCCCCGCGCCCTAAGGTGCGATGGGTACCCGCACGGTCGGGCGGGACGGTAGGCAGCGGTCGGCATGAGAGAGTTGTCGCTGACGTCGACGCGGAGGCATTGATGAAGTTCCGAGTGGAGCGCGACGCGCTCGCCGAGGCTGTGGCGTGGACCGCGAAAAGCCTGCCCAACCGGCCATCCGTACCGGTGCTCGCCGGGGTGATGCTCCGCGTCACCGACGGCAACCTGCGGGTCTCCGGGTTCGACTACGAGGTCTCCAGCCAGGTGACCGTCGAGGTGCAGGGCGACGCCGACGGCGCCGCGCTCGTCTCCGGCCGCCTGCTCGCCGAGATCACCAAGGCGTTGCCGGCCAAGCCTGTCGACATCGCCGCGGTCGGCGCGCACCTCGAACTGGTCTGCGGCAGCGCCCGGTTCACGCTGCCCACCATGCCGGTGGAGGATTACCCAGCGCTGCCCGAGATGCCGCAGAGCGCCGGCACCGTCGACGCCGCAGCGTTCGCCACCGCCGTGGCCCAGGTGGCCATCGCCGCCGGTCGCGACGAGACGCTGCCGATGATGACCGGTGTCCGCGTCGAGCTGTCGGGCAACACCCTGTCGATGCTCGCCACCGACCGTTACCGGTTGGCGCTGCGCGAGATCCAGTGGCGGCCGGACGACCCTGAGGTGAGCATCAACGCCCTGGTGCCCGCCCGCACCCTGAACGACACCGCCAAGGCCCTCGGCCCGCTGGGCGGCGAGGTCACGCTCGCCCTCGCCCAGGGCGCTGCCGGCGAGGGAATGGTCGGCCTTGCCGGCGGCACCCGACGTACCACCAGCCGGCTGCTCGACGGCGCCAACTACCCGCCGGTGCGGTCGCTCTTCCCGGCAACGCACAACGCCGCGGCCCGGGTGCCGGTCAGCACGCTGATCGAGGTGGTCAAGCGGGTCGCGCTGGTCGCCGAACGGACCACCCCGGTGCTGCTCAGCTTCAGCGCCGACGGCCTGGTGGTCGAGGCCGGCGGTTCCGAGGAGGCACGGGCCAGCGAGGCGATGGAGGCCACCTTCACCGGTGAGCCACTGACCATCGGCTTCAACCCGCAGTACCTCATCGACGGTCTGGCAAACCTGGGCGCTCAGACGGCCGTGCTCTCGTTCGTCGACGCCTTCAAGCCCGCGGTGATCTCACCCGCTGGCGAGGATGGCGAGGTCATTCCGGGGTACCGGTACCTCATCATGCCGATCCGCGTCTCGCGCTGATCGCGCCCAGCAACACCAGATCCACGGAGGTAGAAACACATGCAGCTCGGCCTGGTAGGACTCGGCCGTATGGGCGGCAACATGCGGGAGCGGTTGCGTTCGGCCGGGCACGAGGTGGTCGGCTTCGACCACAACGCGCAGATCAGCGACGTCACGACCATCGCGGGCCTGGCAGAGAAGCTTGAGTCGCCGCGCGCGGTCTGGGTCATGGTGCCCGCCGGTGTCACCGACGCCACCATCGACGAGCTCGCCGAGGTGCTCGGCGAGGGCGACATCATCATCGACGGCGGCAACTCGCGCTTCAGTGACGACGCGCCCCGCGCGGAGCGGCTCCACCAGCGGGGCATCGGCTACCTGGACGTCGGGGTCTCCGGCGGCGTCTGGGGCCGGCAGAACGGCTACGGGCTGATGGTCGGTGGCGCCCAGGAGCACGTGGACCGCCTGATGCCGATCTTCAACGCGCTCAAGCCGGAGGGTGAGTTCGGCTTCGTGCACGCCGGCCCGGTCGGTGCCGGCCACTACTCGAAGATGGTGCACAACGGCATCGAGTACGGCCTGATGCACGCTTACGCCGAGGGCTACGAGCTGATGGCCGCCTCGGAGCTGGTGACCAACGTGCCGGGCGTCATCAAGTCCTGGCGGGAGGGCACTGTCGTCCGTTCCTGGCTGCTCGACCTGCTGGACCGGGCGCTCGACGAGGACCCGGAGCTGGCCGATCTGAGCGGCTACACGGAGGACACCGGCGAGGGCCGGTGGACGGTGGACGAGGCGGTCCGGCTTGCGGTGCCGCTGAACGTCATCACCGCTTCGTTGTTCGCCCGGTTCGCCTCGCGGCAGGACGACTCGCCCGCCATGAAGGCTGTCTCCGCGCTGCGTCAGCAGTTCGGTGGCCACGCCGTCCACAAGCGCTGAGCGGTATCCACAACCTGTGTACGTTCACCGGCTGGAACTGGTCGACTTCCGCTCGTACGAGCGGGTGGCCGTCGACCTCCAGCCGGGGGCGAACGTCCTGATCGGCGCCAACGGCGTCGGCAAGACCAACCTCGTCGAGGCGCTGGGCTACGTGGCGACCCTGGACTCGCACCGGGTCGCCACCGATGCGCCTCTGGTCCGGATGGGCGCCACGTCCGCGGTGATCCGCTGCGCGGTGGTGCACGACGGCCGCGAACTCCTCGTCGAGCTGGAGATCGTGCCCGGCAAGGCCAACAGGGCCCGACTGGGCCGCTCACCGGCGCGGCGGGCCCGGGACGTGCTCGGGGCGCTCCGGCTGGTGCTGTTCGCCCCGGAGGATCTTGAGCTGGTCCGGGGTGATCCGGCCGAGCGCCGCCGCTACCTGGACGACCTGCTGGTCAACAGGCAGCCCCGGTTCGCGGGTGTGCGGGCCGACTACGAGCGGGTCGTGAAGCAGCGCAACGCCCTGCTGCGCACCGCGTACCTGGCTCGCAAGACCGGTGGCTCCAGGGGTGGCGACCTCGGCACCCTCGCGGTCTGGGACACCCACCTGGCCCAGCATGGGGCGGAGCTGCTCGCCGGCCGCCTGGAGCTGGTGGCCGCGCTCACCCCGCACGTGGCCAAGGCGTACGACGCGGTGGCCGCCGGTCGGGGTGCGGCGAGCATCACCTACCGGCCCTCGATCGAGTTGGTCGAGCCGACCACCGATCGGGCCGCGCTGGCCGAGGCGCTGACGGCGGCCCTGGCCGCGTCCCGCTCCGCCGAGATCGAGCGGGGCACCACCCTGGTTGGCCCACACCGCGACGAGTTGGCGCTGAGCCTCGGCCCACTGCCCGCCAAGGGGTACGCCAGCCACGGCGAGTCGTGGTCGTTCGCCCTCGCGTTGCGGCTGGCCGGGTACGACCTGTTGCGGGCCGACGGCATCGAGCCGGTGCTGGTCCTCGACGATGTCTTCGCGGAGTTGGACACCGGCCGCCGGGAGCGGTTGGCGGAGCTGGTCGGCGGGGCGAGTCAGCTGCTGGTCACCTGCGCGGTGGACGATGACGTGCCGGCGGCCCTGCGCGGCACCCGCTACCAGGTCGGCGAAGGGACGGTACGCCGTGTCGGATGAGCCAGGCAGTAAACGACCAGCGGCCGGCGACGGTCCTGCTGCGCGTACCCCGAAGGCGGCGGAGGGATCGGCGGGCGGTGAGCCGGCGGCGGCCGCCAGCGGGCCGGAGCTGGCCCGGGCGGTGCTCGACGCGGCGCTGTCCCGACGGCAGGCGGCGGCCCGCGCCCGGCGTACTCCCGGGGGCGGTGACGCTGCCGGCGGCGGCTCGGGGCGGCGGTTGCGCGGTTACTCCGGCCCCGGCCCCGACCCGCGCGATCCGCAGCCGCTCAGTGCCGTGCTGAACCGGCTGGTGAAGGCGCGCGGCTGGCAGCAGCCGGCCGCCGAGGCCACTGTGTTCGGCGCCTGGGAGCGGGTCGTCGGCGCGGAGGTCGCGCAGAACAGTCGCCCGGTGAAGTTGGAGAACGGCGAGCTGACAGTGGAGGCGCGCTCGACCGCCTGGGCCACCCAGCTGCGGCTGCTCGCCGGCTCGCTGCTCAAGCAGATCGCCAGCGAGGTCGGGCACAACGTGGTGCGCAAGCTGCACATCCACGGCCCCGCCGCGCCCTCCTGGGGGAAGGGCCCGCGGCGGGTACGCGGCCGGGGTCCGCGCGACACGTACGGCTGAGCGGGCCGTTCAGCCGCGCCGGTCGGCCTCACGGGCTGCCCGCTTGCGTTCCCGCTGCTCCCGGGTGAAGCGTTTGCGTTCGGCCAGGTCGCGCTTCCACGCCTCGCGGGCCTCGGCCGAGCCGCCCTGCACAGCGCCCTGGACACCCTCGGCCGGGCCGGCGAGGTGCCGGAAGGCCCAACGCATCAATCGGCCGCCCTCGCCCGGGCCCCTGGTGATCGCGCCGTCCTCGCTCATCTGCCGCCCTCTTCCCCGCGTCGCCTCGCCGGTTCTCGTCCATCGCACGAGCAGACCTTTGGGGCACCAATGGTTGGTGTACCAATGATCGGTACGATAGTCACCGTGCGGAGAGAGGGCAACCGATGAGCGAACGACCTGACGGCGTCGACCCGCTGGCCCTGGAGCAGCAGGTCTGCTTCGCCCTCTCGGTGGCCGCGCGCAGCGTGGTGGCCGTCTACCGGCCGCTGCTGGAGCCGATGGGGCTGACCCATCCGCAGTACCTGGTGATGTTGGCGCTCTGGCAGCACGCGCCGTTGTCCGGTCGCGACCTCAGTCGCCTGCTCCAGCTCGACCCGGGCACGCTGTCACCCCTGCTCAAGCGGCTGGAGACGGCCGGCTACCTGCGCCGGGAACGCGACCCGAGCGACGAGCGCAGCCTCGCCGTCACCCTCACCGCCAGCGGTGCGGAGCTGCGGAGTCAGGCCGAGCTGATCCCGGCCGCGATCGTGCAGCGGCTCGGGCTGCCCGTCGAGGACCTGCAACACCTGCACGCGGTGCTCACGCAGCTGATCGCGGCCGCCAACCGACCGGGCGCGTCGGAGAATGACGCGGCGGCTCAGACGTCGGCGTAGACGGCGAAGCCGCGCTCGGCGCAGCGCCTGTAGAACGCGGCCAGCACGCCCAGCTCCGCGCAGGTGAAGTTCCACTGCGGCGGAGCACCGCTCTCGTCGCGCAGCGCGTCGAGCCGGCTCTCCAGCCAGCGCAGCTGCTGCTCGGCCAACCGACCGTCGCCGAGCAGGGAGCGCAGCACGATGCTCACCGACTCGAAGGTGACCGCCTCGCCTGTCGCGCGGTGCGCGGCCACGAACCGTTCGATGCCGCTCGCGATCCAGGAGCAGCCGTCCGGATCGATCACCGGGTCCTCGTCCTCGGCTGCGGCGTCTGTGGCGTACAACACACCTTCGAGGCCGAGAAGCAGATCCACCAACTCGGTGTAGGCGGTCGCCCGGATGGTGCCGGTCTTCGCGATCAGCTCGGCCAGCGCCGCTGTCGGCGCGGAGATGCGCGGCAGGTCGACGATCTCGCCGAAGTCGACGAACTCGGCCGGCGCGACCGGATCGTAGAAGCGGCCGGTCCGCGGCCAGTGCACCGCGACGTTGTCCAGCCCCATCTGTCACCTCTTAAAGAGCACGTGTCGGGTCGATCGGGTCGATCGTCCCGGTTCCGGCCGGTAAAGATCAAGCCTGGTTCCGGAGCGCCGCAAACGTACGGCACTGACGCTTCGGCCGCGACCCCCGACCCGCCCGGGCGCGGGTCAACCCGTTCGAGGACGGCGCGTGCGATCGGACCGTGGCGTGTGGGGGGAGTCGCGGGCAATGGGGTTCTGCCGGCTACGGACTTCTCAGCCGCCTCGCTGAGGGTGCCGAGTGGTGGTTCTGTCCCCCGCGCACAGTAGGATTGACAGCGAGACGAAGACCCGGTGCGGGAGTGGGACGGGGCCGGTGGCCCAGATTCATTCTCCACTTCGGGTCGAGCCGATCGCGATCCGCGGGCAACCGCGGCGACCGGCGCGTTCGACCCGCTGTCCGGAGTTCTCCGGCGCCGGTCCGCGCGCGCCGACGTCGCGTCCTGTCCGCCGAACCCGCGCCCGACGCGCCCTACCGGCGCGGCTGACGCGAGAAAGTGGCCGAGGGTGGCAGCGCAGGACAAGCAGGAGTACGGCGCAGAGTCGATCACCGTTCTCGAGGGGCTGGAGGCGGTTCGCAAGCGGCCCGGTATGTACATCGGGTCCACCGGCGAGCGCGGTCTGCACCACCTCGTCTGGGAGGTCGTCGACAACGCGGTGGACGAGGCGATGGCCGGCTACTGCGACACCATCGACGTGGTGCTGCTGGCCGACGGTGGGGTCCAGGTCACCGACAACGGCCGTGGTTTCCCGGTCGACCTGCACCCCAAGCTCAAGAAGCCGGGCGTCGAGGTCGCGCTGACCGTGCTGCACGCGGGTGGCAAGTTCGACGGCAAGGCGTACGCGGTCTCCGGTGGTCTACACGGCGTCGGCGTCTCCGTGGTTAACGCGCTGTCGACGAAGATGGCCGTGGTGATCCACAAGTCCGGCTTCGTCTGGCGGCAGCAGTACACCCACTCCAAGCCATCCGCGCTGGAGAAGGGCGAGACCACCGACCGCACCGGCTCGGCCGTCTCCTTCTGGCCCGACCCGGACGTCTTCGAGACGATCGACTTCGACTTCCAGACCATCTACCGACGCCTGCAGGAGATGGCCTTCCTCAACCGGGGCATCACCATCCACCTGCTCGACGAGCGGGTCCCGGAGGACGAGGACGGCAAGACCCGCGAGGTCACCTTCCGCTACGACGGCGGTATCGCCGACTTCGTCCGACACCTCAACGCCTCCAAGAACCCGATGCACAAGACGGTGGTCGAGTTCGAGGCCGAAGAGGAGGGCATGTCCCTCGAGATCGCCATGCAGTGGAACGAGTCGTACGGCGAGTCGGTCTACACCTTCGCCAACAACATCAACACGCACGAGGGCGGCACTCACGAGGAGGGCTTCCGGTCGGCGCTGACCAGCGTCGTCAACCGGTACGGCACCGACAAGAAGCTGCTCAAGGGCGACGAGAAGCTCTCCGGCGAGGACATCCGCGAGGGCTTGGCCGCGATCATCTCGGTCAAGCTGACCAACCCGCAGTTCGAGGGCCAGACCAAGACGAAGCTGGGCAACACCCCGGTGAAGAGCTTCGTGCAGCGGGTCTGCAACGACCGGCTGGTCGACTGGTTCGACCGCAACCCGGCCGAGGCCAAGACGATCATTCAGAAGGCGTCCCAGGCGGCCCGCGCGCGGATCGCCGCACAGCAGGCGCGCAAGCTGGCCCGACGCAAGTCGCTGCTGGAGTCCGGCTCGATGCCGGGCAAGCTGGCCGACTGCCAGTCGACCGACCCCCGCGAGTCCGAGGTGTTCATCGTCGAGGGCGACTCGGCCGGCGGCTCGGCCAAGCAGGGCCGCGACCCACGGACCCAGGCGATCCTGCCGATCCGCGGCAAGATCCTCAACGTGGAGAAGGCCCGGATCGACAGGGTGCTGAAGAACAACGAGGTCCAGGCGCTGATCACCGCGCTGGGCACCGGCATCCACGACGACTTCGACATGGAGAAGCTGCGGTACCACAAGGTGGTGCTGATGGCCGACGCGGACGTCGACGGCCAGCACATCCAGACGCTGCTGCTCACCCTGCTGTTCCGCTTCATGCGTCCGCTGGTCGAGATGGGGCACGTCTACCTGGCCGCCCCGCCGCTCTACAAGATCAAGTGGAACAAGAAGGGCGACGACGCCCAGTACGCGTACTCCGACCGTGAGCGGGACGGCCTGATCGCGCTGCGCCAGCAGAAGAAGCCGAACGCCAAGCCGGACGACATTCAGCGCTTCAAGGGCCTCGGCGAGATGAACTATCCCGAGCTGTGGGAAACCACTATGAACCCGGCGACGCGTACCCTGCGTCAGGTCACTCTCGACGACGCGGCGACCGCCGACGAGTTGTTCAGTGTGCTGATGGGTGAGGACGTCGAGGCGCGCCGGTCGTTCATCCAGCGCAACGCCAAGGACGTGCGGTTCCTGGACATCTGACGGACTGCGCCGGATCGGTCGGGCAGGGCCCGACCGATCCGGCGGTCCACAGAGTTATCCACAGCTTGGCCGGTATCCACAGCCGTTATCCACAGCACGAAAACGACTCTGAGTCTGATAAGGGTATACAGTGACCGATTCTCCCGAGTCCACACCGAACGAGCCTGAGGTTCCCGCCGAGGCCATCGCCGCGGTGGTCGCGCACGACCGGATCGAACCGGTCGGGCTCGAGGTGGAGATGCAGCGCTCCTACCTCGACTACGCGATGAGCGTCATCGTCGGTCGCGCGCTGCCGGACGTCCGGGACGGCCTCAAGCCGGTCCACCGCAAGATCCTCTACGCGATGTTCGACTCCGGCTACCGTCCGGACCGCGGCTACGTGAAGTGCTCCCGTGTCGTTGGTGACGTGATGGGTCAGTTCCACCCGCACGGCGACTCGGCGATCTACGACGCGCTGGTCCGGATGGCGCAGCCCTGGTCGCTGCGCTACCCGCTGGTCGACGGCAACGGCAACTTCGGCTCGCCGGGTAACGACCCGGCCGCCGCCATGCGATACACCGAGTGCAAGCTCGACCCCCTCGCCATGGAGATGCTGCGGGACATCGACGAGGACACCGTCGACCTGCAGGACAACTACGACGGCCGGGCCAAGGAGCCCACCATCCTGCCGTCGCGGATCCCCAACCTCCTGGTGAACGGCTCCGAGGGCATCGCGGTCGGCATGGCCACCAAGATCCCGCCGCACAACCTGAGGGAGATCGGCGCGGCGGTGCAGTGGTGCCTGGAGCACCCGGAGGAGGACGAGGAGACCACCCTCGAAGCCCTGATCGGCATCGTCAAGGGCCCGGACTTCCCGACCCACGGCCTGATCGTCGGCACCACAGCGATCCAGGACGCGTACCGCACGGGCCGCGGCTCGATCCGGATGCGCGCCGTGGTGGAGGTCGAGGAGGACAAGCGGGGCCGCCCCTGCCTGGTCGTCAGCGAGTTGCCCTACCAGGTCAACCCGGACAACCTCGCCGAGCGGATCGCCGAGCTGATCAAGGAGGGCAAGCTCGCCGGGATCGCCGACATCCGTGACGAGTCCTCCGGTCGTACCGGCATGCGGATCGTCCTGGTGCTCAAGCGCGACGCGGTCGCCAAGGTCGTGCTGAACAACCTCTACAAGCACACCCAGCTCCAGGAGACCTTCGGCGCCAACATGCTGGCCCTGGTCGACGGGGTGCCGCGCACGCTCAACCTGGCCCAGTTCATCCGCTACTACGTCGAGCACCAGATCGACGTGATTCGCCGGCGGACCGCGTACCGGCTGCGCAAGGCCGAGGAGCGGGCACACATCCTGCGCGGCCTCGGTAAGGCGCTGGACGCGCTGGACGAGGTGATCGCCCTGATCCGGCGCTCACCGACTGTGGACGACGCACGGCAGGGCCTGATCCGGCTGCTGGAGATCGACGAGATCCAGGCGACAGCGATCCTGGACATGCAGCTGCGCCGGCTCGCCGCCCTGGAGCGGCAGCGGATCATCGACGACCTGGCGAAGCTCGAGATCGAGATCGCCGACCTCAAGGACATCCTCGCCAAGCCCGAGCGGCAGCGGAAGATCGTCTCGGAGGAGCTGGGCGAGATCGTCTCCAAGTGGGGCGACGACCGCCGGACGCAGATCATCCCGTTCGACGGCGAGGTCTCGATGGAGGACCTCATCGCCCGCGAGGACGTGGTCGTCACGATCACCCGCACCGGGTACGCCAAGCGGACCAAGGTCGATCTGTACCGCTCGCAGCGGCGCGGCGGCAAGGGTGTCAGTGGCGCCACGCTGCGGCAGGACGACATCGTCAGCCACTTCTTCGTCTGCTCGACCCACGACTGGATCCTGTTCTTCACGAACAAGGGCCGCGTCTACCGGGCCAAGGCGTACGAGTTGCCGGAGGCCAGTAGGGTAGCCAAGGGCCAACACGTGGCCAATCTGCTCGCCTTCCTACCCGACGAGCAGATAGCGCAGATCATTGAGATCCCGAACTACCAGGTAGCCCCCTATCTGGTACTGGCCACGAAGAACGGCCTGGTGAAGAAGACGCGGCTCGAGGAGTTCGACTCCAACCGTTCCGGCGGCATCATCGCGATCAACCTGCGCGATGAGGACGAGCTGGTCGGTGCTGCGCTGGTTGCGCCGGAGAACGACCTGCTGCTGGTCTCGAAGAAGGCGCAGGCGATCCGGTTCAACGCCTCGGACGAGGCGTTGCGGCCGATGGGCCGGGCCACCTCGGGTGTGATCGGCATGCGCTTCACGGACGACGACGTCCTGCTCGCCATGGAAGTCGTGCGGGAAGGTTTGGATGTGCTGGTGGCCACGAACGGGGGATACGCGAAGCGAACCCCGATCGAGGAATACCCGGTGCAGGGCCGGGGAGGTAAGGGCGTGTTGACTGCAAAGATCACCGAACGGCGCGGCGGTCTGGTTGGCGCGGTGGTGATCGATCCGGACGACGAGCTGTTCGCGATCACCAGCAACGGTGGTGTCATTCGGACTCCGGTGAAGCCTGTACGGCGTACGCGTGACCGGAACACAATGGGGGTCAAGCTGATGGACCTCCCGGACGGCGTGACTATCGTGGCGATTGCTCGCAATGCCGACGAGCCTGACGAACAGGACTAGTTGAATGACGGAGACACAGGCGAAGTCGGGGAACACGGGGACCTCGGCCAAACCGGTCGACGAGGAGGCCGCCAAGGGCGGCACACCAGCGACCGGCCGCGCGGCCGTGGGCCGGGCGACGGTCCCCGCCGACGCGCCTGCCCCGAAGTTCACCAGGGCTCCAGGCATGACACCCCCGCCGGAGCAGCCGGGCGAAGATGGCGAGTCCGGCGACAAGACCGAGGCGTCCAGCGCCGAGGCGCCGACGTCGGCCGCCGCCAGCCCTCCGGGTCCGGCGGCGGCACCCCCGGCACGTCCGGCGACCACCCAACCGATCGGTCTCCGGCCCGGTCAGGCGGCGTCAACCGGGTCCACCGGCACCCAGCCGCGGATCACACCCGGGATGACCCAGCCGCAGCCTGACGCGGCGCGGGCGACCGCCACTGCCGGCCGCCCGGCCAGCGGCGGTGGCCTCCCACCGGGGATCGGCAACGCGTCCGCCGTCGGCGCAGCCCGCGTCGGTGACGCGGTGCGTGCGGCGCGTACGTCGGTCAGCTCGGCCGCCTCCCGCGGGCCGCGTCGGGCCCGGCTGAACCTCAAGCGGATCGATCCGTGGTCCGTGATGAAGTTCGCATTCGCGGTGTCGGTGGTGCTCTTCATCGTCGTGGTGGTGGCCACCTCGGTGCTCTACCTGGCGCTGGACGCGATGGGTGTGTTCCAGAGCGTCAACGAGAGCCTGAGCGATCTGGTCAACGCCGGCGGTGGGCAGAGCACCAGCGGCTTCCAGATCACCGCCAAGGGCGTGATTCTCAGCTCGGCGCTGATCGGCCTGGTCAACGTGGTGCTGTTCACCGCGCTGGCCACCCTTGGCGCGTTCGTCTACAACGTCTGCGCCGACCTGGTCGGCGGGATCGAGCTGACCCTCGCCGAGCGGGACTGAGTGACCGGGACGCCGGGGCACCGCGGAAAGCGGTCGCTCCGGCGTTCCGTACTCGGGTAGGTTTTGCAGGCGACGACGGGCCTGGCTCGCAAGCTCGGACCCCGATTTGGGGCCGGCGGAGCGGATGGGTTAATCTTGCTCGTCGCAACGCGGGGCTATAGCTCAGTCGGTTAGAGCGCAGAGCTGATAACTCTGAGGTCGATGGTTCGATTCCATCTAGCCCCACCGCATGTCGTCCGACGGTAGTCGAGCGCGAGGGGTCGCCCCATGTTCAAGAAGCTGCTGATTCTGGCTGGCGTCGTCGGTGTGGCCGCCGTCGTGTTCAACAAGATCAAGGCGTCGAACGACGAGCGTGCCCTGTGGCACGAGGCGACGACCGCGCCCGACCTGCGCTGACGCTCGGCCCTGGCGACGAGCGATCGTCGCCAGGGCCACCCACGGGGCCCTAGCTCAACTGGCAGAGCACTGCCTTTGCAAGGCAGGGGTTAGGGGTTCGAGTCCCCTGGGCTCCACAAGTACCTTCCCCGATCGACTCCGATCCAGTTGTGCAGCCTGGCTCCGAAGAGGCGGTAGCGGATCCGCCGGAGCGCGACGACGTAGGACCGCACCGCGGCTGTCGCCGAATCTTCATGGTCACCATGCACTGCCGCTCGGGGTGCGATCCACAAGGGACGGGCGCGGGGGTGACGATCCGCGCGGATGGTTTAGCCACTTCCCGGCAGGGGATCCGCGCTCATGCGGATCAACATCGACGAACCGGATGCGGTCGAGAAGTTCTGGGAAGGGATGCGGGAGGTGGCCGCTGCCGCTACCCGGCACCAGGACGATGACCTGTACGACGCGCTCGTCAAGATCGGTAGATCCGCGCTGGCCCAGGGGGTCGAACTGGTGCCGTCCAGCGGATTCTTCCTCCAGTGCCCAATCTGTAGCGCCAGGTCGGGTCAGCGCTGCATCAACGTGGCCGGCCACGTGCTGGGCGATAGCACTCTCCATTCGGAGCGCGTCGAATTGGCCGAGAAGGCGATCAGCGGTGAGGTCCCGCTGCCTGCGCCGATGCGGTGACACGCTGTCAGGAGTCGGAGCGAGCGATCCGGACGGCGATGCCGTCGAGGATCAACTCCAACCCCAGTGAGAAGTCCGCGTCGGCGATCGTCTGGTCGGGGGTGTCCGACGGCGGCGCCTCGAACAGTGTCGAGGAGAACAGGCGGGCCGTCTCGGGGAAGCGGTCGGGGTCGACGAGTCGGGCCAGCGCGCGGCCGTAGTCGCGTTCGGCGTCGGCCTGACCTTTGCCGTCGGCTCTACCCTCGGCGAGTTCGCTGAACTGCCGTACCGACTGGACCACGTAGCCGCTGATCAGCGACATCGCGCCGATCTTGTGGGCCCAGTCCAGGAGGGTGCCGGACATGATCGCCAGCGCGGCCTCCATCCAGGCGATCTGGTGCGGCCCGGAGGGCGGTCCGGCGACGGGCACGCGCGTCAACCACGGCCGACGCTGAAGCACTGCGCGGTGCGCGGAGGCCCAACTGCGCAGTCCTTCCCGCCAGTCGGGGGCGGCGATGGCCGGCGGTGGGCCCAGTGCGGCGTCGGCCATGAGTGTGAGCAGCTCGTCCTTGGAGCCGACGTGCCGGTAGAGCGACATGCTCGTGAAGCCGAGGCTCTTGGCGACCTTGGGAAGCGTGACGCCGTCGAGACCGTCACTGTCGGCGATACCCACCGCGGCGGCGACGACCACCTTGACGTCGAGCGACGCGGGCCGTCCGAGACGCGACGGCTCTGACATCCCCCACAGCCGGCGCAGCGGTGCCGGAACGAAATCGTCGCTGGTCATGGGCTCCCACGTTCGCCCGGAAGGTTACGACCACATCATGACAGACAGCATTAGTGTACGTCTGATACTTTCTCTCTGAAACTAAAGCCGAGTCGCGGGGAGAGACGACGATGAGCATTGACAGCGCAGTACGGACATCGAGAGGGCCGGTGCTGCGCACCGAGCGAGCCCTCGCGCCGGATCTGGCCCGGGGAGCGATGCTGCTGATAATCGCGCTCGCCAACGTCGCCGGAGTCGTCTTCGCCGGCGAACCCGGCCTCGACGCCACCCCGGAAGGCGTCGATCGCGGCCTCAACTTCCTGCTCTTCGAACTCGTCCATGCCCGCGGCTATCCGGTCTTCGCCGTGATGTTCGGCTACGGCCTCGTCCAGCTTGCCCGCCGCCAGGACGCCTCCGGCGCCACTCCGAAGCGGGTCCGCGCCGTGCTGCTGCGTCGTAACCTCTGGCTCGTCGTGTTCGGTTTCGCGCACGCCACCCTGCTCTACTACGGCGATTTCCTCGGCGCGTACGGGATCGTCGGGATCGCGATGACCCTGTTGCTGCTGCGCCGCGGCGACAGGTTCCACCGCATCGTGCTGGTGCTCTGGGCGCTGTCGGCGGTCGAGATGCTGGTCATCGGTGCCCTGGTGGTGAGCGGCATCCTCGGCGGGTCGGGCGGGTCGGCACCGCTGCCGTCGGGCCACGTCGACTCTCTCGCAGCGCCCGATTACGTAGCGGCCATGCTGGCCCGCCTCGGCGAATGGCCGGTGCACACGCTGACAGTCCTGCCCTTCATCATGATCGCCTGGTTGGGCATGTGGGCCGCGCGCCGCCGGATCCTCGAAGAGCCGGCTCAACACCGGACCCTGCTCACCTGGACCGCCGTCCTCGGCCTCGGCGCCGCAGTCGTCGGCGGCCTCCCGGCCGCCCTGGTCAGTGCCGGCTGGCTGCACGTCGACGAGTCAGCCGGCAGCCTGATGCTGCTGCTCCACGGGGTCAGCGGCATGTTCGCCGGACCGGGCTACGTGGCCGTCTTCGGCCTGATCGCCATGCGGACCCACCGATCCGGCCCCGTCGTCGGCGCTCTCGCAGCCCTGGGCCAGCGTTCCCTGTCGGGATACCTGTTCCAGTCAGTGGCCTGGCTCGTCCTCCTGGCGCCCTTCACGCTCGCCCTCGGCGACCGGTTCAACAACCCCACGGTGACCGGTCTGATCATCGCGCTGGCCGTCTGGCTCCTCACTGTCCTGATCGCGGGTCAGCTCGACAGGCGCAAGCAACCCGGCCCCGCCGAGATCGTCCTGCGCCGCCTGACCTACCGGCCACGGCCGTGATCGCCGCCGCCTGAAGCCGCCTCGGTGCTGGTGGTCGGTGGACCACCAGCACCGAGGAATCGGCTTTCCACCCGGCGTCGCGCTCGCCATGATTCATCGGTGGACGAACAGCCGGAACCCGTCATCCTGCACCTGTACTGCCGTGTCGACGTGATGGTCACCGATCCGGCTGCTGTCACCGGTCACGCGGTCGCCGATCTGCGATCCGCCGGGATCGACTGGTCCACCGAGGAGGACGACCTCGACACGGCCGCTGCGGAGTTGCGGGGCGACCTGACCGCCTCGCTGGCCAGCGTCGCGGACATCAGCCGACTCGTCGACGACATCCCAGGCGTCGAGTTTCGGGGCGGCCACTGCTGGGCCGAGTCCGGCCCGGTGCGGGAGGCATTCCCGGCACGCTAGTGGCGCCGACGGTCAGTCGGCGGAACCACCGTCCGCCGTAGGCTCGGCACCGGATCCGGTCCGGTTGGGGCGGGCCTCCGGGAGGCGTTCCACCAGCTTGGTGAGCGCGCCGTTGGCGAAGGTCGCGCCGAGCGCCGACCCGGCCCCGATGGTCCAGCCCACCGGCCCGAGTGGGGTGCAGCCGAAGAACTGGCTCACCCCCGGGGTCTGCACCACCACTACCAGGACGCCCAGTGACGCCGCGGTGGACGCCAGCACGGTCGGGCTGGTGCCGCCGGCCAGGATGGTCTGCCCGAGTTGGGTGCCGACCAGGGAGACCAGGGCGACAGTGCCGGCCCGCTGCCGGCGTCCGGTGTAGCGGGCCAACGTCCAGCCTGCTGTCGCGCCCAGCGTGGTGGCTGCCGCCCGCAGCCCGATCTCCCTGGTGAGGCTCTCGCCGAGCGCGGTGTCCGGGCCCTCCCGCAGCAGCGCGTCGGTGCGGTCCGACGCGGGCGGCCGGACCGCGATGGCCAGCGCCGGCGCCAGGTCGGTGAGCAGGTTGACCAGCAGCAGTTGTCGTCCGGTGAGCGCGGAACGGCCGGTCGCCGCTGCGGTGAGCACACTGAACGCGATCTCGCCGAGGTTGCCGCCGACCAGGATGCTGAGCGCGTGCCGCACCGACGACCACATGGCCCGCCCTTCGATCAGGGTGGCGATGATGGTTTCCAGCCGGTCGTCGGTGACCACCAGGTCGGCTGCGGCGCGGGCCGCCGGGGTGCCCCGTTGACCGAGGGCGATGCCGACGTCGGCCAGCCGGATCGCCGGGGCGTCGTTGGCGCCGTCGCCGGTCATCGCCACGGTCCGCCCGCACTTCTGCAACGCCTGGATGATCCGCACCTTGTGGGCGGGGGTGCAGCGGGCCACCACGTCGGTGTTTGCCAACCGCTCGGCGAGCGCGTCGTCGTCCAGCTGGTCGAGTTCAGCGGCGGTGACCACCCGCTGTTCGTCGTGTTCACTGATGGTGGCGGCGATCGCCTCCGCGGTGGCCGGGTGATCACCGGTGATCATGATGGTGTGCACGCCCGCCTGCCGGATCCGGCGTACCGCCGGGGCTGCGCTCTCCCGGACACCGTCCGAGAGGGCCAGGAAACCCACGAAGGTCAGCCCTCGAACGTCGGAGTCGGTCACCTTCGGGTCGTTCACCGGGCACTCCGCGACGGCCAGGATCCGATTTCCCGCACCGGCCCGGTCGGCGAGGATCCGCTCCAGCTCCGCACGGCCGGCGTCGTCCAGTGGCTCCCGACGACCGTCCAGGCGTCGGGACGAACAGCGCGGCAGCACCGTCTCCGGAGCACCCTTGACGCTCAACAACAGGTGACCATCGGTCTGTCCGATGCTCGCGTGGTAACCGCGGGACGGCTCGAACGGCAGGCCCCCGGCAGCGTGCCAACCGGCGGCGCCGGTCTGCTCCACCACCCCGGCCTCACCCGCACCCCGCCGGACCGCCCGGTCGGTCTGCAACGCCAACTCCTCCGGATTCTTCGCGGCGGGGGTGGCCCGCAGCGCCGCGGCCAACGTCATCCGCAGTCGGTCGTCCAACCGGTCCAGCGCGGCGTACCGGTCACCGACGCTGTCGCCGACCCCGGCAAGCAGCAGCTGGCCCTCGGTGAGGGTGCCGGTCTTGTCGAAGCAGAGCACGTCCACCCGGCCCAGCGCCTCGATCGTGCGCGGGTTGCGGACCAACGCGCCGTGCTCGGCCAGCCGCCGGGCCGCGGCCAGCTGCGCCGCGCTGACCAGGAACGGCAGCCCCTCCGGCACCGACGCCACGGCGAGGTTCGCGGCGGTCGCCGCCGTTTCGGCCAGGGGTACGCCTCGAAGCAGGCCGGCGCCGGCCACCGCCACAGCGGAACCGGCCGCCAACGGGATGGCGGCGCTGGTCAAGGAGCCGAGCCGGGCCTCCACCCCGCTGGCTGGTGGGTCCTGCTTGACCAGGGCGAGGCTGCGACCGGATTCGGTGTCCGACCCGGTCGCCACCACCACGGCGGTGCCGTGCCCGGCGGCGACTGTGGTGCCCTCGTACAACATGGAGTGCCGGTCGGCGAGTGCGGCAGCGACCACCGGTCGGTTGGACTTGGCGACCGGCAGCGACTCGCCGGTCAGCGACGACTCGTCGGCCTCCAGGCCCACCGCCTCGAGCACGCGGCAGTCCGCCGGCACCGAGTCACCGGGCTCAAGGGCGATGACGTCCCCGAGGACCAGGTCTTCGGCGGCGAGAACCTGCTCGGCACCGTCCCGGCGGACCCGTGCGGTCACCGCCGAACGGGACAGGAGTTCGGCCAGCGACCGCTCGGTGTTGCGCTCGTGCACCGCCCCGATCAGGGCGGACCCACCAACGACGCTGCCCACCAGCGCGGCATCGACAAGCGAACCGAATGACGCGGAGAGCACCGCCCCGGCGGCCAGCACCGGGGTGAGCGGGTTGGACAACTCGTCCACGAAGGCACGCAGCAGCCCCCCGCTCCCCGGTGCGGCATTGCCGTTCCCGCCAGCGCCCTGGTGCCGGCGCTGCGCCTCCACGCTGGTCAGACCGTCCGGCGTGGAGTGCACGTGGTCGAGCACGGTGCCGACGGGCATCAGGTGCCAGGCGGTCGTGACCGGCGCCGGGGTGTCCGACTGGTCGTGCAACCGGCGGGCCTGCCAGACCCCGTTGGCGAAGGCCAACCCCGCCGCGCCGTTCACCGCGACGAGCGAGCGGCCGGGCAGCTCGGTCGGCGGGGCCGTGAACGCGCCCAGCGCCCCGAGGCCGGTGCCGGCCATGGCCAGCCGGATGTTCTGCTGGGCCGTACGCCGAGCCACCCCGGTCGCCTCGATCACCAGCGCCACCACCCGCAGGTCGGCGCCGACCAGCAGGTGCGCACCCCACGGCGGCAGTTCCTCCGGCGCGGCGAACCCGAGGCCGCAGTCGGACGCTCCGAGCGCCTTCCGGTCCGCGGAAACCAGCATCACCACCGCCCCGTCGCGCTGCAACGCGCGTACCGACGCGGCCAGCCGGTCTCCGCCGGGCAGTATCGCGTCGGCGAAGCCGTACCGCTGCTCGTCACCGCCGGCGACGACCAGCCGCAGGCCGGCCCGCCGCGCGGCGGCCGGCAGCCCGTCGACGCCGGGTGCGGGTTCCGGCTCGACCCGCAACACTGCGGCAAGTCGGTCACCATGGGCGAGGCCGAGCAGGTGTCCGCCGGCCGAGCGCAGCCGGGCCGCGTCCGGAATGGCGTCCGGGTCGTTCGCGGGCATCTGGTCCAACGGTCCGAGCCGCCAGCCGTCGGACGCACGGGAGGCGGCCGGGTCGTCCGGGTCGAACAAAGCGAAGGCCCGCTCGACCACCTGGTCGACGTCCGTGTCCGGTGCGGGCGCCAGATCGGCAAGTACGCCCCGGTCCGAGCCGAGCACCTCAGCGTCCAGCACGAGCGTGTCGACCCGGTCCAACTCCCGCAGCACACTGCGGTCCATCGCGATCACCCCGCGCCGCGCCAGCATCCGGCCGAGCTGGGCGCCGTACCCTTCGCGTCCGCTGCCGGGCGCCTTCGGTAGCGCCGACAGGCCCAGCGCGGCGGCCCGCTTGCGCCCGGCGAAGGGCACCGCCGCAACGCCGGCCGCCGTACCGGCGGCGAGCGCCCGGTTGATGTACCGCTCGACCGGGCCGTGCGGCTTGGGGCGGGGACGGTCGGCGATCGGCCACCGGGCGACGGCACGCTCGGGGTCGCCGGTCAACCGCGGTTCGGCGCTCACCCAGGCGGAGAACTGGGCCCGGTCCTCGCCCCACTCCACGAGCCGTTGGGCGCCGTCGAGGACGATGCCCGTCCAGCGGCCGGTCAGGCCCTGCACCACGGCTTCGGCCAGCGGAAAGAGAACCTCCGCGCGCGGGTCGGAGCGCAACGTCCTGCCAAGGAACGCGTGCAGCTTTGGCTGAAGATCCACCGCGGCGAGCAGACCGGCCACCTCACCGGGCAACGGCGCGAACGGCAGGATCCGGGTGGCCGCCCAGAGGGTCAGACCCAGCGCGTCCGAGGCGAGCGCGCCGAGGGTGCGCGGGTTGTGTGGGCCCTCCTCGGGCGGGTGCGGGGGCGGGATCTCCGGGTCGGGCTCGTGGTCGCAGGTCCGCTCGACGCGGTCGATGGTGGCGATGAGGTCATCGAGATTCGGTTCGGGGGCCCGCACGGCCACCACCACCCGCCCGGATGGAGCGTTCACCCTGGCCCAGGCCACCCCGGGCATCCGCTCCAGCGCACCCTCCACCTGGCGGGCGAGCTGGTCGCCGCCCTCCTGGCAGACACCGTGCACCTCGATGTGGTGCCGGCCCGGCCGGGACCAGACCCGACGCCGCGTCAACCCGACCGTCCGGGCCAGCCGGACCGCGGCCGAGCTGACCGACCGGGACGCCTCGCCCACCAGGTGCGGCACGCCGAAGGATGGCAGGATGCGGCCGGCAGCGCGACCCGCCGCCGTCATCGAGGCGTACGGCTGGACGGGCGCCGGCCCGGCTCCCTGTTGCCGCTTGTCCTGACCTTGGCCATGTCGTCCTCCCGCCGCACTCACGTCCGGCGGCCTGGCTTCCCGACCTGCCATCCGTTATGCCCCCTGAGTGGCGGAATTTTCCGCCGGCGCCGGCGCATGGACGGGATGGGCTGTGGAACCCGACGACCATCACCGGACATGGGGAGGCCGGAATGAGCACGCTGACGCGACATCTCAACGGTTCACGGGAGAACGTCAAGATGTACGACCGGCGGGTGCACCTGCCGATGCTGGGTGAGGTGGCGGTGCCGCCACCGGACAAGGTCGTCTACTACGCCGGGCTCGGGGCGCTCGCCGCGCTACAGGTCATCGAGTGGCCGATCGCTGTGGTGATCACCGCTGGTCACCTGCTGGCAGACCAGCATTTTTCCGGACTGGTGCGCGGTGTCGGGGAGGCGCTGCAGGACGCCTGACGAGAGCCGGGTCACCGGACGGTTGACATGAATCAGGGTTGAAGTCGCATGCTCGGTCGATGCCGAGCACAGCCGTCACCGACACACCCGCCGCACCGGGACTCTTCGCACCCCGGCTGCGCGCGATGACGGTGGGCAGCGTCGCGCTGATCTCACTCCTCGCGTTCGAGGCGTTGGCGGTCGGCACGGCGATGCCGACCGTCGCGCGCAGCCTGGACGGGCTGGCGCTCTACGGGATCGCCTTCGGTGGCCCGTTCGCCACCGGTGTGCTGGCCATGGTGGTCTCCGGGATCTGGTGCGACGCGCGGGGTCCTCGGGGGCCGATGTGGCACGGCGTCGCCTGGTTCGTGGTCGGGTTGCTGATCGCCGGGACCGCGCCCGTGATGAGCGCGCTGGTCGTCGGGCGGGTGGTGCAGGGTTTCGGCTCCGGGCTGCTCTCGGTGGCGCTCTACGTGATCGTCGGGCAGGCGTACCCGCAGGAGCTGCACCGGCGGATCTTCGCGGCGTTCGCGGCGGCGTGGGTCGTACCGTCACTGGTCGGGCCGGCGATTGCCGGCCTGATCGTGCAGCACCTGGGCTGGCGGTGGGTCTTCCTGGCGGTGCCGGCGGTGGCGGTGCCGGCGGGGCTGCTGATCCACCCCGGCCTGCGGTCGCTGGGTCGGAGTGCGGCGACGAGCCCGCCGAGGGGTGCGGCGGCACGGATCGGTTGGGCGTGCGGGGCCGCTGTGAGTGCCGCACTGCTGCACATCGGGGGACAGCAGCGCGGCACCACGGCCCTGGTGCTTGTCGCGTTCGCCGTGGCCGGCCTGTTGGTCTGTGCCCCGCGCCTGCTGCCGGCCGGGTTCCTTCGGGCCGCACGAGGGTTGCCCACAGTAGTGGGCCTGCGTGGCCTGGCGTCGGCGGCCTTCGTCGGCAGCGAGGTGGTCATCCCGTTGATGCTCTCCCGGGAACGGGGCCTGTCGCCGACCGCGGCCGGGCTGGTCCTCACTGTCGGCGCGCTGGCCTGGTCGGCGGGCTCCTGGTTGCAGGGCCGGATCCCGGTGCCGGCGTCGCGGGCCAGCCTGCCGCGCGCCGGGTTGACCTGCATCACCGTCGGCACCGCCACTGTGGCGCTGGCCGTACGGCCCGAACTGCCGGTGGCCGTCGCCGTGGCTGGTTGGGCGATCGCCGGCCTGGGCATGGGGTTGCTCTATCCGCCGTTGTCGGTGCTCACATTGGAGTTGTCCGCGCCGGGTGAGCAGGGTCGCAACAGCTCGTCACTGCAACTGAGCGACTCCCTCTTCGCGGCGACAGTGCTCGCGCTGACCGGGGCCGTGTTGGCGGCGGGAAGCGCGCCGGGCCCGGCCAGCTACACGACGACGCTCGTGGTGACCGCGGGGCTGGCGCTGCTCGGGGCGCTGCTGGCCGGCCGGGTGGTGGTGGGCGGGGGTGTGCGACAGGTCGGCTGATCAGCGGATTCCGCCGCGTCCCACCCGCTCGTGCCGGAAGGATGGCGGGCGATGAACCTCCTGACCATTCTGCCGCTCGCCGTGGTCATGGTCGCCGGGACGCAGTTGGTGGTGGCGGTCTTCCTGGCCTCGTCGGATCGGCCCCGGGCGGCGTCGCTGGGCTTCCTCACCGGCGCGGGGCTGGTCGTCGCCGCCGGGGTGACGGTGGCCTGGTTGTTGACCAAGCTGGTGGGCGGAGTGGCCGCCGACGCCAGCGCCGTCGCCGGGAAGGTCGATCGTGGCCCCGCCATCGACCTGGTGGTGTTGGCCCTGCTGGTGTGCCTGGCCGTGCTGATCTGGATCCGCCGGGGCCGCTCCGGGCCGCCGCGCTGGCTGGGGAGCATCGAGCATGCCGGTCCGCCGCAGGCGCTGCGGCTGGGTGCGCTGCTCTTCGTGGCGACGCCGACCGACGACCTGACCATGGCCACCGTCGGGGCGAGCGTGGCCCGACATGATCTGCCGTGGTGGCACCTGGTGCCGTTCGTGCTGCTCACCGTGCTCCTGCTCGCGTTGCCTCTGCTCGCGTTGCTGCTGCTGGGGAACAGGGCCTCGCGGGTGCTGACCCGGATGCGGGAGTGGGCCCAGGGGCACGCCTGGATCGTCAACGAGATCGTGATCGCGTTCTTCGCGCTGCTCACGGTGCTGGACCTGGTCCGATCGGGGTGAGTGGCCGCTCGCCGTCACGGGTTGTCGCGTTGTTTCGTCAACGCCGGGTAAGGGTCGGACGGGTTTGCAGGAGGACGAGATGAAGGTTCTTATCACCGGGGCGTCCGGCAATCTGGGCAGTTCGGTGCTGGGCCGGTTGCGTGACGACGGGATCAGCGTTCGGGCCACCAGCCGCCGGCCGTCCGCCGGCTCGGACGTGGAGTGGGTGGTGACCGACCTGGCCACCGGGGATGGGCTGACCGAGGCGGTGACCGGCGTGGACGCCGTGCTGCACCTGGCGTCGGCGCCTCGGGGTCGGCAGACCTACCAGGTGGACGTGTTGGGCACCCGCCGACTGGTGGTGGCCGCCGGGACGGCCGGTGTGCGGCACATCGTCTACATCTCGATCGTCGGGGTTGATCGGGTGCCGTTCCCGTACTACCGCCACAAGCTCGCCGCCGAGCAGGTGATCGCGGCCGGGCCGGTGCCGTGGTCGGTGCTGCGGGCCACCCAGTTTCCCCAGTTCCTGGACGACATGCTGACCGCCAGCGCGCGGCTGGGCCCGGTGATCGGGGACCGGGCGGTGCTCGCCCAACCGGTCCACCCGGACGAGGTGGCGGCGCGGCTGGCGGCTCGACTGGTCGCCGGCCCGCTGGGCGGCATCGAGGAGCTGGGCGGGCCGCAGGTGCTCCGCTTCGACGAGGCCGCCCGGGCGTGGCGAGCGGCCCGAGGCTCGCGCCGACCGTTTCTGCCGGTGCGAATTCCCGGCCGACTCGGTAACGAACTGCGGGCCGGTGGTCTGACCACCGAGGCGCTGCCCCGGGGTGTGCGTACCTGGGCCGAGTACCTGGCCGACACGTACGGGGGAACCGGCCGGAAATGAGAGGGACACCGGTTCACGTTCGTCTTACCGTGACGCCATGTTCGCTGTCGTCACCACTGTGATCCTCTACGTCTTCGGCTTCGTCTTCCTCTACGGCGTGATCCGGCTGGGTGTCCGGCACGCGTTCGAGGATCTGGAGCTGCAACGGGCCAAGGCCCAGCGCGAGGAGGAGTTGGCGGCTGCCCGCGACAGCTCCTTCATGCGCGACAACGCCTTCCTCGCCGGCAGTTGAGCACCGGATCGATCCGGCCCGGGCCGGTGGCGTCGCCGGGGGGCCGGGGAGCCGCTGGGCGGTTCAGTGTCTCGGATGCGAGGATCGCACCCGTGATGGGAACGCTGAAGACCGAACCGGCCCGCGCCCGCCTGGATCTGCTCGCCCCGCCGGTTGCGGAGGCCATCGCGCAGTGGCCGGTCGACGCGCCGGTGGACGTCAACGACGTGCTGGTAGCGCCGATCGACGCCGACCTCGCCGACACCGCTGCGTTCTGCGCGGCGTACGAGGTGGGGCTGGACGTGTCGGCCAACTGTGTCGTGGTGGCCGGCAAGCGCGAGGGGGTGGTGCGTTACGCGGCCTGCATCATCCTGGCCACCACGCGGGCGGACGTGAACGGGGTGGCTCGCCGGGCGCTGGACGTCCGCAAGGCGAGCTTCGCCCCGATGGACGACGCTGTCGAGTTGACCGGCATGGAGTACGGCGGCATCACCCCGATCGGCCTGCCGGCGCAGTGGCCGATCCTGGTGGACGCGCGGGTCATCGCCACACCGCACGTGATCGTCGGGTCCGGCGTACGGCACAGCAAGATCGCGCTGCCGGGGCCGGCGTTGGGCGCGCTGCCCGGAGCCCAGGTGGTGGAAGGGCTGGCCAGGCCGGTCTGACCAGGCATCGGCATCGATGTTGTTGCACGTGAAACATCGTGATCATCGATGCCGGACGCCCGGTCGCCGATGACTCAGTGTGAGTGCGCTGCGGACTCGCGCTGCTCGACCTCGGCGAACGCGGCGAGCAACGTCTGCACCTCCTGCGCCCCGGAGACCGCGTACTTCCCGGCCAGCACGAAGGTCGGCACGCTGGTGATGCCCAGATCCCGGGCGGCGGCCAGCCCGGCGGCGACGTCGGCGACGCGCTCGTCGGAGTCGAGGAACCGGCGCGCGTCGGCCGCGTCGAGGCCGATCTCGCCGGCCAGGGTGGCCAGCGCCTCCCGCGAGCCGACGTCGACCCCGTGGTTGAAGTGCGCCTTGTAGAGCGCCTCCACCATCTCGGCCGCCCTGCCCTGATCGGTCGCCCAGGCGACCAGCCGGTGCGCGTCGAAGGTGTTGGCAATCACCGCGCGGTCGTAGTCGAGCCGCAGCCCGTCGGCCGCCGCGACCTGGGTCACGTGGTCGACCATCTGCCGGGCGCGCTCCGGGCCGCCGAACTTGCCGGCCAGCGCCTCCACCAGCGGGAGCGGCTCGGACACCGGCGACGGGTCGAGCTGGAACGGTCGGTAACGGACCGTCACCTCGCCCTCGTAACGGGCGAGGGCCTCATCCAGGCGGCGTTTGCCGATGTAGCACCACGGGCAGATGACGTCCGCGTAGATCTCGATCTCCATGATCGGTGGCAACCTCGTGGTCAGCCCAGTTGTTCCCGCACCTGACGCTTGAGCCGGCCCAGGATCGCGGTGCCGCCGCGTATCCGCAGCGGGCTGATCGCCTGCGCCAGACCCATCCGCTGGTAGAGGTCGTCCGGCACGTCCAGCACCTGCTGAGGGCTCGCGCCCGCCAGCCCTTCGGCGAGGATCCCGGCGAACGCCCGCGTGGTCGGCGCCTCCGGTGGGCAGTCGAAGATCGTCGCCACGGTGCCCTCCGGGGTCACCTTGGCGCGCAGGAAGAACGACGTCTGACACTCCGGCACCTGCTCCATGCCTTCGCGCTCAACGGTGCCCTCGGGCAGCACCGGGATGACATCGGCGTACTCCAGGAGCATCTCCAGAACCAGGTCGCGCGGCGCGGCGGCGAACTCGTCGACGATCTCGGCCAGTCGGGCCGGCATGTCAGCCATGTGTCGAGGTTACCGCCGTCGTGCCGGGGCCCCTGTCACACGGTGGGCGACTGCTCGCTGATCTCGCTGAGAGCGCTGGTGGGGTCGAGCTGCATGGCCAGGTCGCCGAGCGAGACGATCCCCACCAGCTTGCGGTCACTGTCACAGACCAGCACCCGTCGGATGCCTCGATCCCGCATGAGCGCCGCCGCCTCACCCGCAGTGCAGTGCTGCTCGATCATGACGACCTCGCGGGTGACGATCGAGCCGATGGTGGTGGCCGCAGGGGAGCTGTTCTCCGCCACGGCCCGCACCACGATGTCCCGGTCGGTGAGCATGCCGGCGAGGCTGGCGCCGTCGGTGACCACCACATCACCGATGTCGGCCTCCTTCATCACCCTGGCCGCCTCGTCCAGGGTGGTCTCGGCCGGCAGGTACACGACCTGCTTGGTCATCACGTCGCTGACCCGGTAACCGGTCATGAGAGCCTCCGAAGACGTTTCCACCCGATCCGACAGCACTACCCCGTGACGCGGCAGCTACACCAGGCTCGCACGTTCCTGGCGTACCTGGTGGACGAGTCGATCCACCAGACCGTCCAGCGGCAGCTCGGTGCGCCCGTCGCCGGCCCGCTCGCGCAGCTCGACGTACCCCTCGGCGAGCCGGCGGCCGACCACGACGGCCCGGGGGATGCCGATCAGCTCGGCGTCGGTGAACTTGACCCCGGCGGAGACGTGCGTGCGGTCGTCGACAAGCACCCGCAGGCCGGCGTCGGCGAGACGCCCGCCGAGCTCCAGCGCCGCGTCGAGCTGCGGGCCCTTGCCCGCAACCACCAGGTGTACGTCACACGGCGCGACCGCCGCCGGCCAGACCAGTCCCCGGTCGTCGTGGTGCTGCTCGGCCACTGCCGCCACCGCCCGGGACACCCCGATGCCGTAGCAGCCCATCGTCGGCCGGACCGGCTTGCCGGCCGGCCCGAGCACGTCGACGGCGAAGGCGTCGGTGAAGCGGCGGCCGAGCTGGAAGATGTGCCCGATCTCGATGCCCCGCCGGATGGTCAGCTCACCCGCTTCGCACTCCGGGCAGGGGTCGCCGGCGCGGACGTCGGCCGCCTCGATGGTGCCGTCGGGGGTGAAGTCCCGTCCGCACACCACGTCGGTCGCGTGTCGGCCCGGCTCGTTCGCCCCGGTCAGCCAGGCAGACCCGGCCACCACCCGAGGATCGACCAGGTATCGGACGCCAAGCTTGTCGAACAGTTGCGGTCCGATGTAGCCGCGAACCAGCTCCGGATGCTCTGCCCACTCCTCGAAGACGGTCACCTGTGCCGGGTGCAGTGCGGCACCGACCCGCTTCAGGTCGACCTCCCGGTCACCGGGCAGCCCGATCACCAGGAGCTCGGCCCGGTCGGCACCCGGCTGACGAACTGACAGCACGACGTTCTTCAGGGTGTCGGCGGCGGTCCAGCCGTCCCGACCGCCCAACC
The DNA here is from genome assembly GCF_040649495.1 of Micromonospora sp. NPDC048947. Classification (NCBI taxonomy): domain Bacteria; kingdom Bacillati; phylum Actinomycetota; class Actinomycetes; order Micromonosporales; family Micromonosporaceae; genus Micromonospora; species Micromonospora sp. NPDC048947. The sequence continues at coordinate 225,383 of NZ_JBEZFO010000002.1, forward strand.
GGCGCGCGTTGGCCAACTCCACCAGGCTCGCGATCGTCGGAGTCTCCGGAGTGTCGTGCACCTCGACGGCCGGCTGCGCGCCCGGGTCGCCGGCGCTCGGCACCCGGGTGGCCACCGCCTCGGTGTTCGCCGCGAAGTCGCAGGAGGTACAGCCGACGAAGGTGTCCTCGCCGACCGGTGTCGCCGCCAGGAACTCCTCCGACGCGGAGCCGCCCATCGCGCCGGACATCGCCCGCACCACCGTGTAGTCCAGCCCCAACCGGTCGAAGATCCGCTGGTACGCGGCGCGATGTCGCCCGTACGCCTCCCGCAGCCCCGCCTCGTCCAGGTCGAAGGAGTACGCGTCCTTCATCAGGAACTCGCGGCCGCGTAGCAACCCGGCCCGCGGCCGCGCCTCGTCGCGGAACTTCGTCTGCACCTGAAACAGCGTCACCGGGAAGTCCCGGTACGAGGTGAACACGTCCTTGACCAGCAGCGCCGCCATCTCCTCGTGGGTGGGCGCCAACAGGTGCTCGGCACCGCGCCGATCGGCGAGGGTGAAGATGTCGTCGCCGTACTCCGTCCACCGGCCGCTGGTGCGGTACGGCTCGGCGGGCAGCAGCGCCGGGAAGTGCACCTCCTGGTCGCCGATTGCCAGCAGTTCGGCGCGTACCACCTCGGTGATCCGATCAAGCACCAGCTTGCCCAGCGGCAGCCAGGTGTAGCCGCCCGGTGCGGCACGACGGATGTAGCCGGCGCGCAGCAGCAGCCGATGGCTCGGCACCTCCGCGTCGGCCGGATCCTCGCGCAGGGTCCGCAGCAACAGGGTCGACATGCGTAGCAGCATCCGCGCAGCCTACGGCCGGTGCGGCAGGATGAGCGATCCATTTCGATCCGAGCCGCACCCGTCGCCGGCAACCATCGATGCCGTTCCCGACGTCTGCAATGACACCAGGCCCTCGCACCCAGACCTGAAGGATTGGCCCGTGTGGACCCTCTGCTGAGTGAGTTCGACTCGTTCGTCCGTTCCCGCACGCCGGCGTTACTGCGCTCGGCCTACCTGCTCACCGGCGACCAGCACCTGGCCGAGGACCTCGTCCAGTCGGCCCTGGCCCGGACCCACCGCTCCTGGAACCGCCTGCACCACAGCGGCAACGCCGAGGCGTACACCCGCAAGACCATGTACCACCTACAGGTGTCCTGGTGGCGACGGCGCCGGGTACCCGAGTCGATGCCGGGCGACCTGCCCGAGCCACGCGGAGGCGACTCGGCCCCGGACCACGCCCACCAGACCAGTCTGCGGCTCACCCTGCGGGCGGCACTGGCGAAGCTCTCCCCGAAGCAACGCGCCGTGCTGGTGCTGCGGTTCTTCGAGGACCGCACCGAGGCGGAGGCGGCGGACCTGCTCGGCGTCACGATCGGCACCGTGAAGAGCCAGACGGCCAAATCACTGGCCAGGCTGCGCACCGTCGCGCCCGAACTCGCCGAGCTGTACGTCCTGGAAGGGAGTACCCGATGAACGACCAGCGCCTCCGGCTCGACCTGACCGCCCTGGCCGACGAGGTCACCTCCGTCGACCTGCGGGACCGTACGCTGCGCACGTCCCGGCGGCTCGGTATCCAACGGGCGGTGGCCACATCGGCCGCCGCGCTGGTGCTGATCGCGGCGGCGGCCGGCACCGCCTTCGCCATCCGGCCGAATGAGTCTCCGCCCCCGCTGCCTGCCGACACCCCGTCGGTCACCGCGACGCCGACGCCGACTCCGACGCCCACCCCGACGCCGTCCAACAGCGCCGGCGACACGCCAGGCGCCCCACCCAGCGGCGGGTCCAGCACGAACACCCCGACAGTGCAGTTCGGGAAGCTCTTCTACGGCCCCGCCAGTGTGACCTTCGTGAAGACCGCGAACCTGCGATCCTGGACCCCCGGCGGCAGTACGACGCGGCTTCTCGCACTGCCCGATATCGCGTTCAAGGGCAGGATGAGCGTCTCGTCGGACGGCCACCGGGTTGCTTGGGTGGACAGCAACAACGACCTCATCGTCTCCGACGCCGACGGCTCCGACAGGCAAGCAATCCGCTCGAATGTCGATGCGTATTGCGTCGGCGCGGCATGGTCGCCGGACCGGCGGCAGTTGCTGTTCCGCGAGATAGCAGAACTGGGCCCCGGTCGGTACGGCATGTTGGACATGCACTCGGCGAAAAAGACCGTGCGTTGGTGGACCATCGAAACCAGGGCCTGCAGCGCCTTCTGGTCGGCGGACGGCCAGACCATCGCCATGGCCACTGACTACGGGGTAACGCTCTACGGTCCGGATGGCACGAAGAAGCGAGTCGTCCCCGGCTTCTCCCGGGACGGATGGCAAACCGACGACGTCGTCAGTCTCGCCCCGGATGGCTCGCTGGTCGCGCTGCTGCGGCACAAGCCGGATGGGGACGCCGGCGACGTCGCTCGCGACCTGCGAGTCAACGTGGTGCTGGACACCCGTACGGGCAAGCAGATTTCGTTGCCGTTGGGCGGGCGCACCCTGCACCAGGTCTACTTCCAGTCAGACGGGTCGATGGTCGTGCGGGTCAAGACCAGCAACGGGTATGCGGTCCTGCTGGTGGACGAGGACGGGAAGAAGGTTTCCGAGACCGCCGAGCCGGCGAGTCTGAAGGACATGCAGATCCTGGCCGTCGTCGACTGACCGATCGGCGCGAGATGGGCGGGTCACCCTCGGGTGGCCCGCCCTCTCTGCGTCTGGCAACGCGGGCGAGTCGGTGTTGATCACGGTCGGTGAACTGTGGAAAAGGTTGCCGGTGCGAGCGGATCCGACTGTCAGGTAGTAGCGCGTCGCGGCGGCAACTCGCCAGGGCCAGGGGCTCGTCTTGGGTGGTGTCAGGCACTGTGAGCCTCCACAAAGGTTGAAGACGATGAATCTCGGCCCGTTCACCCACACCACCCGTCCCGCCTCGGCCCGCCGCTCCGGCGCGTTCGCCGGTACGGCCGCCCTGTTGCTCCTGACGTTCGGTGCCGCTGCCTGCGGCACCGCCGACCCGAAGGCCGCGCCCGCTCCGGCCGAAACGGCCACCGCCACCCCCGGTCCGGCGACCGACGACACCTCGGCCGCCGGTACTGGCGGCTCCGTGGATGCCGCTCCGGCTGTCGCACCGGCCCGCCCGGCGGTCGGCTCGACGCAGTGGCCGCAGCTCACCTGGTACACCGCTGAGGAGCACGGCCAAAAGCAGAACGATCCGGCCCGGATCTGGCGGCGTACCACTGCTGGGGCCTGGCAGGTGGTGCGTTCGGGCCGTCTCGGGAACAGCATGGACGCCGGCCCGCTCGCCGTCTCGCCGGACGGGCGACGGGTGGCCTGGATGGAAGGGTCCGCCCGCCGCCTGGTGATCAGCGGGTTCGACGGCACGAAGCGGCACGTCATTCCGACCCAGGGTCAGCAGACGTGCGCGCCGAGCTGGCTCGACTCCGGGCGGGTGCTGTACGGCCTGGGGCGGGAGAAGGAGCTAACGCTCATCGCCGTCAACGCCGACGGGACCGGGCGGAAGGTGCTCGCCACCCACCACCCGAAGTGCCCGACGGTGTCCGGTGGATGGATCGCCCAGGTCGGCCAGCAGACCGTGGCGATCTCTGACGAGCGAGGCGTCCGACGGGCGGTCAGCCCGCGCCTCCCCGCCGGCCTCGTCATTGGTGGAGTGGCGGCGATCTCCGGTGACAGCCGGACGCTGGTGATCAGCGCCCACACGACCAGCCCCGGGGGTTGTGCCTGTGGTTGGCGGTTCCGCAACTACCGGCTCGACGCCGTCAGCGGGGCGGTCACCGAGTTGGCGCCGTTGGACCCGGCGTGGAAGCAGCCGACCGGGCACGGCCAGGCCATCGACGGGGTCGTTTTGGCCGATGGCGGTCTGGTGGTGCAGGCCGACGCGGGTACGCCGGCCGACGGCGCGCCGGCGTACCGGCTGGTTCGGTACGCGGCCAGTGGCCGGGTGCTGGCCACCGTGTCGGCGCCCGCCGGCCAGCCGTGGGGTGGTCTGCTGGGCTGAGCTCCCGGTGCAGCGGGCACCGGGTACGAGGGACCGGCCACTCACGGGGGTGGCCGGTCCCGCCTGTTGTGCGCGCCATGACGTCCGACACGTCTGCGGATCGGGGCACCACGCGTCGCGACTCCGGTGCCAGACTGGTCGCCGCAGGCAACGAAGGCGTGAGGGGGCGCGGGTGCGCTGGCGCAGTTTTGTCGCGGTCGGGGACAGCTTCACCGAGGGTATGGACGACGCGTACCCGGACGGCACCTTCCGGGGTTGGGCGGACCTGGTGGCGACCCGGCTCGCCGCCGACGCGGGGCCCGACTTCCGGTACGCGAACCTGGCCATCAGGGGCCGGCTCTTCCCCAGCGTGGTCGCCGAGCAGGTGCCCTCCGCTGTGGCGATGAAGCCGGATTTGATCAGTTTCGCGGCCGGTGGCAACGATGTGCTGCGGCGCACCTTCGATCCGGACACGCTGGTCGCCCGCTTCGACGAGGTGGTCCGGCAACTGCGCTCGGGCGGCGCGGACGTGCTCCTCTTCCGGTTCGCTGACGTGATGGCCCGACTGCCCGGCCAACGCCTCGTCGCCCCCCGGGTGCAGCTGCTCAACCAGGCGGTCGGCGAGACCGCCGAGCGGCACGGCGCCATCATGGTCGACCTGTACGCCGACGACACGTTCCTCAATCCCATGCTCTGGAGCACCGACCGGCTGCACCTCTCCCCGGCCGGGCATCGCCGGGTCGCCGGGCAGGTGTTGAACGCCCTCGGGGTTGGTTGCGACGAGGAGTGGCTGATGGTTCCGCCACACCCGGCGCCGTCGCCGTGGCTGGCGGCCCGCGCCTCCGACCTGCGGTGGGCCGGCCAGTACCTCGCCCCCTGGGTGAAGCGGCGGTTGACCGGTCGGTCGTCCGGCGACACGGTGACGGCGAAGCGCCCGCAACTCGGCCCGCTCGTCGACTGAGCATGATCACCCTGCACGCGGCGGCCCTGTTGCGCCGCGACCGGGACGGCGAGTCGTTGCCCGACCACGCCGTACTCGTCAGTGGCGACCGGATCGAGGCCGTCGGCCCACTGGCCGAGCTGAGTTCGGCGTACGCCGACGCCCGGGTTCGCCGCTGGCCCGGCACTCTGGGGCCGGGTCTGCTGCACGACGGTCCGCTGCCGCCCGCGCCGACCCCGCGCGAGCGGGTGCACGCGCTGCTGCGTACCGGGGTGACGGCGGTGCTGGCGGAACACCTGGCCGACCCCGCCCTGCGGGCCGCCGCCGAGCGCAGCGACCTGCTGGTGCTGGCCACCGCCGTGGCGCCGACGCTGCGGTCGGCCGGGCGGGCCGACCTCGCGGTGCACGGCGTCGACGGGGCCTGTCTGGTGACAGTGGTCGCTGGTCGGATCGCCCACCGTCGCGCCTGAACGGCGTACCTTGGGGATCATGTCTGTGCCGAACGATCCCGATCCCCGCCTCCAGTCGTACGCGGACCCGCAGCGGCTGGTCACCACCGAGTGGCTGGCCGCGCATCTGGGCGACGAGGGCCTCGTCGTCGTCGAGTCCGACGAGGACGTGCTGCTCTACGAATCCGGTCACATTCCCGGTGCGGTCAAGGTCGACTGGCACCTGGAGCTGAACGATCAGGTGACCCGGGACTACCTGGACGCCAAGAGCTTCGCCGAGATGTGTGCCGCGAAGGGCATCGGCCGGGGCGACACCGTCGTCTTCTACGGCGACAACTTCAACTGGTGGGCGACGTACGCCCTCTGGGTGTTCTCGCTCTTCGGCCACGCCGACGTGCGGATGCTCGACGGCGGCCGGCAGAAGTGGATCGCCGAGGGACGCGAGGTGACCCGCGACAAGCCGGCCCGCCCGCGCGCCGACTACCCGGTGCCGCTGCGCGACGACGCGCCGCTGCGGGCCTTCCGTGAGCAGGTCATGGCGCACGTAGCCTCCGGCCGGCCACTTGTCGACGTCCGGTCGCCGGGTGAGTACACGGGCGAGATGCTGCACATGCCGGACTACCCGCAGGAGGGTGCGCTGCGCGGCGGACACATCCCGGGCGCGGTCAGCAAGCCGTGGAAGTCCGCCGCCAACGAGGACGGCACGTTCAAGTCGGCCGACGAGCTGAAGGCGATCTACGCCGACCAGCTCGGGCTGAGCCCGGACGACGACGTGATCGCGTACTGCCGCATCGGCGAGCGGTCCAGCCACACCTGGTTCGTGCTGCGGCACCTGTTGGGCTACCCGCAGGTGCGCAACTATGACGGCTCGTGGACCGAGTGGGGCAACCTGGTCCGGGCACCCGTCGTCAAGGGCGACCAGCCCGGCGGCCTGGCCGTCTGACCAGGTCAGCGTGTGATCGACTCGGGTTTCCTGATGTCGGGTTGTCCCGCTCGCTCGGACACCGCGATATCAATGAACCCGAGTCGATCACGTCGGGACGACGCGACGTTGTCAGCTGGCGAGTGCGAACACGCCGGGCAGGTCGCGGACGATGCCGGTGATCTCGCCGGTCTCCGGGTGCCAGCGCGCCAGGGCGGCCGGTTCCAGTCGGAGCAGCACCGCGCCCCTGCTGTCCCAACCCAGCACCTCGCAGCAGCCCTTGCCGCGCTCCCGGCCCAGGTCGAGCAGGTGGAGCACTGCGCCGGTCCGCGCGTCCAGCACGGCCGCCGCCTCGGCACCGTCGATCTCGCTGTTGATGATCCAGGCTGCCCGCGCCAGGCGCTCGCCGTGCAGCCAGCCCCGGCCGTAGAACTCGTTGACCTGGTACGGCGAGGGCAGCGCCGAGGCGTTGACCGGCTGTTCGGAGCGGAGTTCGCCCTCCCGGGCGGTCCGGCTGCGTAGCGTCAGGCTGGTCCGCTCGCCGTACACGTCGATCAACGGGGCCTCCCGGCCGGCGGCCGGGTCGGGTGCGATCAACTCCCAGGTCGACACGTCGATCGTGCTGGCCGCCCCGGTGACAAGGTCCACCGCGTACGTCCGGTCGTCGCCCCCCACCAGCACCCGGTCGTGCGCCCACACCACCAACTCCAGGTAGCCGTCGAGCGGTATCCGGCGGACGGCCGCCGTGGTGAGGTCGATCAGGATCAGCTCTTTGGTCTGCGCGAACGCTGCCGTCCGGCCGTCCGGCGACAGCATCCCCGGCTTCAGCGCGGGCGCCTCGTTGCCGCTCGCGTCCCGGGTCGGCGCCAGCGTCACCACGTCGAGGCTGCGTGTCACGCCGTCGTTGCCGAGCACCCGGACCGGGCCGTTTGCTTGGTACTCCTCGTCCAGCGGCTGGAACAGTGCCAGTGCCCGCTTGACCGGTCGCTCGGAGAGCGGCACTGTCGCCGGGTCGCCGAGCTTGGCCAACGGATCGGGTGGGAAGGTCAGCTCGGCGGGCGGTTTCTGCACCGGGCCCGCGTGGGTGGGGTCGACGGTCGGGGTGACAGTGGGGCCGACCGGAGGGACCGGTGCCGGGTCGGTGGGTGGTCGCAGCGCCGCCACCGTGCCGCCACCGACCAGCACCACGGCCAGGGCGACCACTCCGACGGCCCGCCGGGTCCGCCGGGTACGCCGAGCCCGCTCCCATCCGGCGGCGGCCGGCTGGCTGGGGAGCACGTCCTCGACGCTGACGGTCAGCAGTCGGCGCAGTTCCTGCTCGTTCACGGGTTCACCTCCAGGCCGCTGGCCAGATCGGCCGAGCCTCGGCTCGGCCTGGCATCGCGGGCGAGGTCCGGGGCGACCTCGCGGAGTCGGCGCAGCGCCGCATGGCACTGGCTCTTCACGGTGCCGACTGTCACCCCGAGCGCCTCGGCGGTGGCGACCTCGGTCAGGTCCTCGTAGTAGCGCAACACCAGCACGGCCCGTTGCCGCGGTGGCAGCAGGCCCAGCGCGTCGTGCATCGTCAGCCGTAACGCGCCGTCACGGTCGTGGGCGACCTGGTCCGGAGGCGCGGCGCTGAGCCATTCCCGCCGTCGGCGACGCCACCACGACACCGAGTCCCGGTAGAGGATGGCGCGCACGTACGCGGACGGGTCGCCGTTGCGGACCGAGGACCAGCGCAGCGCCAGCTTCAGCAGCGCGTCCTGGAGGAGGTCTTCGGCCTGATGCTGGTTGCCGCAGATCAGGTAGGCCGCGCGGAGCAGCCGGTGCTGGTGGTTCTCCACGAAGGCGAGGTAGCCGTCGCGTCCGTCGTCAGTCGTCGGCGCCATCCGCCCCCCTCCCGGCCGTCGCGCAGTACGCGTCATCTGGCAGACGCACGGGAGGTGGGAAAAGGTTGGGTCAGCCCGGTGGCGTTCCGGTCAGGTAGCGCTGGAGGGTCGGCGCGATCCAGGCGACCAGCTCATCCGGCGTGGTGTCCACAATGGGCGACAGGCGGACGATGTATCGGGTGAAGGCGAGGCCGAGGATCTGGCTGGCCACCAGGCCGGCCCGTCGGGAGGTCAGCGCCGGGTCGCTGCCGAACGTGGCCACTGCGGCGGTGAGCTGGTCGGCGAAGATGCCGCGCATGCGTTCGGCGGCGCCGGGGTTGGTGCTGGCGGCTCGCAGCAGCGCCACCAGTGTCTCGTCGCCTTCCCAGCGGGCGAGGAAGTGCCGGACCAGCGCCTCACCGAGGTGGGCGGGTGGCACCGAGGTGAGGTCGGGCAGGCGTAGGTCGAACTCGGCCGCCGCCGCGAAGAGCCCTTCCTTGCTGCCGTAGTAGCGCATCACCATCGACGGGTCGATCTGGGCGTCGGCGGCGATGGCCCGGATCGTGGCGCGTTCGTAGCCGTCCGCCGCGAACCGTTCCCGGGCCGCTCGCAGGATCGCCGCCCGGGTGGCGTCGGAGCGGCGGGAGCGCGTCGGGCTGGTCATGCCAACGACCGTATGCCAACACCTGTTGACACGCAATTGGGAGGGCCCTAGCGTTGCCAACAAGCGTTTGCCAACGTCCGTTGGCCCAGTCGATCTGGAGGTGGCCATGCTGCCCACGAGCACCGAGGTCCTGGTGGTGGGCGCCGGCCCCACCGGTCTCGCCATCGCGTTGACGCTGGCCCGGCGCGGGGTCGAGGTGACAGTGCTGGACCGGTTGACCGCACCGCCCACGACCTCCCGCGCGGCCGTCGTGCACGCGTACACACTTGAGGTACTGGACCGGATCGACGCCGCGGCGCCGCTGATCGCCCAGGCGGTGCGCACGCCGCGCTTCACGGTGCGCGACCGGGACCGGGTGCTGCTGTCGGTGCCGTTCCACGAGTTGCCGTCCCGCTTCCCCTACGCGCTGCTGGTCTCCCAGGCGGTCACCGAGGCCGTGCTCACCGAGAAGCTGGCTGAACGTGGCGTCCAGGTACGACGGCCGTGCCAGCTCACCGGGCTGAGCCGCGCCGGTGACGGCATGCTCGCGCAGGTCGACGGCGAGGCGCTGCGGGCCCGGTTCGTGGTTGGTGCGGACGGCCTGCACAGCACTGTCCGACAGTTGGCCGGCATCGGCTTCACCGGCAGCAGCGACGAAGAGTCCTTCGTGCTCGCCGACGTGCGGGTGCGCAGCGTGCTGCCGCGCGACGAGGCCGCGCTCTTCCTCGCCCGCCCCGGGCCGCTGGTCTGGGCACCACTGCCCGGCGGGGTGGTCCGGCTGGTCGCCGCCGTGGACAGCGCCCCGGCCGAACCGGACGCGGCCTACCTCCAGGCGTTGCTCGACGAGCGCGGCCCGGCGCGACGACCCGACCAGGTGACCGAGGTGCTCTGGGGCTCCCGGTTCCGGGTGCACCACCGGATCGCCGACACCTTCCGAGCCGGGCCGGTGCTGCTGGCCGGCGACGCCGGGCACGTGCACAGCCCGGCCGGTGGGCAGGGCATGAACCTCGGCATCTGCGACGCTGTCGCGCTCGGCACCGCAGTGGCCGACGTGCTCGACGGTGGCCCGGAGACGCTGCTCGACGACTACACCGCCCGGCAGCGGCCGATGGCCGAGGACGTGCTGAGCTTCGCCGCCGGACTGACCAGGATGGCCGGTGTCTCCCCGGCTCGTCGGCCCGCCCGCGACGTGCTGCTCCGGCTGCTCGGTGCCGTTCCACCGGCCCGCCGACGCATCGCGCTGCGCCTGTCCGGGCTGTCGCACCGGGAGCGGACGCCGGGCTAGCCCGCGCGGCTCAACACAACGGGCGCGGCCGGCCGCAGCGTCCGCCACGCGGCGACGGTGACCAGCGCGAACGTCGCCGCCGCCGCGCCCGTCACCGGCGCCGTGCCGTACGCCGCGGCGGCCAACCCGGCGAGCGCCGCCCCGAGCGGCGCGCTGAGCAGACCGACCATCCGCTGGGCCGCACCGACCCGGCCCAGCAACTCACTCGGCACGTTCCGCTGCCCGTACGACGCCCACAGGCTGTTCCACACCACTGTGCCGGCAGCGAAAACGGCAAGCGCGATCCCGCCGGACACCGGATGCCGAGCCAGCGCGAAACCGGTCAGCGCCACGGTCTCCACGGCCAGCACCGCACGCAGCGCCGGCACCGTGCCGAGCCCTGCGGCGAGCCGCCCCGCACCGAGCGCCCCCGCCACGCCCCCGACGATGGCGGCGGCGGCGAACAGCCCGTACCCGGCCGGCGGCACCCGCAGCACGTCCAGCGCGTAGAGCACCAGCACCGCCATGATGCCGCTGATCGCCAGGTTGCTCGCGGCGGTGAGCAGCGTGATCCGCCACAGGGTCCGGTGCGCCCGCAGCCAACGCAGACCCTCGACGATCTCGCTCCACACCGAGCCGCGCCGCCGTGTCGTCCCCGGGGTGCCGGCGGGAGGCGGACTGAGGGCCAGCACGAGCAGGGCCGCCGCCGCGAAGGTGACGGCGTCGAGGGCGAACGGGAGGGCCGGGGCGACGGCGAACAGGACACCGGCGGCGGGCGCTCCGAGGAAGCCACCGGCCACGGCGGACCCCGCCTGGAGCCGGCCGTTCGCCCGGGGCAGCGCGTCCGGCGGCACCAACGCGGGGAGCAACGCGAACGAGGCGGAGTCGAAGAGAGTGCCCAATGTGGCGAGCAGAAATGCCGCCACCAGCAGCACCAGGACGCTGACCCGGTCGAGCGCCACCACGACTGCCAGCGCCGCGACCACGCCAGCGCGTACCCCGTCGACGAGGGCCATCGTCCGACGGCGGTCCCAGCGGTCCGCGTACACGCCGCCGAGCAGGCCGAACAGCAGCGGCGGCAACTGCCCGGCCACCGTGACCGCCGCGATGACCCGCGGATCACGGGTCGCGGTCGCGGCCAGCAGGGCCAGCGCCGGGGTACGCAGCGCGTCCCCGAACCGGGACGAGACGGCCGCGGACCACAGGAGCCGGAAGTCCCGGCCCAGAGCGGAGGAAGTCATGCCGGCGACCGTGCCGGTTCGACCGGGTCGAGGGTCAAGCCGCCGGGCAGGAAGGGGACCGCGCCTGTCGGTGATCATGGGTACGGTGAGCGCCGGCACCGGGACCGGGGAGACAACAGGCGTGGACCACACTTTCCAGGTCGACCTACGTGGCGTGGTTGACCTGCTCAGTCATCACCTTTACGGCAGCCCGCGGGTCTACGTCCGCGAGCTGCTCCAGAACGCGGTGGACGCGATCACCGCCCGACGCGGGACCGAGCCGGACGCGCCGGCGCTGGTACGCATCGAACCCCCGGACAGCACCGGCGACGGCACGCTACGGGTGCACGACACCGGCATCGGCCTGACCGAGGCGCAGGTGCACGAGCTGCTGGCCACCATCGGCCGCAGCTCGAAGCGCGACGAGCTGGGCTTCTCCCGGCACGAGTTCCTCGGCCAGTTCGGCATCGGTCTGCTCTCCTGCTTCCTGGTGGCCGACGAGATCCAGGTGCTCACCCGGCACGGCGACAACCCCACTGTTCGCTGGACCGGGTACGCCGACGGCCGCTACGCGGTGACGGTGGCCCCGCCGGAGGCGGCCCGCGCCGAGCCGGGCACCACTGTCACGCTGGTGCCCCGCCGCGACGCGGACCAGTGGTTCACCACTGCGACAGTCACCGACCTGGCCCGGCTCTTCGGCGCGCTGCTGCCGGTCACCGTCCGCGTCGGCGACGTCGTCACCACCACCGGGGAACCGCCCTGGCCGACCACGCCGGGAGCGCCACTGGACCGCGCGGCGCTGATCCGGTACGCCCGGGAGACACTCGGCGTGGACCCGTTCGACGTCCTGCCGCTGGCCGTGCCGGAGGCCGGGCTGACCGGTGTCGCCGTCATCCTGCCGACCCCGGTGAACCCGGCGGCCCGGGCCGGGCACCGCGTCTACCTCAAGCGGATGCTGCTCACCGAGAACGCCGACGGGCTGCTGCCGGAGTGGGCGTTCTTCGCGCACTGCGTGGTGGACGCGACCGAACTGCGCCCGACCGCCAGCCGGGAGGCCCTCTACGAGGACACCCTGCTGACGGCGACCCGGGAGGCGCTCGGCGACCAGGTGCGCGGCTGGCTGGTCCGACTGGCCCGGCACGACCCGCACCGGTTGGCCGAGTTCCTCCAGGTGCACCACCTCGGCGTGAAGGCCCTGGCGCTGCACGACGACGAGATGCTCCGGCTGGTCGACAGGTGGTGGCCGATGGACACCAATGTCGGCACGCTCACCCTCGCCGAGTTCCGGGAGCGCTACGGCGTGGTCCGCTACGCGGCCAGCCTGGACGAGTTCCGCCAGCTCGCCGCCGTCGCCGCCGCGCAGGACCTGGCGGTGGTCAACGCCGGCTACACGTACGACACCGAGCTGATCGAGCGGCTGCCGGTGGTGGACCGCTCGGTGCTCATCGAGCGGCTGGAGCCGAGCGACCTCACCACCCGGTTCGACGCGCTCGACCCGCAGGTGGAGTTGGCGCTGCGACAGTTCCTCGCGGCGGCGCAACGGGCCGTCGAGCGTTCCGGCTGCGAGGTGGTCATCCGGGCGTACGACCCGGTCTCGCTGCCCGCGCTCTACCTGGTCAGCCGGTCGGCGGCGTTCAACGACCAGCTCGCGGCCAGCCGGGACCGGGCCGACGAGCTGTGGGGTGGAGTGCTCGACGCGCTCGCCGCCACCGCCCCGCCGGACCGTCCGCAGTTGGTGCTCAACCACCGCAACCCGCTGGTACGACGGGTGACCATGCTGAGCGATCCGGAGCTGGTCGGTCTGGCCATCGAGGCGCTGTACGGGCAGGCGCTGCTGCTCGGCCACCATCCGATCCGCGCCGCCGACGCCGCGCTGCTGAACGATTCCTTCCTCGGCCTGCTCGGCCGGGCTGTTCCGGGACGGGAGTGAGCATGAGCGACGAGGATCTGTGGCGTGTGCTGCGCGGCATCTCCGACATGCCGTACGGGGCGGGGCAGATCGCGGCCCTGGAGCAGTTGCTGCGCCGGGTGGATGCCGCCGACGACAGGCACCTTGCATTCGTGACCCGGATGCAGGCCACCACCGGCTACATCTACGGCGGTGAGCCGGCCAAGTCCTTCGTGACCTTCTCCTGGTGTCTGTCCGAGTTCGACAGTGACCCCCAGCCGTACCACCAGCGTCACCTGCACAACCTGCTCTGGCACTTCAAGTACATGATCAACGGGTTGCTGAACTTCCCGGAGGTGCCGCTCGACCGCACGTACGCCGTGCTGGACGACATGGAACGTCGTTACCGGGCCGGCGGGCACAGCCTGCAGGCAGTGCACAAGCACCGGTTCCGGGTCGCCGACCACGTGGGCGACGTCGAGGCCGCCGCGCACTGGTACCGGCTCTGGCAGACCACCCCGCGCGACGGACTGTCCGACTGCGCCGGTTGTGACCCCACGAGCCAGGTGGGCTACCTCGCCGACACCGGGCGGGACGTGGAGGCGGTGGAGCTGGCCGAGCCGGTGCTCGCCGGCCGGCTCAACTGCAACGAGCAGCCGCAGTCGATCCTCACCGCGTTGCTCCTGCCGTACCTGCGGACCGGGCGGGCCGAGGAGGCGCGGGACGCGCACCGGGAGGCCTACCGCCGGCTGCGCGGCAACCTCGCCAACCTGTGGGACATCGCGGACCACGTCGAGTTCTGCACGCTGACCGGCAACGAGGCGCGGGCGATCGAGCTGGTCGAGCGGCACCTGGACTGGCTGGACCGGCCGCCGTCGCCGGCCGCCGCCATGCACTTCGCGGCGGCGGCCGTCGCCGCGCTGCGTCAGGCCGGCTCGTCGGCCGTTTACCGCCGGGCCGCCGAGGGGCGGCCGGCCGCCGCGGTGTCGGCGGCGTCGTTGGCGGACGAGCTGGCCGAGACCGCTGCCGGTCTGGCCGCCCGCTTCGACGCCCGTAACGGCACGAGCCACCAGTCGGAGTGGATCGCCAGGCGGCTGGCCGTGCAGGCGAGCGGGGAGCATGTGCCGCTGTCGGCGAGCGTCCGCCGTCGCCCGGCCCAACCGGTCGGGGACGAGCCGGCCGCCAGGCCGGGCACGTCGGCGTCGTCCACCGAGGGCGTGCGACCGCCCGCCAAGGGTGAACGACCCGCCGCGACAGTGCCCGCCGACGCCGGCCCGGACGATCTGCTGGACCTTGCGGAACAGAGCTGGGGCCGGCACGACCGGGGCACCTTCCGGGCGGCGCTTGTTGCCTTCGACGACCGGTTCGGCGCCGCCGAGCTGCCCGCCAGCACGTCCGCGCACCGGCTGGCGCTGCGGGCGTCGGAGCTTGGCGACGAGGACGACATCGAGGGTGCGATCAAGCTGAATCGGGCGGCGTTGGAGCTGTACCGGGAGGCTGACGAAGAGGTGGCGGCCCAGACGGTCGCCGGGCGGCTCGGGGTGCTGTTGACCCGGTCCGACGAGGAGACCGAGGAGGGTCTGCTGCTGGTCCGGGAGGCGGCCGAGGTCCTGGACCGGCTCGGCGACGCCCAGCAGCGGGCGGCCGGACACGACCGGGTGGCGTTGGCGCTGCTGCACCGCGAGCGTTGGGCGGACGCGCTCGCCGCGCTCGACCGGGTACCTGCCGATGCGGGCGGTGATCGGCACCTGGCGGCCCGGATCGCGCTGCACCGGGGGCATCTGCTGGAGCAGACCGACCGCGTCGACGAGGCCCGCGCCGCCGTCGACGAGGCCCGCGGGATCGGCCGGGAGTTGGGTGTCGGCGAGGTGGTCACTGGTGCCTGCCTGGCGTACGCGCGGCTGGTCGACGACCCGGCGGATGCCGTGGCCGCCTGCGACGAGGCGTTGGAGGCGGCACCGGCGGACGCGGAGCTGCCCGTCCGGGTCGCCCGCGCCCGGGCGTTGCTGGCGGCCGGCCGGGCCCCGGACGCGGTCGACGACTTCGTCGAGGCGGTGACGTTGTGCGTGGAGCGGGGCGCCGAGGGGGACGCGTTCCTGCGGTGGGAGCTGGCGAACGCGTACCGGATGGTGGGCCGGCTCGCCGAGGCCGCCGAGGTCGCCGAGGAGGCAGTGCTCGGTCTGGATCGGCTGGGCGCCCAGGCGGAGGCGGACCGCTGCCGGCACCTGCTGGCCGGCGTCTACGCCGGACTTGGTGAGATCGACCCCGCGTTGGCGCTGTTGGAGCAGTTGGCCAGCAATCTGGACGGACCGGACAACCTTCCGCACCGGGCGCAGGTGCTGGAGGAGGCCGGCGGGATCCTCTACGACGCGGACCGGGACGCGGCGGCGGGCGAGCGGTTCGCCGCCGCGGCCGAGGCGTACCGGCTCGGCGACCTGCCGCTGGATGAGCTGCGTGCTCGCCGGCGGGAGACGTACGCCTGGTTCTGGGCCGACGACCGGGACGCGGCGTTGCGCGCCGTCGAGGTGGTGGACGGGTTGGCGGCGAAGCTGGCCGAGCAGGCCGATCCGCCGGTGCTGTACGAGCTGGCGATGGCGGCCGAGGCCGGAGCGCGGGTGCTCACCGGGGAGGAGCGACTGGACGAGGCGCTGGGTCGGCTCACCGGGGTGCCGGACCGGTTGCGGTCGATCGAGGCGTTCGGCGAGGCCGCCCAGGTGGAGACCCTGATCGGTGAGTTGCTGCTGCGCCTGGATCGGCCGGTCGAGGCGGAGCCGCTGCTGCGCCGCGTACTCGGCGGGTTGCCGGCCGCCTCGCGGCAGGTCCGCCAGACGGCCTGGCTGCTGGCCCGGGTGCTCGATCTGCTCGATCGACCCGGGGAAGCCGCCGCGTTGCGCGCGGAGCACGACCTGGACGAGGACGACTGACCTCGCCGGCCGCCCCTGGCCAGTTCAGGGGCGGCCCGGCCCGGGGCGGACGGAAGTAACCGGCAACCATCGCGGGCTCCTCGCGGTCTAGGCTTGCCCGGTGACGGTGGAGCAGCAGGCACGGGGTGCGGCGGGTGCGGGCCGGCGCAGGTCCCGCAAGGACGAGATCCTGGAGATCGCGGTAGGTCTGTTCGCGGCGCGCGGCTATCACGGCGTGTCGATGGACGACATCGGCGCCGCCGCCGGGGTCACCGGTCCGGCGCTCTACCACCACTTCGCCGGCAAGGAAGCCATGCTGGCCGCCGCGCTGATTCCGGTCAGTGAGGGGTTGCTGGCCGGTGGGCGGGAACGCGCCGTCGGGCGTTCGGACGACCCGCGCGGCGTGCTGGAGTCGCTGATCGACTTCCACGTCGAGTTCGCGCTGGCCAATCCGGCGGTGATCGCGTTGCACCTGCACGAGCTGGACCGCCTGCCCGAGGAGCCACGGCGCCGGATCCGTCGCCTGCAGCGGCTCTACGTCGAGGAGTGGGTGACGGTGCTCACCGCGCTGCACCCGGGGATGCCCGACGGTGAGGCGCGGGTTCTCGCGCACGCCGCGTTCGGCCTGATGAACTCGACGCCGTTCCTCGGTGGTGAGGTGGACCGGCGACGCCGCGCCGAGCTGCTGCGCGGCGCGACACTGGCCGCGCTGCTCGCCTGAGCCGACTCGTCAGAACCGTGCCGGTCATGATTCCCTGACATCGTCCCACCATCCGGACGCCGGGAGGAAACATGATCGAGTCACTGCTGGTCGCCAATCGGGGCGAGATCGCCCGCCGGATCATCCGGACCGCCAAGCGGCTCGGCATCCGCGTGATCGCTGTGCACTCGGAGGCCGACGCCGACCTGCCATTCGTCGCGGAGGCGGACGAGGCGGTCCTCATCGGCCCACCGAACCCGGCGCTGAGCTACCGCAACACCGAGGCGATCCTCGCCGCCGCGAAGGCGACGGGTGCGCAGGCCATCCACCCCGGGTATGGCTTCCTGTCGGAGAACGCCGAGTTCGCCAGGACCGTCGAGGCGAGTGGCCTGATCTGGGTCGGACCCGACGCGGACGCGATCACCGCGATGGGCGACAAGATCAACGCCCGGAACCTGATGGCGGCGGCCGGTGTGCCGGTCGCACCGGGCACCACCGACCCGGCCGCCGACCTGGACGCTGCGGTGACGGCCGCGGCCGAGATCGGCTACCCGGTGATGGTCAAGGCCGCCGCCGGCGGTGGCGGCATGGGCATGGGCGTGGCGGTCGACGAGGCCGCGCTGCGCACCGAGTACGACAAGGTGCGCGCGTTCGCCGAGCGGATGTTCGGCGACGGTTCGGTGTTGATCGAGCGGTACTTTCCCCGGGTGCGACACGTCGAGGTGCAGATCCTCGGCCTGGCCGACGGCCGGGTGGTGGCGCTCGGCGAGCGGGAGTGCTCGGTGCAGCGGCGCAACCAGAAGCTGGTCGAGGAGTCCCCGTCGCCGGCGGTCTCGCCGGAGCTGCGGTCCCGGCTCCTGGCGGCGGCGGTGCGGGCCGGCGAGGCGGTCGGCTACCGCAACGCGGGCACTGTCGAGTGCCTGATGGTCCCGCGTGAGCGGGACGCTGCTGGCACTGCTCCCGGCTCCGAAGACTTCTTCTTCCTGGAGATGAACACGCGGTTGCAGGTGGAGCACCCGGTGACCGAGTACGTCTACGGCATCGACCTGGTCGAGGAGCAGTTGCGGGTGGCCTCCGGGTTGGCGCCGACGTTCGACCCGGACGCGTTGACCCCGAGTGGGCACGCCATCGAGATGCGGATCAACGCGGAGGACCCGAAGCGCTTCCTGCCGGGTCCGGGTGTGATCAGGACGTGGGTCGAGCCGACGGGTGAGGGTGTCCGGGTGGACTCCGGCTACACCGGTGGCAACACTGTCACTCCGTTCTACGACAGCCTGTTGGCCAAGCTGATCGTCAGCGGCGCGACCCGCGACGAGGCGCTCGACCGCGCGAAGGCGGCCGTCGCGGCGTTCCAGATCGAGGGCCCGAAGAACAACGTTCCCTTCTTCGCCGAGCTGCTCACCAACGACGAGTTCCTCTCCGGCGCCTACGACACCGGAATCGTCTCCCGCATGCGCTGATCGCCCCGGCGCCCACCCCCGGTGATCAAGAGGTTTGCGTCAGGATCTGCGCCGCGAATGACGCAAACCTCTTGATCAACAGCGGGGTGGCATGCTGGGAGGACCCCCAAGCACTGCTTTCGTCACAGTGAGGTGACCCCTTATGGCGGACCTGCCGAGTTTCGTCTCGATCCGTGAGGTCGGGCCGCGGGACGGGCTGCAGAACGAGGACCCGATCCCGACCGACGCCAAGGTGCGGCTGCTCGACGGCCTCTCCAGCACCGGCGTACGCCGCATCGAAGCGGTGTCGTTCGTGCACCCCAAGGCGATTCCGCAGATGGCCGACGCCGACGAGGTGTGGCAGCGGGCGATGAAGGCCGACGGGGTGCGGTACTCCGCGCTGGTGCCGAACACCCGGGGCGCCCAGCGGGCCCTCGCCGCCGGGTTCACCGAGATCGAGGTGGTGGTCTCGGCCAGCGACACCCACAACCGACGTAACGTCAACCGGTCCACCGACGAGTCGCTGGACGACATCGCCGAGCTGATCGACCTGCTGCACGGCGCGTCGGCGCGGGTCGAGGTGATCGTGGCGACCAGCTTCGGCTGCCCGTACGAGGGGGACGTCGACCCGCAGCGGGTGGCCGGGATCGTGGACCGGGTGGTCCGCGACGGCGCGGACCGGGTCGCGTTCGGCGACACCACAGGCATGGGCACCCCACGTCGGGTCCGCGAGCTGGTGAGCGCGGTACGCGACAGGAACGCACACGTGCCGGTGCTGCTGCACTTCCACAACACCCGGGGTACGGCGCTGGCCAACCTGCTGACAGCGCTGGAGCTGGGGGTGACCGAGTTCGACGCCAGCGTCGGTGGCCTCGGTGGCTGCCCGTACGCGCCGGGGGCGAGCGGCAACCTGGCCACCGAGGAGGCAGTGCACATGCTGCACGACATGGGCATCGACACCGGCATCGACCTGCCGGCGCTCATCGAGGTGGCGGAGTTGGCCGAGGAGTTGCTCGGCAAGAAGCTGCCGTCGGGTGTGCTGCGGGCCGGTCCGCGTACCCGGCTGACGCCGATGCCGAGCTGAGGACGATGCCGAGCTGAGGACGCGGCGAAGGGGCCGGCGCACGCGCGCCGGCCCCTTCCACGTGCCAGGGCGGTCAGCTCACGGAGGTGAGCACGCTCGGCCAGCTGTCGCGGAAGATGTCCGCGCTGCGGTCGGTGGCGCTGAACGTGCCGGCGAAGAGGTTGCTCACCCGGCTCGCCTCGGCGGTGCTCGGGTAGGCGTTGGTGCAGCTGGTGCCGGCGCTGCCGCCGGACATCAGCAGCGCGCAGTTTCCGTTGTAGTTGTCCGGCAGGCCGAGGATGTGCCCGATCTCGTGGGTCATGATCCGCAGCACGCTGTACTGGGCGGCCTGCTGGGTGTCGATGTAGACCCGGCCGTTGCCGAGGCTGGTCCGCTGGGCGTACGAGCCGCCGCCGGTGATCCGGTAGATGCGCAGGTTGGAGCCGCAGTTGGCGGTGAGCGTCAGGTTGACTGTGGCGTTGTTCCAGATCGAGGCGGCCTGGTTGGCGACGCTGGCGTAGCTTCCCGCCTGGCTGGTGTTGTAGCAGATGGTCATGGCGGCGGACGCGGGCGACGGGTTGGCGACCGTGATGCCGAGGGTGGCGAGTGTCGTCGCGAGCAACGCGACGGCGAGCCGGTTGAGTCGTGAGGTCATCGCTGACTCCGATCTGAGAGGGGTGCCAGGAGCCTAGCCATAGACATCCGTAAATATCAATGTCTACTTTGCCAACTCCTGGTCACCGCCCACCCCGATCAGTGCCTCACGCAGAGCCGCTACTGCGACCACCAGGTCGGCTGACGAGACCAGCGGTGCCGGCGCAGCGTCGCCAACACCTCCGGCTCCAGGGGTTTCCCGTCGCTCACCGCGATGTTGCTCTCGACGTGCGCGATCCGTCGCATCCCGGGAATTGTGGTGCAGACCCTGGGGTCAGCCAGGATGAAGCGCAGCGCCGCCTCCGGCATCGGCATCCCGGGCGGCAGGTCCTCGCTCAGCGCCTGGGCCCGGGCGACGCTCTCGGCCAGGTTCTCCGGCACGAAGTACGAGTTGCGCCAGTCTCCCTCCGGCCACGTCGACTCCACCGTCAACGTGCCGGTCAGGGTGCCCTCGTCGAACGGAACCCGGGCGATGACCGCGACGTCATGCGCCGTGGCCGCCGGGAACAACTCGTCCTCGGGATCCTGGTCGAAGATGTTGTAGATGACCTGGACGGCATCGATCAGCCCGGTCTCGATCGCCCGTACGCCGTTCCACGCCTCCCATCGGTTGACCGAGATGCCGATCCCGCCGATCAGGCCGGCGTCCCGCAGCCGGGTGAGCGTGTCCCGCCAGCGCGGGTCGTCCGTCCAGGAATCCTCCCAGACGTGCAGTTGCAGCAGGTCGATCGACTCCAGCCCGAGATTGTCCAGGCTCTTGTGCACGTACTCCTCGATGTGTTCCGGAGGGAAGACGTCATCGAGGGTGGAGTCCCGGGTCGATGGCCACCGCATGTCCTTCGGCGGCACCTTCGTGGCCACGTACAGCCGGGTGCCGGGGTTGGCCCGCACCAGGTCGCCGAGCACCTGCTCGCTGTGCCCGCGCCCGTACACCCAGGCCGTGTCGAAGAAGTTGCAGCCGAGTTCTACGGCGCGCTGGAGGGCTGCGAACTTCTCGTCGTCCTCGACGCCGGTCCAGCCGTGGAGGCCGCCGCCGACCCCCCACATGCCGTACGAGATCTCACTGACCTGCCAGCCCAGCCGACCGAACCTGCGATAGTGCATGGTCACCTTCCTGCTGCGAGGGGATGGTGGGGACGGGTCCGCCCCAGGTCCGCACCGCCTGCCGGTAGTCCGAGCCGTCGATCGCGAAGGCGCGCGTCAACTCGTCGGGGATGCCCACCGGAGGCCGGACCAGGCCCGCCGTCCACCTCGGCTCGGCACCCCGGGCGCGCTTGGCGCCGTAGGTGCCCGAACCGAGGTGCACCAGGGGCAGCCCGCGCTCAGCCGCCAGACCGCGCGGGCGGTACATGGTCAGGTTGAAGTACGAGTACGCCGCCGCCAACTGGTCGAAGCCGGCCGCGCGGACGTACACCCCGTCAGGCCACAGGTAGTTGAGGCTGAACCCGACCACGTCGTCGCGGGCGAACTCCAGGAGCACCAGGCTGTAGGCGTCCAGCGCCGGCACCTGGGACGCGAAGTAGCTGTGCATGTCGGCGTCGGTGTCCGGGCCGCCGTACTTGCGCTGGGTCGCGCCGAGCAGTGGCGCGATCACGTCCACGCATTCGGAGAGCCGGACCGTCTCCACCCGGTCCACTGCGTCGTCGTACCGTCGGCGTTCGCGTCGCCACTCCCGCCGGTCCGCCGCCTCGGCGGCCCGGTCGGAGACCTCGCCGCCCGGCGCGGGCAACACCGCCTCGGCCGACAGCATCGCCGCCACCGGACCGCGGCCGGCCGGGCCGACCGCCCGATGCCAGGCCGCCTGGTACGCGGCCAGGTGCTCCGCAGGCGTGTAGAGCAACGCGACACTGGCCGCCCCGAGCCGCCCGGCGAGTGCCTCCACCTCGGCGAAGAGCGCGGTCAGCACAGCGTCCCGCCGGTCGCCGGTCAACTCCTTGGAGATCGCGACAGCGCCGTGGTAGCCGGCCCGCGAACCCACCAGCAACGCGGGCAGGAACGCCGCGTGCTCCTCGGCCGACAGCGGCCGGTCCAGATTTTCCTCAGCGATGTGACCCGGGCTGTACGCCAGGTTCATCGACGGCACGCTCGCGCCGGCCCAGAGATAGGTGGCCACCGCCGCCACCGTGGCACCCGTGGCATCCCGGGCTACCAGATAGGTGGTGACGAACGACGGGTCGGTCTCGGCCCAGGCCATCCACGGGTAACCGAGGTAGAACCCCTCACCCTCGGCGAGGCCGTTCCACACCTGCTCGCCGATCTCGCGGACCGACCGCAGGGCCGTGACCGACACGTCGTCCTTCATCAGCCGTCCTGGTCGCTACCGTCGTCGAGCAGTTCCAGCGCCACCAGGTCGTCGTACGTCTCCCGCCGACGGATCAACGAGACCTGGTCGCCGTGCACCAGCACCTCGGCGGGGCGCAACTGGCTGTTGTAGTTGCTGGTCATCGTCATGCCATAGGCGCCAGCCGTGAAGATCGCGAAGTGGTCGCCGGCCTTCAGCGCCGGCAACGACCGACCCCGGGCCAGGTAGTCGCTCGACTCGCAGATCGGGCCCACCACGTCGTACGTCGTCAGACCCTCGACGCCGGACACGTCGCGTGAACTGGGGATCGCCTCCGCGGGTGGCTGCACAGGCCACATGAAGTGGTAGCTGTCATACATCGCCGCGCGGGCGATGTGCGTCATGCCGGCGTCGATCACCGCGAGTTGTTGGTCACCGGCCTGCTTGAGATAGCGGACCGTGCTGAGCAGAATTCCGGCATTGGCGGCGATGGTGCGGCCCGGCTCGAATATGACCTGACCGCCCTGCCTGGTGAACCCGGTGAGCCGGTGCACGATCACTTCGGCGAAATCGTCCCAGCTCGGCGCGGTGCGGTCGATGTACTCGGCCGGAAAACCGCCACCCAGGTTGAGCGTCGTGATCCGGTGCCCGGCCGCCTCCATCCGGGCGACGAGGGCGAGCAGCCGGTCCAGGGCGATGGCATAGACCTGCGGGTCGAAGATCGGGCTGCCCAGGTGGATGTGGAAGCCCTCGACCCGCAGCGCCTCGTCGGCGGCGGCACGCGCGAACAGCGCGCCGGCCCGATCGATGTCGACACCGAACTTGCCGCCCCGGGTGCCGGTGGTCGTCCGGGCCGGGGTGCGCTGGTCAGGCGCGACATCGGGGTTGACCCGGATCGCCAGCCGAGGACGTGCGCCCTCCTCGCGGGCGATCCGGGACAGCAACTCGACCTCGGCCTCGGACTCGACGTTGATGCAGCGGATGTTGCGGCGGACCGCCTCCCGAAGCTCGGTCTCGGACTTGCCCACCCCGGCCAGCACCGTCCGCTCGGGGTCGATCCCCGCCACCATCGCCCGGTGCAGTTCGCCTCCGCTGACCGCGTCGATGCCGGCGCCCTCCCGGCCCAGCAGCCTGAGCAGGTGTACGTTACCCAGCGCTTTCGCTGAGAAGCAGACCAATGGGCTGACCGCGTCGAAGGCCTTGGCGAATCGGCGGTAGTGATCAATCAGGGTGCTCGCGGAGTAGACGTATGTTGGTGTGCCGTACCGCTCGGCAACCGAGGTCAGCGACACCCCTTCACACCAGAGGGAACCGTCGCGATAGGTGAACTCATCCATCAAATCCTCATTCGGGAGATCAGCGCTCAGGATATAGCCCACCCAACGAAGATCTACCCCTTATCTGTACTCGTACAGATCCTTCTGTTCGAGAGCACGAATCCGCTGGTAGTCCTCCTCCAGCCGGCTCGGATCATCCGCGATCAGGTAGAGATGGCCGGGCGAGGTGAACAGGTCGATGGTCCGGTGCACCGGGGTGCCGGGCAGCAGATCCAACGCCGACCCGCAGAAGACCGAGGGGATCTCGGCAAGTCGCTGGGCCGCGCCCTCGGCGACCGCGCCGTCGTAGGGCGCCACCAGGCAGACCACCATCAGGGCCCGCTGCCGCTGGTAGCCGGCGCCGATCCGCCGGGCGAAACGGGCCGGGTCGGTGTACCGCTCGACAGTCAGCGACAACTGGCTCACCCCGGTGGCCCGCTCGGGCCCGGCCGGGGTGACGCCACCCTCAAGCCGCGCCCCGGACTCGATCAGGACCGGCCCCCGGTCGTCGACGAGCAGCTCGGTGTGCGCCGGGCCGGTACGCACGCCCAGCGCGTCCAGCACCCCCTCGACGAACGGGCGGAGCACGCCTTCGATCGCACCGGTCCCGTCCAGCAGGACCTGCCTGTCGTACACCGGGCGGCCGTCGATGAAGAAGCGGTCGTCGCGCCAGATCTCGTGGATGTGGTGGCGGCCGTCGAGGCTCACGCTGTTGACGAAGTACTGCTGGCCGACGAGCTGCTCCTGCACCAGCAACGAGTCGTTCGGCTGGCCCATGGCGTTGGTCGCGCCGAGCAGCTTCGCCGTCGCCGCCCGCGCCTGGGCCTCGTCCGCGCAGAAGTACACCCCTTCCGAGCCGGCGCTGGCGGCCGGCTTGACCACCACCGGCAACACCCGGCTGGTGGCGAGCCAGTCGTCCAACTCCTCGACGCTGCCCACCCGCGCGCCGAGCGGCACCCGCAGACCCGCACGGGCGACCGCGTTCATCATCGCGGGCTTCTCCCGCCGGGGACGGTCCGCCGAGCGGACGTTGCCGGGCAGCCCCAGCAGCTCCGCGAGGTCGTCGGCGACGTTGACGCCCCACTCGCTGCCCGCGATCACCTCGACCGGACGCATCGGTGCGAGCAGTTCGGCGGCGGCGCCGAGGGCCTGCGGGGATTCGCCGCGCACTGTCAACACGGCAAGGAAGTCGTCGCGGCGCAGACCGGCGGCGTACCGCTCGTTGATGGTTCCGGTGAGAACCGCGACACAGCGCCGACCCTGCCGGTTGAGGGCGGGTGCCAGCAGCGCGCCGGTCGAGAACGGGTCGACGATCACGACGACCCCGTCCGCGGCCACCCCGACGCCCGGTGGAGCCACGACCGTCTCCGTGACGAAGGAGGCCCGGTACGGGCGCAGATCGAGGCCGTGCGCCGGGCTGAGTACGTCGAGCCGCATCGGCAGCGGATCCGCCCAGGTGCCCGGTCGATCCGGTGGCTGGGCGTAGCAGAGGCTCAGCGCCGGCTCGCTGAGCCGTTCGGTGTTGAGGACCAGCTCCGCCTCGTCGCAGCCGTCGTCGTCGGGGTCGAGGTGGTGCAGCGGCACCGGCACGAACCCGAGTCGGCTCTTGAAGGTGAACAGCCCGGCCTGGGCGATGTGGCCGTACAGGGTGGGGTCGGTGCCGAGTGAGATCCAGGCGAACTCACGCCGGCGGGCCTCCTCGAACGCGGCCAGATAGAGCGCCCGACTGATCATCGCCTGGCGGACCTGCGGCCGCGCGGCGGAGAAGGCGATCCGCATGGCCGGGTCGGACGCGGCGACGCGGCAGACGACACCGGCGATCAACTCGTTCCCGGCGCGCGCCGCTACGAGGAAGAAGTCGGCGAGCCCGGTCTCTGTGGCGTCGACCCAGTGCGCCGTTGGCAGGCCGTGCGGCATGGCGGCGATCTGCGCGTCGTACACGGCCAGGAACTCGGTGAACAGCTCCGGGGTGAGCCGGGCGTGCACCTCGATGGTGAGCCCCTGCGTGTCGACGTACCGCCGCACGTCCCTGAAGTTGCGGCGCTCCGCCTTGGAGAGCCCGGCGAGGAAGTCCTCCGCGCTGGGCGGGGTGGGTTGCCCCCAGGTCACCCACCGTGGCTTGATCCGGAAGCCGGCGGCCTGAAGACCCGCCCAGTGCTCCCGGGGTGGGTCGGTCACGACGACCACGTCCGCGTCGTCCGCCCACCGTCTGTCCAGTGCCTCCTGCGCCGTCACCATGCATCTGCGCAGGCCGTAGTAATCTTCCGCGCCGTTTCCGGACACGTGTCCCCCCGCTTTTTCCGATCCCCACCCCGGGCGTTCTTCGACCGCGCTGTCCCGTCACGCTCCGCTGTCGGCTGTGGCCAATGAATCGACGTTGCTCAGCGTAGCCCGCATCGACAAGACGGCCGCGAACGCGATCAGGGCGGCCGTCGGGGACAGCAGCCGCGCCTCGGTGGGGCCGAGCCAGCCCAGGACGGCGCCGGCCGCCAGCGTCCCGGCCGCGCTGCCCACCGCCATCATCGTGGCCGCCAGGGCGAACGACTCGTTGATCACCGTTTTGGGCACCAGGCTGCCGAGCAGGCCGAACTCCTCCGAGCTGAGCGCCGCCAGGGGTAGACCCGCGAGGAACAGGCACACCGCGAGCACCGGGACCGACGTGGCGAAGACCAGCGGGACCATGCATGCGAACGCCACCGCCAGCAGGACGAGGTAGCGGTTGACCGGCAGTCGGGTGTGGTGTCGCGCGCCGTAGACCAGCCCGCCGAGGACGCTGGCCGCCGGGGGCAGGGACAGCAGCGCCACGCCGGTCGCCGCGGCGTTCCCGTGCGCCGACACTGTCGCCGGCACTGTGACCTCGAGTACGGCGAACGCCGCGGCCGCCCCGCCGGCGGCCACCAGGATCGCCACCACGCCGGGAATGCGCCACGGCCTCCGCCCGCCCCTGGGATGGCTCTTTCCACCGTCGGTCGCGCCCGGCTCGGCGTCGTCGGCCTCCCTGCGCATCGTCGCCACGGCGGGTGCGGTGCCGTACAGGAGTGAGCCGACAACGAGCATTCCGCCGGCCAGCAGCGTCGTGGTGAGTGCACTGAAGACGCCTGTCAACAGGCCGGTCACTGCGGGGCCGATCACGAAGAAGACCTCGATCAGCACCGCCTCCAACGCGTTGGCGGTGTTCAGTGCCGGCCCGGGCGGCAGGATCAACGCCCAGGCCGCGCGGACGGTCGAGCCCACCGGTGCCATGGTGAGCGCGACGGGCGCGACCGAGCCCACCAGCAACCAGGCCGGGCCGCTGCTCGCGACGACGAAGACGGCCAGTGCCACAGCGTGCAGCGCCGCCAGTGTCAGCAGCACCACCCGCAGACCGCGTCTGTCGATCAGCCGGCCGTGCAGCGGCCAGGCGACGGCCAACGCCGCCGAGAAGACGCCGAGGGCCGTCGCGCCGGCCGTGTAGGAACCGGTTTTGGCGCTGATGTGCAGGAATATCGCGAGCGGTTCGATGGCCACCGGTAGCCGGGCGAGCATCGCGGGCAACATCACCCGGGGAACGCCGGGCGTACGCCAGAGTGCGGCGTAACGCCCGACGGCCTCACCCAGCGACATCAGTCACCAGTTCAGACAACGGGGACGGACTCCTTCTGCGTGCGCGGCCGGTAGATGCCGTCGTACTGGTCGATCAGCGAGCCGTTCAACGCCTCGGTGAGCCGCAGGCGTTGCTCGAACAGCTGGTAGTAGGAGAGGTGGTTCGACGGCATCGGCGAGAGGTAGACGCTGATCACTTCCGGCGTCTTCTCGATGTCGAACGATAGTCGATCCGCCTTCTTCCGGAAGTCCGCGGTGCCGGGGAGCAGGGTCCGGTTGAAGACATTGAAGTAATTTGTTGCCTCGGTGCTCGCCTCGTTGAGCCGGGCCTTCAGCTGCAGGCACCGGTCGAGGTACATGTCGATCATCGCCTGGTCGTCGTCGTCATGCCCGATGAGCATGTTGAAGGTCAGATAGCGGACGCCGAGATCCAGCATCGAGGTGACGATCTGCAACTGCTCCTGGAAGGGCCGCAGCTTGTTGAACTTCTTGGTGGGCTCGTCACCGAGGTATTCGAGCGGGATCTGCACCCGGTAGCAGCCGATCCAGCGGTCCCCGCTGGTGTCGTTCCAGAACAGGGTCTCCATCAACTCCCGGTCGACCTCACCCAGGTCGAGGAACTTGCCGAACTCCAGTCCGTTGGCGAACTCCCAGGAGAAGCCCATCTCACGGGCCATCCGGAAGATCTCCAGAGTGTCCTCCCGGCCGCTGTCGTGCAGCAGCGTCCCCCGACCCGATCGCTGGATCCGGGAGAGCGTGTTGTCCTCCTGGAACAGGATGTTCGAGATCCCCATCGACTTCAGGTACTCGAAGTGCCGCCGCACCACCTCCGGCTTCATGTAGCGGTAGTGCCCGCGCATCGGGGTCGCGCAGAACGAGCAGGTCCGGTAGCAGCCGCGCGAGGTCTCGAAACAGGTGAACGGAGCCCGCACCGTCATCGGCGGCTGGCCCTCGCCGGTGTCGTCGTACACCGACAGGTCGTCGATCAGATCGAGCGCCATCGGCGGCAGTTCGGCCAGGTTGAGCTGGGCGCCACCCATGATGACGAGCCCGTCGCCGACCCGCCGCGTCATCACCATCCCCTCGATGGGCTGGCCGGTCGCCCGGGCCTGGATCAGCTTGGCGAAGGTGAGCTCACCCTCAAGCTGGATCACCACATCGAAGCCGTTGGCCAGATACCAGTCCGGTCGGGCGGTGACGTCCATCCCCCCGCCGACGATCAGCGCGTTCGGGTTCACCTGCTTCAGGAACGTGGCGAACTCGGTCACCACCCGGGCGGAGTTGGTGAAGTTGTTGGAGATCCCGATGATGTCGGCGGCACGCGCCTCGTCCGCGTACGCCTCGAACGGGCCGCCATAGCGGTGGCAGTCGATGGTGCGCGGCCCGTACTGGAACGAGGCGTAGTGCTCAGGTTCGCCATCGTCGACCTGGGTGTCGACGATCTTGAACTCCGCATCGACCCCCCATTCGCGCAGGTAGGCGCGTGCGCCGGCCGCCAACGTCACGAGTGCGCTCTTGGGGTTGCGGACCCGCACCGGACTGATGGTGGTGTCCTCGTCGCGGAACGACTGCCCGGGGTACGGGGCGTACAACAGGGTGACACGCATGGCCCTAACCTCCTGGTCAGCCCGCGTAGATGCCGTCGTAGAGACGGTGCATCTCGCGATCGTTGAGCATGGTCGTCATCTCGAGACGCTTCTGGTAGATGTCCCAGTAGGTGAAGTGATCGGTGTTGATCGCCGACAGGAAGATCCCGATGACCTCCGGGTTCTCGTCGATGTCGAACTGGAGCAGGGAGTGCAGGGTGGTCCAGTCCCGGGCACCCGGCAGCAACGACAGGTTGAACACGTTGAAGTACGGCTTGTACTTCCCCCGCCCGACGGCGGTCAGTTCCTCCTTCAACCGCAGGCAGTAGTCGGTGAACATGTCGATGCCCTCGCGGTCGTGCTCGGGATAGCCGATGAACAGGTCGTACGTCTGGTGGCCGACGCCGTGGTCGGTGAGCATCGTCGCCAGGACGTCCACCTGCTCGTCGAAGCCGAGCAGCTTGGGGAACCGGCGCTTCTTGACGTTCATGTTGTCCAGCGGGATCTGCACCCGGTAGCAACCGACCCACCGACCGTCGACCATCTTGCTGCCGAGCAGCGCGTCGGCGAGTTCGTGGTCGAAGCTGCCGTTCTGCATGAACTTGCCGAACTCGATGCCGTTGGCGAACTCCCAGGCGAAGCCGTAGTCCCGGAACATGTGGAACATCGCGAGCACGTCCTCGCGCCCGGAGTCGTACAGGTAGCGGCCGGTGCCGTTCTGTTGGATCCGGGACAGCGGATTGTCCTCCTGCCACACGATCGTCCTGATGCCGTACTCCTGGAACGTCTTGAGGTGCTTCTCCATCGTCGGCAGGCTCATGTAGCGGTACCCGCCGCGGGACGGGGCCGTGCAGAACGAGCACCGCCACGCGCAGCCGCGGGACGTCTCCCAGCAGATGAAGCTGCCCTGCACGCCCTCCGGCGGCGGCCCTTCCGCCGTGTCCGTGTAGACCGACAGGTCGGGGATCAGATCCAGGGCCATCGGCTCGATCGAATCCATCGGGATGGTCTCGCCGGTGTCCACCTTGGTGGGGATCAGCCGGCCCCGCACCGAGATGTTCGGCACGGTGCCCAGGTCCTGCTTGCGGTTGAGCGCGTCGATGATCCGGGCGAAGGTCAGCTCGCCCTCGCCACGCACCACCACGTCCGCGCCACGCGACAGGTAGTACTGCGGGCGGGCGGTGCAGTCGACACCGCCCACCACGACGATGGCCTTCGGGTTGACCCGCTTGATGTGCTGCGCGAGGTCACTGACGATGTGCGCGCTGTTGGTGAAGTTGCAGGTGATCCCGTGCACCTCGGCCGAGCGGATCTTCTCGTCCGCCTCCTCGAACGGGGTGCCGTACCGGAAACAGTCCATGATCCGGGGGCCGTACGGCAGGGACTTGTACTTCACCCGCTGCCCACCGAGCTGAAGGTCGATGATCTCGATGTCGCAGGAGTAGCCAAAGTGCGGCGCGTACGCCCGTAGGCCGGCGGCGATTGTGGTCAGCGCGCTCTTCGGGTTGAGTGGCCGCTCGGTGTTGATCGGCTCGCTCTCCCCCTGGAAGATCTGCGAGGGGAACGGGGCGTAGTAGAGGTTCACCTTCATGGCGTCTCCTGGGCCGGTCGGTCGCGGTTCACTGGGCTGTCGCGGTGGACAGGTGCGGACGGTTCACTGACAGGAAGGTCCTCGCGAGGCGGTCGACCATCGTGTCGACCAGCACGTCCCGACCCGTGCCCCAGTTGAGGCCGAGGTCCCGAGCCAGCCGGGCGGCGTGGACCGTGTCGGTGCCGACCAGGGCGTCGTGGCACACCCCGGTCAGTGCGTCGGTCGCCGCGGCGCTGCGGGGCCGAAGAACAGCGAGACAGCGGGCTGTCTCGTCATCGCCGACAAGGTCGGCGGCCCGGTCGAGGAACCGGTCGTACGGGACTTCCGGCAGCGCGCCCGCCTCGGCGCGGAGCCGGGACAGCAGGTCGGTCACCGGCACCGACGTCGGCGCCACCACGTTCAGCACGGTGCCCGGCGGCACCGGCTGGTGCGGGTCGGTCAGCGCGGCGACCACGCGGGCGACCAGGTCGACCGGTGTCCAGTCCACGTGCAG
Source organism: Micromonospora sp. NPDC048947 (assembly GCF_040649495.1). Lineage (NCBI taxonomy): Bacteria > Bacillati > Actinomycetota > Actinomycetes > Micromonosporales > Micromonosporaceae > Micromonospora > Micromonospora sp. NPDC048947. The sequence goes on from NZ_JBEZFO010000002.1 coordinate 256,164, forward strand.
GCGGGTCGGTGGCCGTACGCCGAGCCGGAGGCAGAGCCGCAGGATCATGGTGACCGAGGACCGGGGGTTGGCGTGGCCGGTCCGAGAGTGGGCGGCGACTTCGCCGAGCCGGACGACGGCGGCGGGGACACCCTGCTCGGTGGCCGCCCGTAGCAGTTGTTCGCCGACCCACTTGGACTGGCTGTAACCGTCGGGTGGCAACGCCGACCACTGCGGCAGGAACGACTCGGTGAGCGGTGTGCCGGGGGCGTGGCGCACGGTGGTCGTCGACAGCGAGATGATCCGCTTGCGGACGTGGGTGCCGGCGAGGTGGATGAGGGTACGCAGGCCGTGCACGTTTGTGGCCCGTAGGTCGACGTAGTCGCGGAGAGTGTCGACCCGGCCGCCGGCGTCGACGATGGTGCCGACCTGTCGACAGAGCCGCCGCCAGTCGGCGGCCACCAGCCCGAGGTGAGGTTTGTCCAGGTCACCGGCGAGGGCCGACCATCCGATCAGCTCCGCTGGCCCGTAGCCGGCGGCCGACAGCGCTGACCTGACCCGGTGTCGGGCGGCCTCGTCGTCGGTGGCGCGGACCAGGCAGACGATCGTTCGACCACCCTGCGCGGTGAGGGCGGCCAGCACGTGCGAACCGATGAAGCCGGTCGCGCCGACCAGCAGGATCGCCCCCGGGTCGTCGGGCCGTCGGACCCGCACCCGGCCCAGTTCACCGAGGCGCAGATCGTCGGCCAGTTCGTGCGGTGTGACAACGGGCGGGGGCAGCGGGCTGCCCCGGCGGACCAGTTCGGCCTGTGCCGCGATGGTGGTGGAACGGATCAGGTCGCGGACGTCCAACCGGATCGCGAAGGCGCGTTCGAACTCCACAGCGAGCCGGGCGGCGCCGAGTGACGTACCACCGAGGCAGTAGAAGTCGTCGTCGTTGGCGCTGAAGCCCAGCACTCGCGTCCAGATCTCGGCAATTCGCGCCTCGACGCTGCCCACCGGGTAGGCGGCGTCGGTGTCGGCGGCCTTCGGCGCGGCGCCCGCCAGTCGACGGCGCAGCCGCTCCTGGTCGACCTTGCCGTTGGAGAGCAGCGGCAGGGTGGCGAGGCGGACGAACCTGGCGGGCACCAGCGCGGCGGGCAGCGCGGTCCGGGCGTGCTCGCGCAGCGCCTCCTCGGTCACGGCCCGCTCGGCCGAGTAGAAGCAGACCATTGTCGCCGCCGCGCCGGCCTCGTCGACGATCACCTTCACCTGGTGTACGCCGGGCAGCGTGGTGAGCGCGTGCTCGATCTCGCCCAGGTCGACCCGTATCCCGGCGATCTGGACCTGGGCGTCCCGGCGGCCGCTGAACATCAGCAGGCCGTCCTCGCGCACCCAGCCGAAGTCCCCGGTGCGGTAGAGCAGGTCGCCGGCGACCTCGTCGAACGGGTTCGGGACGAATACCTGTCGGGTCCGCTCCGCGTCGCAGTGGTACCCCGCGCCCAGGCAGACGCCGGCGAGGTGGATCTCGCCGATCTCGCCCCGGGGCGTCGGCTGACCGTGCTCGTCGAGGAGCAGCACCGAGGTGTTGGGCAGGGGCAGACCGAGGGGGATGACCTGGCTGTCGTCGTCCTGCACGGCGTGGAAGACCGAGCCGATCGACGCCTCGGTCGGACCGTAGGTGTTTGTCACCCGGATGTCGGCGAACATCCGTCGGAAGGCCTGGACGGTGTGCGGTTTCGCGGCTTCGCCACCGATGAAGACCTGGCGCATCGACGCCAGCAGGTGCCAGTCCTGTGGCCGGTGTTCGAGGCGTTCGACGAGCAGGTCGAAGATGCTGGGGACGAAGTCCGTCATCGTGACGCCGTGCCGGTGGATCTGGGCCAGCGTCGCGTCGAAGTCGAGGATGCCGGTGCGGTCCGGGATGACCACGGTGCCACCACGGGTCAGCGGCCACAGCAGCTGCCAGATCGACGAGTCGAAGGTGTGCGCGGAGTTCTGGAGCACCACCGCACCATCGGCGGCGAACCGTTCGGTCATGGACAGGAAGCGGTTGACCAGCCCGTGGTGCAGGTTGACAGCGCACTTGGGCAGACCGGTGGAACCACTTGTGAAGAAGGCGTAGATGGGGTCTTCCGGCCGGGGTCGGTCGGTGGCGGGCGCGGGGCTGCGGGCTGCGGTCGGCTCCGTCCGAACGTCGATCACCGGCAGGGCGGGTGCGCCGTTCGGTGGTGACCCGACGGTGGCGACCGGGTTGAGGCCGTCGAGCATCCGGACCTGGCGCAGCGCCGGCCAGGCGCGGTCGAACGGCACGAACGCGGCGCCGGACCGCATGGTGCCGAGCATGGCGACGAGGAGCCCGACCCGGTCGTCGAGCAGGAGCGCGACGAAGTCACCCCGCCGGGCGCCAACGGCGAGCAGATCGGTGGTGACCGCGTCGGCCAGCCGATCCACGTCCCGATAGGTGAGCGTGCCGGTGGGATGGACGACCGCTGTGGCGTCGGGATGCCGGCGGATCGTCTCGTCGATGAGGTCGACGACTGTCTGGTGGATCGGACGTGGCCGGACCGGCCCGTTGAGGAGAGCGCCGACCTGGGCGGGACTGGGCCGCAGGCGCTCTGTTCTGGTGACGGTCAAGGTTTTTCTGAGGACACCACGGAGGCACCTCTCCCGAGCAGTTCACAATATGCCGTAGCGGCGACACCGTAGGCACGATTGATAGTCCCCGTTGACTGCATCGCATCGTAACTATGAGCTTTTGAAATTGTCTATGCATCGATACTGGTGATTTACCACCGAAGAACAGGGCGAAGCGTCAAAATCGGTCAGCGTCGAACCGGCTGCCGGTGGCAGGTCCTCGGGGGCGGGCGTGAACGTCCGGCGACTAGCAGGGAAATCCCAGTGCTGTCAGGGATTCTCACCAACCGGGATCGACGACCTTGGGTGTCGGGTCGGGGTGTCGCCGCCTCGTTCGAGCGGACCCGCCGCTCAGTGCCTCTGGATCTAGTCTGCAATCCTGGAATCAGGTACGGTCCCTCTGCCGTCACCCTGTCCTCCCGTTACTTAGAGGAAACAAAGGGGCATAACTGTGAATATCCATAAGCCGTTCCGAGTCATCGGTCTTGTTGTTACTGTCGGTGCGCTTGCCCTCAGTGCCGGATGTGCCAAGAAGGATCAGGGCGAGGTTCAGACCAGCGGGGTCAAGCTCATCAAGGCGGGCACCCTGACCATCTGCACCCACCTGCCGTACCCGCCGTTCCAGTCCAAGGACGCCAGCGGCAAGGTGGTGGGATTCGACGTCGACGTGATGGATCTGGTCGCCAGGAAGTTGGGCGTCGAGCAGGCGATAGTCGACACGCCGTTCGAGGGGATCAAGTCCGGTCAGGACCTGAACACCGGCAAGTGTGACGCCGCCGCCGCGGGCATGACGATCACCGAGGAACGGCAGAAGGTGATGGACTTCTCCGCCCCCTACTTCGACGCGACCCAGGCGATGCTGGTCAAGACCGGCAAGTCGCACAAGTCGCTGGACGACCTGAAGGGCCGGAAGGTCGGCGTGCAGGCGGCGACCACGGGCCGTGACTACGCCCGCAGGTTCGAGAAGGAGAAGAGCCTCCAGCTCGTCGAGTTCGAGGACCTCGCTGCCGAGCAGCAGGCTCTCGCCACCGGGCAGATCGAGGCCGCCATCAACGACCTGCCGGTCTGGGCCGAGTACATCAAGGAGAACCCGGGTGGCTTCGAGGTGGCGGCCGAGTTCGACACCGGCGAGCAGTACGGGATCTCGGTGAAGAAGGGCGGCAACCCGGAACTGCTCAAGACGATCAACGAGGAGTTGGCCAAGGCGAAGCAGGACGGCACGTACGACGCGCTCTACGAGAAGTGGATCGGTAAGAAGCCGGCCGTCTGACCCGACCCCGTCCGCTCCGGCCCCTGGTTGGCGCTCCACCCCGGCCCTGTCGCAACCGGCGGTTGGGTCGCCGGGACCTGTCCGGGTACGTTAGCCTAACGATCGTTTAGGCGGTCGGCGTGCCCGCACGGTAACCGGCCGGGGTGGCGGCAGTAGGGGGTCGGCGTGACGCTCGACGGTGAGGCACTGGAGCAACTGCGCAAGCGGGCCAGGTCCGGCGGCGCGGACAAGTACCACGCGGCCAACGCGGCCAAGGGCAAGCTCTTCGCCCGTGAGCGGGTCGCGCTCCTGGTCGACGAGGGCTCGTTCGTCGAGGACGGCCTCTACGCCAACACGATGGCCGAAGGGTTGCCCGCCGACGGCGTGGTGACCGGCACCGCCACCATCGACGGCCGACAGGTCTGCCTGATGGCCAACGACTCCACGGTCAAGGCCGGCAGCTGGGGCGCCCGCACCGTCGAGAAGATCATCAGGATCATCGAGCGGGCGTACGGCGCCGGCGTGCCGATGGTCTACCTCGTCGACTCGGCCGGTGCCCGGATCACCGACCAGGTCGATCTCTTCCCCGGCCGTCGTGGCGCCGGCAAGATCTTCTGGAACCAGGTCCGCGCCTCGGGCTCGATCCCGCAGGTCTGCGCCCTGTTCGGCCCGAGCGCCGCCGGTGGGGCGTACATCCCGGCGTTCTGCGACGTGGTGGCGCTCGTCGACGGCAACGCCAGCATGTACCTCGGCTCCGACCGGATGGTCGAGATGGTCACCGGCGAGAAGACCACCCTGGAGGCGATGGGCGGGGCGAAGGTGCACACCGCCGAATCCGGCGTGGGGCACTTCCTCTGCAAGACCGAGGCCGACGCGCTCGACGTCGTGAAGACCTACCTGTCGTACCTGCCGGCGAACTGGACGCAAGCGCCGCCGGCCGCACCGGCGGTTGCCGCGCCAGCGAAGGCCGACCTGGCCGCGCTGGTGCCGGCCAGCGAGCGGCAGGCGTTCGACATGCGACGGTACGTCAAGGGCCTGCTCGACGAGGGTTCCTTCTTCGAGATCCAGGCGCTCTGGGCCAAGGAGTTGACCATCGGCTTCGGCCGTCTCGACGGTCAGGTCGTCGGCGTGGTCGGCAACAACTCGATGTTCAAGGGCGGCGTGCTCTTCGTCGACTCGGCAGACAAGGCAACCCGGTTCGTGCAGCTCTGCGACGCGTTCAACGTGCCGCTGCTGTTCCTCAGTGACGTGCCCGGCTTCATGGTCGGCAGCGCTGTGGAGAAGCAGGGCATCATCCGACACGGCGCAAAGATGATCACCGCGATCTCCGAGGCGACAGTTCCGAAGATCTGTGTGGTGGTCCGCAAGGCGTACGGCGCGGGCCTCTACGCGATGGCCGGCCCCGGGTTCGAGCCGGACGCCACTATCGCGCTGCCGACCGCGAAGATCGCCGTGATGGGCGCCGAGGCGGCAGTGAACGCGGTCTACGCCAACAAGATTGCCGCCATCGCGGACGAGGACGAGCGGGCGGCCTTCGTCGCCGCCAAACGGGCCGAGTACGAGCAGGACATCGACGTCGTCCGGCTGGCCAGCGAGTTGGTGGTGGACGCCATCGTCGAGCCGCACGACCTGCGCACCGAGCTGGTCCGTCGCTTCGCGGCGGCGCGTACCAAGGATCGGCACTTCTCCCGCCGTCGGCACGGCGTCACCCCGGTCTGATCACCGACTCAGGCCCGCACAGCGACCCGCTCCCGGCGTCACGAGCGCCGAGGCGGACCGTCCTTACAGGAGGATGAGATGGACTTCCGGCTCACCGACGAACAAGCGGCGCTGCGCGAGAGCGTGCGGGAATTCGCCCGCGAGGTGATCGCTCCGGTCATCGCCGAGCACTACGAGCAGCACACCTTCCCGTACGAGGTGGTCCGGCAGATGGGCAAGATGGGCCTGTTCGGCCTGCCCTTCGCCGAGGAGCACGGCGGCATGGGTGGCGACTACTTCGCGCTCTGCCTGGCCCTGGAGGAGTTGGCCCGGGTCGACTCCAGCGTGGCCATCACGTTGGAGGCGGCGGTCTCGCTGGGCGCGATGCCGATCTACCGCTTCGGCACCGAGGAGCAGAAGGCGACCTGGCTGCCCCGGCTGCTCAGCGGCGAGGCGCTGGCCGGCTTCGGTCTCACCGAGCCGGGCACCGGCTCGGACGCTGCCGGCACACAGACCCGGGCGGTGCTGGACGGCGACGAGTGGGTGATCAACGGTTCGAAGGCGTTCATCACCAACTCGGGGACCGACATCACGGCCATGGTCACTGTCACAGCGGTGACCGGCACGAACCCGGACGGCTCCAAGGAGCTGTCGACGATCATCGTGCCGACCGGCACGCCCGGGTTCGCCGTCGCGCCCGGTTACTCAAAGGTGGGCTGGACCGCCTCGGACACCCACGAGCTGACCTTCGACGACTGCCGGGTGCCGGCCGCCAACCTGCTCGGTGCCCGGGGTCGGGGTTTCGCGCAGTTCCTGCGGATCCTCGACGAGGGCCGGATCGCGATCGCCGCGCTCGCCGTCGGCCTCGCGCAAGGCTGCGTCGACGAGTCGATCAAGTACGCGAAGGAGCGGCACGCCTTCGGTCAGCCGATCGGCGCCAACCAGGCCATCCAGTTCAAAATCGCCGACATGGAGCTGAAGGCACACACCGCTCGCCTGGCGTACTACGACGCCGCCGCACGGATGCTGGCCGGCGAGCCGTTCAAGCGGCAGGCCGCCATCGCCAAACTGCACGCCAGCACCATCGCCGTGGACAACGCCCGGGAGGCCACCCAGATCCACGGCGGGTACGGCTTCATGAACGAGTACCCGGTGGCCCGGTTCTGGCGGGACTCCAAGATCCTGGAGATCGGCGAGGGCACGAGTGAGGTGCAGCGCATGATCATCGCTCGGGATCTGGGCCTCTGAGTGGTCCAGCCGAACTGATCGGCCGGTCGTCCCGGACGGACTGTCCGTACGGCTGTCGGGTTTCGGCGAGTGGGCGTCAGTAGCCCGACGTTCGACTGCCGACGGTCGGAGTCCATCCGTACTCTTCGTGCCCATGACTCCGGATCATGACTGGTCGCGGAGCCCGGCTGGGCGTACCACTCTGCCGGAGCTGCTCCGCGGGCATCGACGCGCAGCCGGCCTCACCCAGGCCGAGCTGGCGTCCCGGGCCGGGGTGGGTGTGCGTACGGTGCGTGACCTGGAACGTGGCCGGTCGATCCGGCCACAACGCACCACTGTCGAGCTGCTCGCCGGTGCGCTGGCGCTGACCGGCACCAGTCGGGCGGCGTTCCTGGCCGCGGCCCGCGGCGCCGGTGTCGAATCGGCCTCGTCGGATGCCACCTCGACGGCGTTCCCGGTCGGCGGCAACGCCGCCTCGGCGGCCGCACCCGCCGACCCGTCGGTAGCGCTCCCGCCGCCGGTCGCGTTGATCGGCCGGGAGCGCGACCTCACCGAGCTGGCCGGAATGCTGACCGCGGAGCGGGGGCCCCGGTTGGTGAGCCTCGTCGGGTTGGCCGGCGTCGGCAAGACCGCCCTGGCGACATCGGTGGCGCACCTGGTGGCCGCCGCCCACCCGGCCGGTGTTGCCGGGGTGCTGGTGGGCGAGGGCGCGGACGGTCCGGACGTGCTCGCCGCCTCGATGTCGGTGCTCGGCGTGGCGCGCCTGTCCGAACTCGTGGCGCTGCTCGCCGGGCGGCCGACGCTGCTGGTGATGGACGCGGTGGAGCGTTCCCCGGGTCCGGTGGCCGCGACAGTGCACCGGTTGCTCGGCGCACTGCCCTCGCTGCGGGTGCTGGTCACCGGGCGACACCCGGTCGGCCTGCCCGGCGAGCGGGTCTGGCCGGTCGCGCCGCTCGACGTGCCACCACCGGAGGCCGAGCACTCCGGGCTCGAATCGTGGCCGGCGGTCGCGTTGTTCACCGCCCGGCTCGCTCAGGTCCGCCGTGAGCCACCCGTGCCCGCCGAGCTTCCGGCGCTCGCCGCGTTGGTGCGCCGTTTGGGCGGCCTGCCGTTGGCCATCGAGCTGATGGCCGCCCGGGGCCGTCTCCTCGACCTCACCGAACTGCTCGACCGGTACGGCGACCGGGTGCTCGACCTGGCCACTCCCGCCGACGGGCCCGCCCACCCGACCTGGGACGAACCGGAGGCGCTCGGCAGCCGGACCAGCGGACCCGACACCCGTGCGGCGGTCTCGGTCGCCGTCACACTGCGGGACGCGGTGGCGTTCAGCTACCGCCTGTTGGCGTCGGACGAGCAGGCCGCGCTGCGGCAGCTGGCCGTCTTCGGTAACCGGTGGTCGGTCGAGTTGGCCGAGGAGATGCTCGCCGACGAGGCGGACCGGGACGGCACGGTGGCGATCGACCCGGTTCCACTGTTGGACCGCTTCGTCGAGTTGGGGCTGCTGAGCGTACGCGGAACCGGGTCGTTCCGGTTCCGGCTGCTCGACGCGGTCCGCGACTACGCCGTCGAGCAGGCGGCCGGTGGAGGTGAGCTGACCTGTATCCGGCGTCGCCATGCGGAGGTCATCGCGCGGCTGGTGGCACGTACCGCCAGTGACCTGATCGGCCCACGGTTACCCGACGCGGTGCACCGGCTGGACGAGATGAGCAGTGACATCAGCTCGTCGTTGGCCCACGCGGCTACCGACGACCCGTTGACAGCGCTGCGGTTGGCGGCCTGTCTGACCCGCTGGTGGCGGTTCCGCGGACGCGACGTCGTCGGGCGGCAGTGGCTGCGGCGGCTGCTGGCGGACCCGCGGACCGCCGATGCCGATCCTCTTCTGCGTGGCTGGGCCGCCCTCGGGGTCGCCCGGCTCGCGGCGGAGCACGGCGCGGGCGCCGAGGAGTTGTCGACGGCCCGTGCGGCGTTGGACACCTTCCGGCAGGCCGGCGACGTCACCGGGGAGTTGGAGGCGCGAAACGTGCTCGGCACCCTGCTGATCTCCGTCGGGCGGCAGGACGAGGCTCGCGAGCAGGCCGAGGCGCTGCTGCGGTTGGCCGCCCGCAACGGGCGGACCCGGGACCTGGCGGTGGCCCAGAACAGCCTCGCCTGGCACGAGATCCGCGCGGGCGATCTGGCTGCGGCCCGCCGCCGGCTCGCCGCTGTGGACCGACTCGCCGCCGAGAGTGGGGAACAGCGACTGCGGGTGCTGGGCTGGGCCAATCGCGCCGAGGTCGCCCGGTTGGAGGGCTGGTACGCGGACGCCATCGATCGCGGCCGGCGGGCGATCGCGGCTCTGTCCGAACTGGGTGATCCCGGGCGTCGCCGTCGGGTGCTCGGGACCGTCGGGCTGGCACTCGCTCAGGACGGGCGGGCCGCGGAGGCTACCGAGGTGCTGACCGAGTTGCGCGCCGGGGGCGTGGAGGCGCTGCCGGCGCGGCCGACGGTGCCGCGACCGCGCTCGGACGACGCGGCGCTGGCCTGGGGTGGGCCGGAGGCCGGGCTCTGTGCGTTGATCGAGGGGAACCTGGCGCTGCACCGTGGCGACCGGGAGTTGGCTGCCGAGTGGTTCGCGGCCGCCGCCGACCATGCGGGGCAGGATCGCCGCGACGTGGTGGAGGCGCTGGTTGGGCTGGCTGCGAGCACTGCGGACCCGTCGGTGCTCGATCGACTGGACCGGGTCTGTGTGGAGGGCGGCATCCGGCTGTTGCCGCAGGAGTCGGGGCTGCTCTACGCGCTGATCGCCGCCCGGGGCGGAACGGCTCGGTAGCCTGCGCTTTTCCCGGGCGGATCGCGACGGGAGAGTGGCGCGGGCGAAGAGCCCCCTTTGGTGCTACCCCTCGCTGATCGCCCGCGCCGTCACCCCCCGGTGATCCCCGGTGCAGGAAGCCTGCCACCGGAGGGGTGGCAGAAAGTCGGCTTGGACCGAATCCTCCAGCTTGGCTGGGTCAGTTCTGCCGGTCTTTCTGCCGCTGCCGCCGCCCGACGGCGAGGGCTGATCAGTGCCGTCGGGCGGCGTTGTCGGTGGCGGCGACCTGCTCCGGGCTGACGTCGTCACTGCCGGCGGTGGCACACGGATGCGCGGCGTCACGGACCCGCCGCAACCCGTCGAGGAGGGCCGCCAGCGCCTCGGGGTCGAGCTGCCCGGTGAACCACTGCTCGATCATCTGTAGATGCCCGGGCAGCGTCTCGTTCAGGCGTTGCATCCCGGAGCCGGTGACCACCGCGTACGAGCTGCGTCGGTCGTTCGGGCAGGCCCGGCGGGTGAGTAACCCGTCGCGCTCCATCCGGTCGACCACCCTGGTCACTCCGCTGGTCGACAGGGAGGTCTGTGCGGCGAGGTCGGTCATGCGTAGTTGGTTGCCCGGTGAGCGGGCCAGTCGGGTGATGACCTCGAACTCGACCGCGGAGAGGCCGTGCTCCTCGAGTTGGGCGTTGAACCGGGCTGACAGCCCGGCGTGTGCCTCGAAGAGCAGGCCGACGGCGGTGATCCGGGGATCGTCGAAGACGTTGGTCACCCGTTCATCATACCAGTGCTTGACACGGGGAATGTTGTTGCAGTTATAGTTGCTCAAGCAGTCGTTGGGCTACTAAACAATCTCCTGGAGGACAGCAGCATGACCAGCAGCATCGATGCGGTTACCCGCGACTGGGACGGCCTCACCATCCCGGCGGCCGGCACCTACGCGCTCGACGTGGCGCACAAGCGGGTCGGCTTCGTTGCCCGGCACATGATGGTGAGCAAGGTTCGCGGTGAGTTCAACGAGGCGACCGCCACCATCACCGTCGCCGAGGACCCGCTGCAGTCGTCGGTCGTCGCCACCATTCAGGCCGCCAGCGTCGACACCACCCAGCCCGACCGGGACGCGCACCTGCGCAGCCCCGAGTTCCTGGACGCCGAGAAGTTCCCGACGCTCGAGTTCCGCAGCACCGGGGTCAAGTCCCGTCGCGGCGGCGAGTTCGTCCTCACCGGTGAGCTGACCATCAAGGACGTCACCCGCCCGGTCGAGCTGGAGGTGGAGTTCGAAGGTGTCGGCCGCAGCCCGTTCGGCCAGGACATCTTCGGCTTCTCCGCGAGCACCGAGATCGACCGCGAGGAGTTCGGCCTGACCTGGAACGTCGCCCTGGAGACCGGGGGCGTGCTGGTCAGCCGCAAGATCAAGATCGAGATCGAGGGCGAGGCCGTTCGTCAGGCCTGATCCCCGGGGATCGCCGGAGAGCCAAGGGGGGTCCTCCCGGCGATCCGGTACGCAGGGCCCGCGCCGCACGTCGGCGCGGGCCCTGCGTCGTTCCCGCTCGTGGTAATTGTCACGGGTTGTTCGCACCGCAATCGGGTCAAGCCGGTCGACGACGGGGTACAGATGGCGCCACGAGCGCGCCCGCCCGGTCGACGTCGGATCACCGCCGTCGGCCTCTGGCCCCGGCCAGGTGGGCGCTCTTACCGTGGATGCTTCACAAAGCGCTTCCGGGACGGCAGGATCCCGACCGCGCCGGCCGTCGGGAGGACACATGGGCAGGGACGTCTCAGAGGGCGCCTTCACCCGGGATGATCGCGTCCGATATCGGCAGAAGGTGCGGCGGTGCCTGGACGTCTTCGCCCTGATGCTGGACGACTTCGGCTTCGATGCCGACCGGCCGATGACCGGCCTGGAGATCGAACTCAACCTGGTCGACTCGGCCGCCGAGCCGGCGATGCGCAACGAGGAGATCCTCGCCGACATCGCGGACCCCCTCTTCCAGACCGAGTTGGGGCAGTTCAACCTGGAACTCAACGCCGAGCCCCGACTGATCGAGGGCACCGGCTTCGCCGACTACGAGCACGACCTGCGCGGCAGCCTCTCCCGTGCCGACGAGCGTGCCGCCAGATCCGACGCGAAGATCGTCCTGGTCGGCATCCTGCCCACCCTCACCGAGGGGCACCTGGTCGAGGACAACCTCTCCACCAACGAGCGTTACCGGGTGCTCAACGACCAGATCGTCGGCGCCCGGGGCGAGGACATCGAGCTGGACATTCGCGGCGTCGAGCAGTTGCGCACGCACACCGACTCGATCGCCCCCGAGGCCGCCTGCACGAGCCTCCAGTTCCACCTCCAGGTCGCCCCGGACAGCTTCGCCGACTACTGGAACGCGTCCCAGGCCATCGCCGGGGTGCAGGTGGCGGTCGGGGCGAACAGCCCCTTCCTGTACGGCCGCCAACTGTGGGCCGAAACGCGGATCGCCCTGTTCCAGCAGGCCACCGACACGCGCCCGGACGAACTGAAGGCCCAGGGCGTACGGCCGCGGGTGTGGTTCGGCGAACGGTGGATCACCTCGATCTTCGACCTGTTCGAGGAGAACGTCAGGTACTTCCCGCCGCTGCTGCCGATCTGCGAGGACGAGGACCCGGTGGAGGTCCTGCACGCCGGCGGTGTGCCGCAGCTCGGGGAGTTGCGGTTGCACAACGGCACCGTCTACCGGTGGAACCGTCCGGTCTACGACATCATGAACGGCCGCCCCCACCTGCGGGTGGAGAACCGGGTGCTGCCGGCTGGTCCGACTGTGGTGGACATGCTCGCCAACGCGGCCTTCTACTTCGGGCTGGTGCGTGGTCTGGCCGAGGCCGACCGACCGATCTGGAGTCAACTCACCTTCAGCTCCGCCGAGGAGAATTTCCAAGCCGCCGCCCGACGTGGCCTCGACGCCGTGCTGCACTGGCCCGGGCTCGGCGACGTGCCGGTCACCAAGCTGGTCCTGGACCAACTGCTGCCCATCGCCGCCACCGGGCTGGACGGCTTCGGTGTCGCACCGGCGCAGCGGGACCGACTGCTCGGCATCATCGAGCAGCGCTGCCGTACCGGCCGCAACGGCGCCGTCTGGCAGACCGAGGCGGTCTGGGCAGCGGAGCGGCGCCACGGCATGGACCGGGCGGCCGCGCTGCACCACATGGTCCAGCGCTACGCCGAACTCCAGCGCACCAACCAACCCATCCACACCTGGCCAACCAACTAACCCCCCACCCCCACCCCCCACCGCGTTGATCATGAAGTTATTGCCATGACACGCCGGTCGAGGTGGCAATAACTTCATGATCAACAGGGTCGGGGTCGGCCCTGGGGGTGGGTGGGGGTGGGTGGGGGTGGGTTAATTGGTGGTGGGGCGGGTGGTGCGCCGGCTGTCGGGGGCCGGGTCCTCCGATGCTGCTTCGGTGGGACGGTCTGGGTCCGTACGGGGGGCCGGCACGTGCGGTGCGGCGGTGGCCTCGCCGGGCAGTGAGCCTGCCCTGGGCGCCTGCGGTGCGGCGTCGGCCCTCCTGCGCCGCGCTGCGGTGCCGGCCGTCGACGCTGGGGTGCTGGCCGTCGAGGCCGCGGTGCTGGCCGTTGACGCTGAGGTTGTGGCCGCCGTGCCGGAGACCGGCGGCGTGGGCTCGGTCTCGGCGACCGGGGCCGGGTCGGCCGCCGCGTCCCGAGCGACCGCACCCCGATCGGCCGGGCGGCTCTGTTCGGCCGCGTGGTTCCGTTCACTTCGCTCGCCGAGGCGGGCGGCCAGCACCGAGCCGCCGATACCGGCGATCACCGCGTACGGGGCGATCAGCTGGGTGGACAGTTGCGCGGGGCCCAGCGTCGACCAGTGCGGCAGGGTGGTCAGGTAGGCGAGCGCAACGAGCACCGGACCCGCGGCGCCGGAGGCCGCCGCACCCACGCGGTGCCCGACCGAGCGGGCGGACCGCCGGGCGGCCAGTACGCCGATCAGCAGCGCGGGCACCAGTGCCAGCAGCGCGCCGGGCCAGTAGAGCTGGCCCCCGATCCAGTACCGGGCGTGGTCCGGGTCGAACTGCCAGGTACCGAGTTGCGCGCCGGTCAGCCCTCGTCCGACGCGTACCCCGTCGATCACGGAGATCACCGAGAGCAGCCAGAGCCAGGCGGCCGTCACGGTCACGTTGACAGCGGCGGCGCGGGAGCGAAGCGCCCAGATCGCGACGAGGACGCCGATCAGGATGCCCAGTGTCGCCTGCACGGCGGCCGTCCGTTGCGGAGCGCCGGTGTCCGCGCCGGTAGCGACCCGCGCGGGTACCGCGATCAACAGCACCGTGACCAGCCCACCCAGCCCGGCGCCAAGCGCCAGGGCCACCCGGCGCAGCAGGCCATTGCGATCGTGGACCGGCGGCTCGGCCGCCGGTGGTGGCGTGCCCGCCACCTCCGGGCGGGCGGTGTCGACGGCCGGTGAGGGCCCGTCAACCGGGCTCTCGTGCTCCGGCCTCCGGTCGTCGAGCTGTGGGCCCTCGTGGCGGGCACCATCGCCGGGCGACGTTTCCGGAGCGATGACTGTCTTCGCGGGGGCGTTGCGTTGGTGCAGCCGCTGCGCGCAGACCGCGCCGAGGACCGTCGAGCTGGCGGCGAGCCAGGTGGCCCAGGCGAGGCCGTCCGCCCAGGCTGTGTCCGTCGCACCGGCATCGGTGGGCGTCCAGGTGATGACGCCGAGCCCGTAGCCGAAGCCCAGTTGTGCGGCACCTGCGCCGGCAGCGACCCCGATCGCCGTCGCGATCGATACTCCCCAGCCCTGTCTGGCCATGCCGGGCAGCGTAACGTCCCGTCGTCGGCGCGGCGAGTCGCAAAGACCCGCCGGTGTGGACCGCCGGTGCGGGCGGGTTGGGCGGCGGGCGGTACGGTCGCCGGTGATGAGGCGGTGGGCGTTATGACGGATACGAACACGGGCCAGCAGAATGCCGCCGGTGGCGGTGCGGGCCGGGCCAGCGTTGTGCTCGGTGGTGGGTTGGCGGCGGTGCTGCTCGCCGCCGTGGGTGCGACCGGCGGTTGGTTGCTGGCCGGCGAGGACGACGCACCTTCTGGTGATCCGCTGGCCGTCGCGACCACTGCTGGCGCATCGACCACCCGGGCCACCGCACCCCGACCGAGCACCGGGCGGCCGACACCGTCGGCGGTCCAGACCTCCGCCACCTCGACCAAGGGGGCCGGCCTGACCGTGCCGCCGGTGATCGGCGACGACTTCGAGCAGGCCCGGGAGACGCTGCGCAAGCAGCGGCTGGGTTGGCGGCTGGTCTTTGGTGGTGGCGTCGGCCGTACTGTCGAGAGCACCACACCGGACGTGGGCACCGAGGTCGTCCGGGGGACGACTGTGCAACTACAGGTCGCCGGGCCGGCACCGGCCGCCGAGGTGCCGGACGTGGTCGGCAAGAGTTGCGCCGACGCCGCCGACGAGTTGGTCGACGAGGGCCTCTACCCGCGTTACCTCAGCGGACGTACTGGAAAGGTCAGCCGGCAGGAGCCCGCCGAGGACGGCCCGGCCCGGTGGAACGACCAGGTCAGCATCTGGTGTGGCTCCGACGGCCAGCCGACCGCGAAACCCACGCCCTGATTCCAGGCCGGCGGGTTCGAGCCTGCCGGCCCCTGCCCGCCGCCCTGTCCCGCCGACGGCCGGCGCGGCTCGGCACGCTGATCCCCGCCGATGGCGGTGCGGGCGACTAGGTTGGCGGTCGAGGGCCATGACGCCCGTCCGGGTTCGGGAAAGGACGTGCGATGAGCGACGACCGCCAGGAGCCTCCCGCCGACGATCACGACGACGACCGGACCCGACCGCTGCCCTCCCCCGCTGATCGGCCGGCCCTGACCGGGTCCGCCGCCGACGGACCGGACGAGACGGCACCGATCGATCGGACTGTTCCGGCTCGTCCCGATCTGTCGCCCGACCAGACCATGCCGATCGACCGGTCCGCCGGCACCCGGCCGGATCCGCAGGCCGACCAGACGGCGCCGATACCACCGGCCTGGTCCGGTCGGGCCGAGGTGCGCTCGCCGCGACTGGATGACGCCGGCGGTGAGTGGTACGTCGAGGAGCAGGGTGGTCGGCGGTGGTGGTCGCCGATCCTCTGGGGCGTACTGGCGCTGCTGCTCGCCGGCCTGCTCGGGGGCGCGCTCTGGGTGGTGCTCGCCCAGCAGGATGACGACCGGGACGAGCGTGGGCCCACCCCGTCCCCTCCGCCGACCAGTGCCCCCAGCGCCGTGCCGACCAGCGCAGCCCCCACATCGGCGACGCCCACCAGTGAGTCGCCGAGCAGCTCGCCGACCACTGACGCGCCGGACGAGCTGCCGGTGCCACCGCTCGCCGGCCTGCCGCAGGCCACCGCCGAAGGGTTGTTGGCTCGGCTCGGCCTGGCCTACCGGGTGGTGTACCGCCCGTCGGAGCTGCCACCGGGGACGGTGGTGGGCACCGAGCCGGAGGCGGGCACGTCGGTGTCGACCGACGACGAGGTGTTGTTGATCATCTCGCAGGCCGAGCCGCCGACCGGGGCGAGCTCGACCACACCGAGCCCCACGGTGACGAGCACGCCGTGACCGCTGGTCACCACATCCGGCGGCGGGTGCCGACGAGGCCGATGCCGGCCAGCGAGATGGCGAGGCCGAAGATGCCGGACCAGAAGAGGGAGCGGCGAATGTCGGTGGCGCTGTGCCCTGCTGGAGCGGCCTCGGTGAGTTCCTGACGGCCGTCGGACTGGACGCCGGCACCCAGGCCGGACACCGGCCCGGTCGGGTCGGCGCCACCGGCCCGGTCGGCCGGGGAACCGGCGTCGATCCAGCCAGGTTCCTCGTAGACCGACTGACCGTCGCCCGTCGGCGGGTCCGAGTCGAGCACGGTGATCTCCGGTGCGGGCACCGGTGCGGTCAGCCGGGTGGACGACATCGCCGGGTCGCGGACGAGGACCAGGAGTGTCGCCATCGCCCCGAGGAGGGCGAGGAGTCCGAAGGCGTAGGCGATACGGGAGCGGTGGTGCCGCCGCAGGGCGGGCTGATTGACCATGACCATCCCAGGGTCAGGGTCCTGGACGAGCGGGTGGAACGGTGCCGGGGTGGGCGTACCAATTCTATGGCGACTGCACGCCCACCGGCGGCGGTTCGGGTCGGTCAGCCCACCCGGAGCGGGGTACGCGCGACCGGGCGGCGGGCCCGCACGGTGTGCGGGCGGGGTTCGGGGGCGGCCTGCAGTTGCTGCAGCCCTTCCCGCTGGACGAAGATCGACCGTCGGGTGACAGCGTCGCCCGCGGCGTTCAACTCGTAGCCGTCGAGCCAGAGCCAGCCGTCATAGGTCGGCCAGTCGAGCACCCGGATCACCCGGAACTTGATCGGCCTGAGGAACTGGACACTCGCCGCGCGTGTCACGTGCAGTACGTCACCGGTGCGGGGAAGCACATGGGCTCCTGGGGAGGATCGGCCGGCGGTCGCGCCGGCGGTGCCTGAACGGGGGACGTCTCGGCCGGTGACGGGGTCGTGCCTCGTGGACCGGTGGTGCGGATGGCGGTGGTCGGGCCGTACCCCGCTGGTGACGTGCCGCCACCCGACCACCACCCGGTTGCTTCCGGGAACCGCGCCCGCCGCCGCAGCTTGCCGGCTTGCAGCGGCGGGGTCCTTACCCCGGAGCAGGTCGCATTGTCGTCGGCCGGGCCCGCGCCGTGCCCGGCTTCCCCGCGGCGGTGGGGTCACCACTGCGAGGGACCGAACGGAGACGCTGAGTGATCCGTGCCATACGGACAGAGTGCATCAGGGACGTGCTTCATGCAAGTTGCACGTCGACTTTTGCCGATACGTGAGCGTGTCGCGCGAAAGGCCTATTGAAGCCATCCGCGTCCGGGCGGCAGACTGGGGGCCGGTTTCGCCCGTCGCGGCCGGCCGAGGACCGGCACCACCCCCTTCGTCGCGAACGCTCGCCGGTCGACGGTCGCGCCCCCGGCGGGTGTCACCCAGTGGCGCGTTACCGGAGGTAGCCCGAGTGGGGTCGAGCAGCCAGCGGCGGGGACCAGTGACTCACGGGTTGCGCGATGAGTGAGCGGCGCAGTCCCACCATCAGACGGCGACGGCTCGGGGCCGAGCTGCGTCGCCAGCGGGAGTCCGCCGGGATCACCATCGAGGTGGTCGCCGAACAGTTGGAGTGCTCGGCGTCGAAGGTCTCCCGGATCGAGACCGGGCACACCACCGCCACCCCGCGCGACGTGCGGGACATGCTGCGGATCTACGGCGTGGTCGGCGCCGAGAGCGACGAGCTCGTGCAGATCGCCCGGGAGGCCCGCCAGAAGGGCTGGTGGCACCCCTACAGCACGGTGCTTGTCGGCGCTTACGTCGGTCTGGAGGCGGCGGCCAGCTCGATCCGGGCGTACGAACAGCAGGTCGTTCCGGGTCTTCTGGAGACCGAGGAGTACGCCGGGGCCATGATCCGTGCGGCTCGGCCGGACTTCACCGCCGATCAGGTGCATCAAAGAGTGCGTGTCCGTTTGGGCCGTCAGTCGTTATTGACCCAGGACGATCCGGTCGATCTGTGGGTGGTGCTCGATGAGGCGGTGGTAAGTCGGCCGGTGGGCGGGGACGAGGTGATGCGCGGCCAACTCAAGCGGTTGGTTGAGGTGGCCGAGTTGCCGAACGTGACGCTGCAGATCCTGCCCTTCGAGGTGGGTGCGCATGCCGGCATGGACGGCACGTTCACGATCCTCAGCTTCCCTGAGCCCGGTGATCCGGATGTTGTGTACGCGGAGAACGCCACGGGTGGGCTCTTCCTCGAGAAGAGCGACGAACTACAGAAGTACAGCTTCATCTTCGATCACATCCGCGCTGCGGCCATACGTCCGGAGGAGTCCGTCGCACACATCGCAAAACTGGCAGAGGAGCCGTTGTGGAAATGGCGACCAAAGGGTTCCCCGTGGACCTGACGCAGGCAGCATGGTTCAAGAGCTCGAAGAGCGGGCCGAACTGTGACAACTGCGTGGAGGTGGCGTACGTGACGGGGGCGGTCGGAGTGCGGGACTCGAAGGACAAGGCGGGCCCCGCCCTGGTCTTCGCACCGGGTGACTGGCACTCCTTCGTCGCCGGCACCCGGGGTGGTGTGTTCGGCGCGGTCTGACCGACTGGTCAACACAGTCCCCGTCCGGTTCGCCGGACGGGGACTCTGTCGTCGCCGCGGTTGGCGCGGCCGACTGTCGCGGCGCGGCGGTGACCGGCGAGGTTCCGTCGGGATTCCCGTCGCCAGAGCGTCCCCGTCTCGTTGAACCGGTCGGTACGGCACTGGTCGACGACCAGCCGCACCGACCCGCAACCGAGCGAGTAGGCGAGACGGATGACGACGATCGGTTCAGACAACCTCACCACCGGTCCGGCGAAGCCGGAGCGGTTCGGTGGCAAGTACCGCGGCGCTCGTCGGGACACGGTTCTGACCGAGGTGGTCTCGACCGACCAGGAGTTGAGCGGGCGGGAGGGTGCCTCCGAGACGACGGATCCTCCGCTATCGCTGCCCTCACTGGACCCGAACCCGCTGATCGAGCCGTCGTTCCCGCCGACGGGCTGGCCGATGGAGCGGCCCGAGTCCCTGGCGGACCACCCGTTGCTGCGTGGTCTGCTGATGGAATTGCCGCCGAAGGGCACCGTGCCCTCGCAGGACTGGCTGGACCGCTGGTTCGAGGCGACCAGGTCGATCCTGGAACTGCTATACGTGCAGAGCGCCAGCCGCCCGCGTTGACCCTGCGACGGCGGGCTGGGCCCGCTCCGCGAAGCGGTTGTGCCGCAGTGCGTGCCGGACCCCGATGGCGATCACCGCGAGCGCACCTACTGTGATCGCCGGCCCGGTGACGCCGGGGTCGGCTCCGAGGTCGGTGCCGGCGGCGGCGATCAACGCCGGCACCGTGGCCAGGGCGGTGACCTGTAGTGGCAGCCCGACGAGCGGGTGGGCCGCTGCGGCGCGCAGCCCGTGTGGCGCGGGGGTGGCGGGGGCACTGGCGAACGCGCCCGCGCCGGCCCACAGCCGGCGGATCCGTCGTACCGAGCAGACGGTCGCCACGAGCGCCGGGCCGGCGGCCAGTGTGAGCCCGGCGGCGGCCCGGTCGACCGGCTCGGTGCCGGCGCTGAGCAGTCCGCCGCCGAGCACGGCCGCGGTGAGCGCAACGCCGCTGAGGGCCAGCACCAGCAACCATCCGGTACGCCGACGCAGCATGCGGGTGTTGCGCAGCCGGGGAAGGCCGTCGGCAACGACGCCGGCGGCCAGCCAGACGGCGGCAACCGGGAGCAGGATGGTGAGCTGACTCTCCATGTTCGAGAGTCTTTCCCGAATCCCGGTGAGGCGAATCCGGGCGCGTCCCCCGTTCGCCCCGGACGCCGGGCCCGTAGGGGGTCATCACTTGAAGGTTATGGCCGTTTCGACATGTTCAACTGCCCGACGGCTGACTTACCCTCAGCTAGATCGGCGAGTGTCGATTGATGTTGGGACCGGTGGTCACGTTCCACCGCCGGTCAGAGGGAGGTAGGAAATGGGTCTTCCACGAAGGTCCGTACTGATCGGGGTGGCTGCGGCGACAGTGCTGGCCGTCGGTACCCCGGCCCTGGCCGCCGAACCCGTGGGTGTGGTTCGGGCCGCCGGCGGAGCCACCGCCGTGCCGGACAGCTACATCGTCGTACTCAAGGACAGCGCGGTCGCCCGGGACCGGGTCGGCGACACCGCGAAGCGGCTCTCCGGCCGCCACGGCGGCACTGTGGCCCGCACCTACGGCGCGGCGCTGCGCGGCTTCGAGGTCACCGTGAACGCGAGCGCGGCGGCGCGAATCGCGGCCGACCCGGCTGTGGCGTACGTCGAGCAGAACCACACCGTCTCGATCTCCGGCACGCAGGCCAACCCGCCCTCCTGGGGCCTCGACCGGATCGACCAGCGCAACCTGCCGTTGGACAGCTCCTACACCTACCCGAACACGGCGAGCAACGTGCACGCCTACATCATCGACACCGGCATCCGGTTCTCCCACAACGACTTCGGCGGCCGGGCCACCTCCGGCTACGACGCCGTGGACGGCGGGTCGGCCGACGACTGCAACGGGCACGGCACGCACGTGGCCGGCACTGTCGGCGGATCCACGTACGGGGTGGCCAAGGGCGTCCAGCTCGTCGGCGTACGGGTGCTGAACTGCTCCGGCAGTGGCACCAACGCCGGTGTGATCGGCGGCGTCGACTGGGTCACCGCGAACGCGATCAAGCCGGCGGTGGCGAACATGAGCCTCGGCGGCGGCGCGAACAGCTCACTGGACAACGCCGTCCGCAACTCGATCGCCTCGGGTGTCACGTACGGCCTGGCGGCCGGCAACGACAACGGCGCGAACGCCTGCAACACCTCGCCGGCGCGTACCACCGAAGCCATCACCGTGGGCTCGACGACCAGCTCGGACGCCCGGTCGTCGTTCTCCAACGTCGGCACCTGCCTGGACATCTTCGCCCCCGGCTCGTCGATCACCTCGGCCTGGTACAACAGCAACACCGCCACCAACACGATCAGCGGCACCTCGATGGCCACCCCGCACGTGGTCGGAGCGGCGGCCCTGGTGGCCAGCGCCAACCCGAGCTGGACCCCGGCTCAGGTCCGCAACCAACTGGTGGCCAACGCCACGCCCAACGTGGTGAGCAACCCCGGCTCGGGCTCGCCGAACCTGCTGCTCTACGTGGGCACCGGCAGCACCCCGCCGCCGCCCACCGGCTGCACCGGCACCAACGGCACCGACGTGTCGATCCCGGACGCCGGCTCGGCGGTGACCAGCTCGATCACCATCTCCGGCTGCGGTCGTAACGCCTCCTCGACCTCCACAGTGGCGGTGAACATCGTGCACACCTACCGCGGTGATCTGGTCATCGACCTGCTCGCCCCGGACGGCAGCTCGTACCGGCTGAAGAACAGCAGCACCTCGGACAGCGCCGACAACGTGAACGCCACGTACACGGTCAACGTGTCAGGTGAGGCCGCCGACGGCATCTGGCGACTCCAGGTGCGGGACACCTACTCGGCCGACACCGGCTACATCAACACCTGGACCCTGACCGTCTGACCGGTCCCTGACGACCGAGGCCCCACCCGGCACGCCGGGTGGGGCCTCGCGTCGTACAGATCGGGCTCAGACCGAGAAGGTGGCCGGCCGCTCGGTGGCCGGGGCCGGCGGGCGGGCCTTCCACAGGCCGATCTTCTGCGCGGCGAGCCGGCTCAGGTAGGCCGGGTTGAGGATGACGTAGCGACGCCAGAGCCGCTTCGGCTCCAGACCGAGACGCCAGAACCACTCAAGACCGGCGCGCTGCATCCACGGCGGGGGCTGGCGCAGCAGCCCGGCGTGGTAGTCGAAGGCCGCGCCGACCGCCATCAGCGGCATGTCGAGCAGCGGCCGCATGGCGTACGCGAAGACCTCCTGGCGCGGGCAGCCGAGCCCGACCAGCACCAACCGGGCGCCACTGGACCGGATCCGGTCGGCGATCTCGGCGTCCTCACCGGGTTGGACGGCACGGAACTTGGACGGCTCCACCCCGGCGATCTTCAGCGCCGGGAACATCCGCTCCAGAGCCGGGATCAACCGGGCGAGGGTCTCCTCGGTCGAGCCGTACAGGTAGACCGGCAGCCCTTCGTCGGCGAAGCGCGACAGCACGTGCAGGGTCAGGGTCGGCCCGTACACCCTGTCGCTGAGCCCGGCGTGGTGCAGCAGGTTCAGCGCCCACCGCACCGGCTGCCCGTCCGGCGTGACCACGTCGAAGGAGTTGAGCCGCGCGTTGTGCGCACTGTCGAGCACCCCGGTCATCACACCGTGCACCGCCAACGCGGTCAGCGCGAGGGGACGCCGCTCGTGTGCCGCTGTCACCACCGCATCGGTCGCCGTGGCGTAGTCGGTGGCGTCGACGAGGACGCCGAGCACGTTGCGCTTCGTCCGGGCGCTCATGGCTGGGCCACCCACTTGTCCACGTTGGCCTCGTAGATCTCCCGCAGGATCATCGGCACGTCGTAAGTGATCTTCCAGTCCGGATACTGCGCCTCGAACCGGGCCATGCTGCTGACGTACCACTGGTGGTCGCCGGTGCGGTTCTGCTCGACGTAGTTGATCCGCGCCTCGCGGCCGGTGATCTCCTCAGCGATCCGGAACGCCTCGATGTGCGAGGTGTTGGAGTGCCGGCCGCCACCGAGGTTGTAGACCTCGGCGGATCGCGGGGCCCGGAAGAACGCCTCGAACGCGGTCAGCACGTCATGCGAGTGGATCGCGTCCCGGACCATCTTGCCCTTGTAACCGAAGAGGTTGTACGTCCGGCCCTCCATGACGCAGCGCATCAGATAGGCCAGGAACCCGTGCAGCTCGGCCGCCGAGTGCGCCGGGCCGGTCAGCGTGCCGCCCCGGAAGCAGGCGGTCTTCATGTCGAAGTAGCGCCCGTACTCCTGGACCATCACGTCCGCGGCGACCTTGGAGGCGCCGAAGACCGAGTGCAGCGAGTGGTCGATCGACATCTCTTCGGTGATGCCCTGGTACCAGCGGTGGTCCTCGGGCAGCTCGTACCGGGTCTCCAACTCGATGAGCGGCAGGCTGTTGGGCCGGTCGCCGTACACCTTGTTGGTCGAGCAGTGGATGAACGGCGCGTCGATGGCGTGCCGGCGGGTGTTCTCCAGCATGTTGAGCGTGCCGCCGGCGTTCACGTCGAAGTCCGTGTACGGCTCCTTGGCTGCCCAGTCATGGCTCGGCTGGGCGGCGCTGTGGATCACCACGGCAATGTCCTTGCCGTACTTCTTGAACACCTGCTCCAGGCCGTCCCGGTCCCGGATGTCCACCGCGAAGTGGGTATACGCGTTACCCAGATCACGGCCGAGCCGTTCCAGGCTCCACGAGGTGGAGCCGTCCTCGCCGAAGAAGTACCG
Source organism: Micromonospora sp. NPDC048947 (assembly GCF_040649495.1). Taxonomy (NCBI): domain Bacteria; kingdom Bacillati; phylum Actinomycetota; class Actinomycetes; order Micromonosporales; family Micromonosporaceae; genus Micromonospora; species Micromonospora sp. NPDC048947. The sequence goes on from NZ_JBEZFO010000002.1 coordinate 279,640, forward strand.
GCGCATGTCGTTGTCGATGCCGACGACATCCAGACCGAGGCCGGCGAAATGCCGAACCGCTTCGGAGCCGATCAGACCACCCGACCCTGTCACCAACGCGACACTCACACGCCACTCCTGGTCCATTGGAGGCAGAATCCATCGGAGCATAGCGTGACGTCCAGCACGCCCCGATATGACGGAAGGGCCCCGCATGAAGCGGAGCCCTCGTCGGTGGTGGGGATGGGGGGAGTTGAACCCCCACGCCCTTTCGGGCACACGGACCTGAACCGTGCGCGTCTGCCATTCCGCCACATCCCCGTGGCACAACCCGGAACACTCTAGCCGCCCGGCCCCGCCGTCTCCAACGGGCCTCGGGAATACTACGCTGTCCCTGACGCTCGCCACGAGCGATTACCGTTCGTGGCGGACGAAAGATTAGCACGACAGTCCCGGCCCTTCCGAACGGGTCGAGACCAGCCGGCCGAGCGGCGTGTGAGCTGCGCGCGCGCCGGCCGGATACCATCATGTCCTCGGGACCCGAGGAGGAGCCGGTGAGCGTGCTGCAACGCTTCGAGAAGCGTCTGGAAGGCCTGGTCGAAGGGGCCTTCGCCAAGGTCTTCAAAGGGGTGGTCCACCCCGTGGAGATCCTCAACGCCATGCAGCGGGAGGCCGAGGCGCACAAGGCGATCCTGGCCGGTGGGCGCACGTTGGTGCCCAACCGCTACGTGATCGATCTCTCGCCGTTCGACCACACCCGGCTGGCGCCGTACGCCGCCGCGCTGGCCCAGGAGTTGGCCCAGTCGCAGGCGGAGTTCATCGGCGAGCAGGCGTGGACGGTCTACGGCGACGTGATCGTCGAGATCGAGCGAGGCGAGGGTCTGGACACGGGCATGTTCCGTGTCACGGCCGAGGTCTACACCGGCGGCGAGGTCGCCCCGGTGTCGGCGCCCGGCTACGACGCCGGCCCGCCCGCCTACCCCGCGTACGACCAGGGCGGTGGCTACGGCCCGCCGCCCGGGCACGGTGGCGGTCGCAACGTGCGGCTGGTCTCCGGCGACGGTCGCACCTACCCCCTCCAGATGGGGTCGACGGTGATCGGTCGCGGCGACCAGGCCAACCTGCGTCTGCCCGACGTCGGCATCTCCCGGCGACACGCCCGGCTGGATTTCGACGGTGGCCAGGTCGTGTTGACCGACCTCGGCTCGACCAACGGCACCATGGTGAACGGGCAGCGGGTCTCCGCCGTCGCGCTCAACCCCGGTGACATGGTCCAGCTCGGGACGACGACGCTGACCTTCCGCGTGGACGGCTGACCCGCCTTGCCGGAACTGGTCATCACCGTTGCCCGGTTCGGGTTCCTGATCCTGCTGTGGATCTTCGTGTTCACTGTGGTCGGCGTGATCCGCCGGGACCTCTTCGCGGGCGCCCGGTCGGGTCGTCTGGTGGCCGCGCCACGCGCGGTGGGCGCCTCGACGGGGCAGGCGGCCAAGCCAGCGAAGGTGAAGCGGGGCAGAGCGGCGCACCAGCTGGTGGTGACGGCCGGTCAGCTGGCCGGCACCAAAATCACTCTCGGTGAAGCGCAGATCACCATTGGTCGGGCTGAGGACTCCACCCTGGTCATCACCGACGACTACGCCTCCGCGCGACACGCCCGGCTCGTGCCGCGTGAGGGGCAGTGGTACGTCGAGGACCTTGGCTCGACTAACGGCACGTACCTCGATCGCGCTAAGGTCTCCGGACCAACCCCCGTCCCCCTCGGCGTGCCGATCCGGATCGGCCGCACTTCCCTCGAATTACGGCCATGACTCTGACCCTGCGCTATGCGGCCCACAGCGACCGCGGTCTGATCCGAGACGGCAATCAAGACTCCGTCTACGCCGGGCCGCGGTTACTCGCCGTTGCCGACGGCATGGGCGGTATGGCCGCCGGTGACGTCGCCAGCAACATCGTCATCGGTGCCATGGCGCCGCTCGACGAGGACGTCCCGGGGGACGCTCTCGTCGATGCGTTGCGTTCGGCAGTGGGCACCGCCAACCAACAACTCCGCGACACGGTGGACGCCAACCCACAGCTGGAGGGGATGGGCACCACGCTGACGGCGACCCTCTTCACCGGCAGCAAGCTGGGCATGGTCCACATTGGCGACTCGCGGGCCTACCTGCTGCGCAATGGCGAGTTCGCGCAGATCACCAAGGACGACACCTACGTCCAGATGCTGGTCGACGAAGGCCGCATCAGCGCCGAGGAGGCGAGCAGTCACCCGCAGCGGTCGCTGCTCACCCGTGCCCTCGACGGTCGGGACATCGACCCGGAATACTCGGTCCGCCAGGTCATGCCCGGCGACCGGTACCTGATCTGCAGCGACGGCCTGTCCGGTGTGGTCAGCGCCGAAACCATCGGCGAGACCCTGCGGGAGTACACCGACCCGCAGCAGTGCGTCGAGCGGCTGGTGCAGCTCGCGCTGCGCGGCGGTGGGCCGGACAACATCACGGTGATCATCGCCGACGCCACGGACCAGGACATCGTCGAGGCGACCCCGATCGTGGGCGGCGCCGCCGCCCGGGACCGGGGCATGGCGACCTCCGCCGACGACTCGACTCCGGCGGCCCGAGCCTCGGCGCTCTCCGCGCCGCGTCCGGCCGCCCCCGAGGAACCTGCGGCCTCCGACGATGACGCCGACCGGCCGAAGCGACGCCCGGTCCGGACCGCCGCCATGGCGCTGGCCCTGCTGGTGATCGTCGGCGGTGCGGCGTTCGGTGGTTGGACGTACACCCAGCGGCAGTACTACGTGGGAGCCACCGAAGAGGGCCAGGTTGCCGTCTTCCGCGGGGTCCAGGGTCAGATCGCCGGGATGGATCTGTCCAGCGTGCACCGCCGCAGCGGCACCCGCCTGGACGACCTCACTGTCGCCGCGCAGGACACCGTCAAGGTCGGCATCCGGGCCAAGAGTGAGCCGGACGCCGAGCGTCAGCTCGCCGAGCTGACCAGCGACACGCCGAGCAACCCCAACCTGAAGCCGCTCTGCCCGCTCGACCCGACCGCCGCCGGGGTCAACACGCCGACGCCGACGCCGACCCCGGTCGGGTCGACGCCGACCCCGAACGGCAGCCCGAGCGCCAACGCGTCGCCGACCCCCAACGGGGTTGTCAGCGCAAGCCCGACCGCCGGTGCCACCACCGCACTCGGCGGGGCTGGCGCGACCACCACACCCGACGTCACGCCCTCCGACTCGGCCACGCCGGCGCTCGACCCGGCCGGCTGCCGGTCTCCTGAGTGAGCGTCGGCTGAGATCCTGAGGACTCCACCCGTGACCGTAGCGGCCACACCGGCACCCTCGCCCGCCACCGCGGGCGAGCAATCCGGCGTACGCCTGGCGCGGTCGCGCCGCAACGCCGAGCTGTACCTGCTGTTGCTCGCGATGGCGCTGGTGGCCGCGTACGGGGCGACAGTCGAGGCGAACCTGCTGGACACGGTCACCTCGGACTTCTGGATGCCGGCCGCCGCGCTCGGCGCGGTCTTCCTCGGCCTGCACCTGGTCATCCGGTTCCTCGCCCCGTTCGCCGACCCGGCTCTGCTGCCGGCGGTGGCCCTGCTCAACGGGCTCGGGGTGGGCTTCCTGCGCCGGATCGACCTGGGCGACGCCCCGGTGGCCGAGCGGGAGAGCCTGGCGACCTTCGCGGGGCAGGGCGGGCGCCAGTTGGCCTGGACGCTCCTCTCGGTGATTCTTGCCGCCGCTCTGCTCGCCATCATGCGCGATCACCGTTCGGTCTCCCGGTACGCGTACACCCTGGGGTTGGCCGGCATCGTGCTGGTGATGCTCCCGGCGGTGCTGCCGGCGAGCATCTCCGAGAAGAACGGCGCCAGGCTGTGGATCGATGTCGGCCTGTTCTCCATCCAGCCGGGTGAGTTCGCCAAGCTGGCGCTGCTTGTCTTCTTCGCCTACTACCTGGTCCGCAAGCGCGAGGTGCTCTCGCTGGCGAGCCGGCGGTTCCTCGGCATCGACTTCCCGCGCGGGCGTGACCTCGGCCCGGTGGTCGGCGTCTGGCTGATCAGCCTGCTGGTCCTCGTCTTCGAGAAGGACCTGGGCACCTCGCTGCTCTACTTCGGCATGTTCGTGGTGACGCTCTACATCGCCACCGAACGGGTCAGCTGGCTGCTGATCGGCCTGGTCCTCTTCTTCGGCGGCGCGTACCTCGCCTACGTCCTCGGCTCGACTGTCGGCGGACCGTTCGCCAACTTCTACGTGCGGGCGGAAATCTGGCTCGACCCGTTCGCCGACCCGACCAACAAGGGCTACCAGCTCGTGCAGGGCCTGCTGGCCCTGGGCACGGGCGGCCTCTTTGGCGCCGGGCCGGGCGGCGGTCAGCCGGAGATCCTGCCCGAGGTGCAGAACGACTTCATCTTCGCCGGCATCGGTGAGGAGATCGGCCTCTTCGGCCTCTCCGCGCTGCTCGTCGTCTACCTGCTCATCGTGGAGCGCGGGCTGCGCGCCGCGCTCGCGGTACGGGACTCGTTCGGCAAGCTGCTCGCCGGCGGTCTCGCGTTCACCCTCGGTCTCCAGGTCTTCGTGATCGTCGGCGGGATCAGCAAGCTCATCCCGCTGACCGGTCAGACCACCCCGTTCCTGTCCGCCGGCGGGTCGTCGTTGATGGCCAACTGGCTGCTCATCGCGGTGCTGCTGCGGGTCTCCGACGGCGCCCGCCGACCGGTGACCGGAGGAGGCGGCGGCAAGGCGGCCCGTCCCAGCGGTGGCCCGCCCGAGCAGCTGCACGGTGCTCCCACGGAGGTGATCAAGCCGTGAACGCACCCCTGCGCCGCGTTGGCGTCGTCGTCATGGTCCTGTTCGGTCTGCTCTTCGCCAACCTCAACTGGATCCAGGCATACAAGGCGGATGAATACCGGACCAGCGACTACAACGGTCGGGTCCAGGTCGCCGAGTACGACCGTAAGCGCGGCAACATCGAGGCCGGCGGCACGGCGGTGGCCACGAGCAAGGAGACCACCGGCAACCTGAAGTTCCTGCGCACCTATCCCAGCGGCGCCAAGTACGCCCATGTGCTCGGCTACAAGCCGGTCAACCTGGCCGACCAGGGCATCGAGCAGGTGGAGAACGACTTCCTGGCCGGCACCAGCGACCAGCTGATCGGCGACCGGTTGAAGGACATGTTCACCGGCGACGACACCGGTGGCGGCAACGTGCTGCTCACGCTCTCCAAGCGGGCCCAGGACGTGGCGTACGACCAGCTGCGCAACAACGAGGTGGGCGCGAAGCGGGGCGCGGCGATCGCCGTCGACCCGCGTACCGGTGCCATCCAGGCGCTGGTCTCCATGCCGAGCTTCGATCCGAATCCGCTGGCCAGCCACGACACCAACGAGGCGGCGGCGGCGTACAACAAGCTGGAGAAGGACCCGGAAGGTCCGCTGAAGAACCGGGCGCTCTCCGAGACGCTGCCGCCGGGCTCCACCTTCAAGATCGTGGTTGCCGCGGCGGCACTGGAGAACGGCGTCACCAAGACCACCCAGATCCCGGCCGGTCCCAGCTACACCGCGCCCACCTCGGGTACCCCGATCCGCAACGCCGATCCGTCGATCTGCCCGACCCGGCAGGTCACCCTGCTGGAGGCGGTCACCAAGTCGTGCAACACCGGCTTCGCCCAGCTCGGCGTGCGGCTCGGCGCGGAGACTGTCAAGGAGAAGGCCCGGCAGTTCGGCTTCGAGCAGGAGGACCTGACCGTCGGCCAGCTCGGCGAGGGCGGCCTGCCCACGGCGGCCAGTCGGACCGGGACCATGCAGAACCAGGACGGCAGCACCGACCCGGCCGCGCTGGCCCAGTCCTCGATCGGGCAGAACAACGTTCGGATGACGCCCCTCGAAGGCGCCATGATCGCCGGCTCGATCGCCAACAACGGCAGCCAGATGCGGCCGTACCTGGTCCGGCAGCTGCTCGCTCCGGACCGGACCACCAGCTACTACACGGCGAAGGCGCGGGAGCTGCGCCAGCCCGTCGAGCCGCAGGTCGCCGCCGACCTGCGCGAGATGATGGTCAGCGTGGTCCAGAACGGCACCGGGCGGAAAGCCGCGATCAACGGCTACACGGTCGGTGGCAAGACAGGCACCGCCCAGTCCGCCCCGGACCGGCCCGACCACGGCTGGTTCATCGGCTTCGCCCTGGACAAGAACGGCAACCCGGTCTCCGCGGTCTGCGTGATGCTGGAGCAGGCTGGCCCCGGTGGCAGCGGCGAGGCCGCCCGCATCGCGGGGCAGATCATGCGGGCCGCCATCGCCGACCCAGGGGGTCGCTGACATGCTCAGCCCCGGTGTGCAGCTCGGCAACCGCTACCGTCTCGACGAGCGGATCGCCAGCGGCGGCATGGGCGACGTCTGGCGCGGCACCGACCAGGTGCTCGGCCGGACGGTAGCGGTCAAGAGCCTGCTCCCCGCCCTGCTCGACGATCCCGACTTCGGCGAGCGGTTCCGCGGCGAGGCCCGCACCATGGCCACCATCAACCACCCCGGCGTGGTGGACGTCTACGACTTCGGCAACGACCAGCAGATCGCCTTCCTGGTCATGGAGTACGTCGAGGGTGACGCCCTGTCGTCCACCTTGAGCCGGGTCGGCCGGCTCACCCCGGCGCGGACGATGGCTCTCGTCGCGCAGGCCGCCGACGCGCTGCACGCCGCCCACGAGAAGGGCATCGTGCACCGCGACGTGAAGCCGGGCAACCTGCTGGTCCGGCCGAACGGCACGCTGGTGCTGACCGACTTCGGCATCGCCCGCTCCGACATGGTCGGCCAGCTCACCGCCGCCGGTTCGGTGCTCGGCACCGCCTCGTACATCTCGCCGGAGCAGGCCACCGGCGGCGTGGCCACCCCGGCGTCCGACGTGTACGCCCTCGGCGTGGTCGCCTACCAGTGCCTGGCCGGTCGGCGGCCGTTCGAGGGCGACAACCCCCTCGACATCGCGATGCGGCACGTCCGGGAGACGCCACGGCCACTGCCCGCCGACATCCCCCCGCAGGTGCGCGCCCTTGTCGAACGGGCGTTGGCGAAGGATCCGGCCGCCCGCTGGCCGAGCGCCGCCGCACTCGCCGGGGTCGCCCGTCAGCTCAAGGCCGCGCTCTCCCAGCAGGCCCGGGCCGCCAGCAACTCCGGGCCGGTCTCCGCGGCGCCCGCCTCACCCGCCGCGCCCGGTCGGGCCCAGGTGCCGCAGGCACACCAGATGCGTCCGCCGACTGCCCGCCCACCGGTGGCCGGAGCGAGGCCGACAGCGATCGCACCCGCCCAACAGCCACGCCCCACCGCCGTCGCGCCGGCCGTTCAGCCGGCCCGACCGCAGGGCGCACCGAACGGCTACCCGCGCGGTGCGGCAGCGGTGCCGTCCGGGCCACCCCGGCAGGAACACCCGCCGGCGTACGTCCGGCAGGCCGGCCCGGCGACACCGTCACCGCAGCCCCAGCGGTCCCGGCCTGGAAGGGTGCTCCTCGCCATCCTGCTGGCCGTGCTGGTCCTGCTCTGCTCTGGCGTGATTTCCTACAACCTGCGGAAGCAGTCGCAGGCCGGTGTATCCGCCGGGCTGGCGCCGCGCACCGTGACGTCCGGCGCGCTACGACTCGACGGGCGCGACGATCCGACCCGGACGTCGTACCGTCGGGAGGTACGACTCCAGCCGGGCGACGGCGGGGCGACGACGAGCGAAGGACGACAGACGCGATGACAGCGCAGGCCCGCCTGCTCGGTGGCAGGTACCAGGTCGGCGAGCTGCTCGGCTATGGCGGCATGGCCGAGGTGCACCGTGGTCGCGATCTCCGGCTCGGTCGGGACGTCGCGATCAAGATGCTCCGCACCGACCTCGCCCGGGACGCGACGTTCCAGATGCGGTTCCGCCGGGAGGCGCAGAACGCCGCCTCGCTCAACCACCCAGCCATCGTGGCGGTCTACGACACCGGCGAGGAGACCGCGCCGACCGGTGAGACGCTGCCGTTCATCGTCATGGAGTTCGTCAACGGGCGGACCTTGAAGGAGGTCCTCGGCGCCGAGGGGCGCCTGCAACCGCGCCGTGCGCTGGAGATCTGCGCCGACATGTGCGCCGCACTGGAGTTCAGCCACCGGCACGGGATCATCCACCGGGACATCAAGCCCGGCAACGTGATGCTCACCCAGACCGGCCAGGTCAAGGTGATGGACTTCGGCATCGCTCGGGCGCTGGCCAGCGGCGCGACCACGATGACCCAGACCAGCGCGGTCATCGGCACGGCCCAGTATCTTTCACCGGAGCAGGCACGCGGCGAGGCCGTCGACGCCCGCTCCGACGTGTACGCGGCCGGCTGCGTGCTCTTCGAGCTGGTCTGCGGGCACCCGCCGTTCGTCGGGGACAGCCCGGTCAGCGTCGCGTACCAGCACGTACGGGAAACGCCGCCGACGCCGAGCGACATCAACCCGGACGTCACCCCGGCCGTCGACGCGATAGTGCTCAAGGCACTGTCGAAGAACCCGCTCAACCGCTATCAGAGCGCTGGCGAGATGCGGGCCGACCTGCTCCGCGCCGCCGCCGGCCGGCCCGTGCTGGCCACCCCTGTGCTGCGTGAGGCGGAGACGGTGGCGATGGCCCCGGCCGGCGGTGGGGGCGGCTATCCGCCTTCCGGCCGTGGGCCGCAGACCGGGCAGATCCCGGCCCGGGTGGGCGACCCCCGCCAGCGCAAGGCGTCCTCCTGGCTGATAGCGATGTTCAGCGCGGTCGGCGTACTGGCGGTGATCGCCCTGGTCGCCGCACTGCTCTGGAGCCAGCAGAAGGACAACGACCTGAAGTCGGTGCCCACCCTCACCGGCAAGACCCGGGACGTGGCGATCGCCGAGATCCAGAAAGCCGGTCTGTCCGCACAGGTGGGTGACCCGGTGCTGGCAAGTGACTGCACCGAGGGCACTGTCGTTCAGCAGAACCCGCTGCCGACCACCCAGGTGAAGCAGAACGGCACTGTCACCATTCAGATCTGTGGTGGGAAGCCCGAGGTGCGCGTTCCCGCCGGGCTCAAGGGCAGCAAGCGGGAGAGCGCCATCGCCCGGCTCACCGAGGCGAAGCTCAAGTACGAGGTCAAGACGGTGAACGACGAGGCGAGCGAGGACGAGGTTCTCAGCGTCGACCCGCCCGAGGGCGAGAGCGTTCCCGAGGGCACGAAGGTCACGCTCACTGTCTCGAAGGGCAACGTCCGCGAGGTGCCGGACGTCGTCGGGTTGAGCCAGGAGGAGGCCACCCGCGTCCTCCGGAACGACGGCTTCACTGTCGTCGTGCAGAACGGGCCGGAGGTTCCCGCCGACCAGGCGGGGAAGGTCACCGACCAGAGCCCGAACGGCAAGGAGAAGAAGCCCACCGGCACGAGAGTGACCATCAAGGTGAGCCAACCGGAACCGGAGACCGACCCGACGGGGACTCCGACGGGGACTCCGACGGGGACTCCGACGGGCACGCCGACCACTCCCGGCGGAGCGGGCGGCATCGGTCTGCCGTTCCCGCCCTCGCCAGGCCGGCCCCAGGACTAGGGCATCGGCATGACCGAGGCGGCGGCGTCCCCGGACGGCGCCGTACGGCGGTGGCCCCGACGCCTTCGCCGGCTGGCCGTCGCGGGCCTCATCGTGCTGGTGATCGCCAGTTCCCCGTGGCTGTGGACGACGCTCGCCGCACGCGGCCACGTGCACGCCGTCGCCGACGCGCCGGCCGCCGACGTGGTGATCGTCCTCGGCACCGAAGTGGCACCCGATCGGCAGCGGCCGGGGGATCGTCTCGCCGGCCGCCTGGACACCGCCGCCGAGCTGGTGACCAGCGGGCGGGCCACTGTCGTCCTCGTGTCGGGCGACGGCGGCGGGGCGTCAGGCGACGAACCGGCGGTGATGGCGAACTACCTCGCCGAGCGCGGCGTCGACAGGCGTCGGGTGGTGGCCGACCCGTTCGGCCTGGACACCTACGACAGCTGCGCGAGAGCACGCGAGGTGTACGGCGTCGAGCGGGCCCTGATCGTCACCCAGTCGTACCACCTGTCCCGGGCGGTGACGCTGTGCCGGCAACTCGGCCTCGACGTCGACGGGGTGACCGCCCACTGCGATGGTTGCGGCGCTGCCCTGCTCGCCGAGAAGTCGGCTCGGGACTACTTCGCCAGTGGCAAAGCGGCGTGGGATGCGGTGCGCGACCGACCGCCAGCGGTGCGTTCGCCTGCGAATTCCGCTGTCCAGGACGCGCTGCGTGGCTGACCCGACCGGCACCGGCTCCCGACGTCAGGGTGCCTGAGCCTTGACGGTCCGGCCCCCTCAGGTGGTGGCGAAGGCCGCCCGACGACGGGCGTCCACCTCGGCGGCCAGCGCGGGTGCCCGCTCCAACGCCTCGGGGTGACCGCAACTGGCCAGCCAGTTGGCCAGCATCAGGTGACCGCCCTCGGTGAGCACCGACTCCGGGTGGAACTGGACACCCTCGATGGGCAGCGTCCGGTGCCGCATCGCCATCACCACCCCGGAGCCGGTCCAGCCGGTGACCTCCAGCTCGTCGGGGAGCGTCTCGGGCAGCACGGCGAGCGAGTGGTACCGGGTGGCGGTGAACGGGTCGGGCAGACCGGCGAGTACGCCGACCGAGTGGTGTCGTACCTCGGAGGTCTTGCCGTGCAGCAGCTCGGGGGCGCGCGTCACTGTCGCCCCGAAGGCCTCGCCGATCGCCTGGTGACCGAGGCAGACGCCGAAGATCGGCAGCTGGCCCGCGTACTCCCGGATGACGTCCAGGCAGATGCCGGCCCGATCCGGGCTGCCCGGACCGGGCGACAGCAGGATGCCGTCCGCGCCAACAGTGCCCACCTCGGCGACGTCGATCTCGTCGTTGCGACGGACCTCGCAGTCCACGCCGAGCTGGCCCAGATACTGCACCAGGTTGAAGACGAAGGAGTCGTAGTTGTCGATCACCAGGACGCGCATGGTCACCTGCTCGGGGAGGGGGGCGCGGGGTTGTTCTGGTCGGTGTCGTACGGCAGTTCGTGATCGTCGCCGGCCGGGGTCTCCCCGGTCACCGGGTCGCCGCCGCCACCCGTCTCGGCGGGTACGCCGGACTCGACCTGCACGTCGTCGAAGGGCAGCAGAGGCTCGGCCCAGGGGAAGGCGACGTACCACAGCAGGGCCACCGTGGCGGCCACCAGGAGCACCGAGCCGGTCAGCTTTCCGACCACGCCGAACGGCAGCTTGCGCCAGATGAACGCGTACACCGGATCAGCCTCCCAGCTCCGCCGGGCGGCCCGCGGACTTGGGTTGGGTGCGGTCCAGTTCGGCGTGGATGATCAGGCGCTGGTAGTTGTCGAACTTCGGGTTGCACGTGGTGAGGGTGAGCATCCGCTTGGTTGCCTTCTTGTTCGGCTCGCCGGGCACCGGCGCCACCACCTCGACCTGGGTCGGCCGGACGATCCGGGACTGCGACACCCGGTAGACGTACCAGTCGGTCTTGCTCTCGACCACGATCGGGTCGCCCTCATTCAGCTCGTCGAGCCGCCAGAAGGTGGCCCGGTTGCGGTGGCCGGCGACGGAGAAGTTGCCCACCTGGCCGGGGAGCGCACTGGTCGGGTAGTGGCCGGGGGCGAAGCGGATGTCCTGCTGGGTGACGCCCTCGACGACTACCCAGTTCTTGTCGAGCTTGGGGATGTAGAGGCCCGCGAGAGGCTTTCCGCGTACCGGTGGGGAGGGTTTGACGCTCGGGCCCACCGACGGGGCGACAGTCGGGTCGTCGGTGGGAGCCCAGGCCTGTGCCAACTCGTTGTTGAGGTCGTTCTGGTGGGCGTCGACGATCGCCGACTTGCCCCAGACCTCGTAGCCGGCGAAGAGCAGGACCACCAGGCCGAAGGTGATCAGGATTTCGCCGGTGACGCGGACCCCGGTGCGCAGTCGCGAGCCGAACGATGGACGGGTCAGCTCGGAGTAGACGCTCTTGTAGCCCTCGCCGGTCTGGTGCGGCCGGAGTTGCACCACCCGCTCGCCGCGTCGGGGTTGGGGAGGTTCGGCGGAGTTGGCGCCGGCCGGTTCATCCGGGACGGCGGTGCGGGGGACGGCACCCATCAACGCGGTCGAGTCCATGGTCGGCGGCCTGCTGGCAGGAGTGGCGGGCACGGCCGGAATCAACGCGGTGGCGGCCGGATCGTCGCCGCGATCCCCGCCAGCGCTCGGCGGGACCCGGCTCGGCCCGGTCGGCGGGACCCGATTCGGCCCGGTCGGCGGGAAGCCTTCCGGTCCGGCCGCTGCGACGCGGTCGGGGGCGGCCGGGGAGACCGGTGCGGCCGGGGAGCCGGTGGGTCGGCCGGGCCGAGCGGTGACCTGCGGAATGTACGCGGTCGGCGAGTCGGCCAGCGGCGGCGTCGAGGGCCCGGAGGAGACAGGCCGGCTCGGTGTGCCGGAGGCCGCCGGCCGGGGCGGCATCGGCATCCCGCCGGGCGTGGCCGGGCGGGTCGGTGCGGCACCTGGCGGGTTGCCGGTGGTCGGCGGTCGGGTCGGTGCGGCACCCGGCGCGGTCGGTCGGGTGGACGAGGCGCTGGGTGCGGGGGGTCGGGTCGGGGCGTTGCCGGGGGCAGCGGGTCGAACCGGGCCCTGGTTGCCGGCGGGTGGTCGGTCGGGGGTGGTCGCGGGGGGAACCGCAGGACCGCCGTGTGAGCCCGGCCGGGCGGCTGCGCTGCCCGGCCAGGGCGGCGGCGCTTCGGCACCTGGGCGGCCCGGGGTCCCGTTCGGCTCGGGTCGGGTCGCGCTCGGCGGCTGCTGCTGGGCTCGCGGCGGCTGCTGGGTTGGCGGTTGCTGCTCGGCTCGTGGCGGTTGCAGCACCGGCTCGGGCCAGTTGCTGGCCGGGGTCGGTCGGCCCGGTGCCGGCTCGGGCCTGTCGAACTTGGGCAGAAAGGCGGTCGGCTCGTCGGTCTGGTCCCGGTGTCGCCCGTCGCGTTGCTCGTCCGGCCCGCTCACTTGGGCACCGTAGCCGAGCGCAGGGTGGTGGAGTCCTCAAATGCGGGAACTCGCACCGTGGAGGCTGTCTCGTTGTAGCCAAGCTGGTAGTCGTCGACCGCGTCCTTGAACAACCGGACTCCCTGGGAGCTGGCGAGGGCCTGCTGGAGGGCAGCGGGATCGCCGATCGCTACGATCTTGAACGGTGGGGAGTACACCCGGCCGTGCAGTAGCAGGGTGTTACCGACGCAGCGTACCGCGCTGGTGGTGAGCACGCGGACATTCATGATTGACATGGCCTCCGCTCCGCCGGCCCAGAGCGCGTTGACCACCGCCTGCACGTCCCCCTGATGCACCACCAGGTCGTCGTTGCTGGCGTCCGACTGCGTCTGGTCGAGCTGGGGCGCGTCGTTCAGCTCGACGGTGACCCCGGGCCCGCTGAGGGCGGTGAACCCGGCGTTCTGGAGGCTGCCCTGGGCGCGATTCTGCTGAGCCTTGATCGGCGCGTCCGAGCCGGCCAGCGTGTTGGTCCGTTGTTCGACCTCGCCACGCAGTGTGGCGGCGCGGCGCTCGCTGGCGGCGACCTGTTCGCGGCGGTCCTCGATGAGCTGGTTGAGCTGGGGTCGCCGGTCCTCCCGGAGAGCGGTGCCGCCTGCGGTGGTCGCGGTGGTGGTGAAGAGCAACCCGGCCGCCGCGGCGATCAGTGGCACCCCGATCGACCAGCCCGGACGGCGTTGGCGCGGTCGCCGGGGCAGCAGCCCGGCGGCGGCCCGTCGGAGGACCTTCTGCCAGGAGGTTGCGCCGGATGTGTACTCCACCGAGCGTTCCTTCCGCGTGTCGGGGATCGGTCCGTGCCGGCTGGGCCGGTGATGCGAACAGTCCCGCCTCTTTCGGTCACTCCGTGCACCGGCCTGACCCCATTCGTGGTCCAGGCGGCCAATCGGGACTACGCTAGCTCTCGAACATTATTGGCCATGGACCGTCGCCCCCGCGCCCGGTTGTCAGGCCGGACGAGGTCGTCACCCCTCTGGAGAGCGCCGTGCCCAAGTCTCAGGTCCGTAAGAAGAAGGTGTACACCCCGCCGACGGACGTTCGTCCGACGACGACGGCGTCGTCGCGCAAGCCTAGCCCGGTGTGGTTGCCGATCACCGCGGTCGCCTTGATCGTCGTCGGGATCGGCTGGCTGGTGCTCTACTACCTGTCCGAGCAGGAGTACCCGGTCATGGCGTGGGGTTACTGGAACCTCGCCGTCGGCTTCGGTGCGATGGTCGCTTCGCTGGCGTTGCTCTCTCGCTGGCGCTGATCCGAACGGACCGCCGCGTCGGCGGTCCCACGTCACCCCGTCGAGCCCCTGCCCAGCAGGATCGGGTGGGGCCCCCTATGGTGTGCGCAGGCAGCGCGGCCTACTGCGAGATGACTCACGTTACCGCTGGGTAACCTTCGCGTAGGCTGCACTGCATGACCGAGCAGAGCGAGGTCATCAGGCAGCAGACCGGGGAGGCCAACTCGATGGGCAGCGTCCAGATCGTCACCACGATCCTCGCAGCCGCCATCACCGCCGTGGCGGTGTGGCTTGCGGTGCGTGCGGTCCTGAAGATGGTGGCAGTCATCCGGCTCGGGCAACCCGCGCCGGAGCGGTTCTCCGACACTGTCGCCCGCGCCAGGACGATGCTGGTGGAGACGGCCGGCCATACCCGGATGCTCAAGTGGGGCGTGGTGGGCGCCGCGCACTGGTTCGTGATGGTCGGTTTTGTCGTGCTGTCGCTGCTGGTGCTCGAGGCGTACTTCGAGGTGGTCACCACCGACGGCGGTCTGCCGATCATCGGGCACTGGACGATCTTCGGTCTGGTCACCGAGATCATCGGAGTGCTGGGTCTGGTCGGCATCCTGGTGCTGATGGCGATCCGGCTGCGCAACCGGCCGACCCGCCCGGGTGGGCGGTCCCGGTTCACCGGCTCGACAATGTGGCAGGGCTACTTCGTCGAGTGGATCGTGCTGCTGGTCCTGATCTTCGGCTTCGTGATCCGGGGCTTCAAGGTCGCCACCGACCACTTCGAGTTCCCGTTCTGGGCCACCCCGGTCAGTCACGCGGTCGGTGCGGTGCTACCCGACTGGGCGGACGGCGTCAGCGTCGCCGCGGCCATCAAGATCATTATTTCGATGACCTGGCTGATCGTCATCTCCCTGAACGTCACGATGGGCGTCGCCTGGCACCGCTTCCTGGCGTTCCCCAACATCTTCTTCAAGCGGGAGCCGGCCAGGCCGGCCGGCTCCGGTCTCGGCGCGCTGCGCCCGATGACGAGCCAGGGCAAGCCGCTCGACTTCGAGGAGGCCGACCCGGAGAAGGACCAGTTCGGCGTCGCCCACGTCGAGCAGTTCAGCTGGAAGGGCCTCCTGGACTTCAGCACCTGCACCGAGTGCGGTCGCTGCCAGTCGCAGTGCCCGGCCTGGAACACCGGCAAGCCCCTGTCGCCCAAGCTGCTGATCCTGAGTCTGCGCGACCACGCGTACGCCAAGGCGCCCTACCTGCTGGCCGGCGGCGGCAAGGACCTGACCGGCGAGGAGAAGGCCACCCAGGCCCAACTCGCCCACCTGGACGTGCTGGCCCTCGCCGAGGCCGACAAGCCGCTGATCGGCACCGCCGAGGAGGGCGGTGTCATCGACCCGGACGTGCTCTGGTCCTGCACCACCTGCGGTGCCTGCGTCGAGCAGTGCCCCGTCGACATCGAACACGTCGACCACATTGTCGACATGCGCCGCTACCAGGTGCTCATCGAGTCGAGCTTCCCCTCCGAGGCCGGGGTGATGCTGCGCAACCTGGAGAACAAGGGCAACCCGTGGGGTGCCCCGCAGAACACCCGCGAGGACTGGACCAAGGGCCTGGACTTCGAGGTGCCCCGGGTCGGCGAGGTGGACGACTTCGAGTACCTGTTCTGGGTCGGCTGCGCCGGCGCGTTCGAGGACCGGGCCAAGAAGACCACCCGCGCGGTGGCCACGCTGCTCAACGAGGCGGGCGTGAAGTTCGCGATCCTGGGCGAGGGCGAGACCTGCTCCGGCGACCCGGCGCGACGGATCGGCAACGAGTTCGTCTTCCAGATGCTCGCCCAGCAGAACGTGGAGACGCTGAACGAGGCGTTCGAGGGCCGCGAGAAGGCGAAGCGCAAGATCGTCGCGACCTGCCCGCACTGCTTCAACACACTGGGCAACGAGTACGGACAGCTCGGCGGGGAGTTCGAGGTTGTCCACCACACCCAACTGCTCGCTCACCTGGTCGCCACCGGCAAGCTCACCCCGGTGCAGCCCGTCGACGGCGGCGTCACCTACCACGACCCCTGCTACCTGGGTCGGCACAACCGCGTCTTCGCGGCCCCCCGAGAGGTCCTCGGCGACGCCATCGCGGGCGACCTGACCGAGATGCCGCGTAACAGCGAGCGCTCCTTCTGCTGCGGCGCCGGTGGCGCCCGGATGTGGATGGAGGAGAAGATCGGCAAGCGGATCAACGTGGACCGGGTCGAGGAGGCCATGGCCACCGGGGCGAAGACGGTCGCCGTCGGTTGCCCCTTCTGCTCGACGATGCTCAGCGACGGGGTCAACGGCAAGGGCGCCGGCGAACAGGTCGAGGTGATCGACGTGGCAACCGTCCTGCTCCGCTCGGTCAAGCCCGAGCAGCCGCAGGGCGGCAAGGAGACCGCGCCGATCGGCGGCTGAGACGCGTACCCCCGGGATTTGTTCATCGACGGCGGCGGCCCCTGAGGGCCGCCGCCGTCGTGCAAGAATCTCGCCGAGGTGAGGCGACATCGACGGCCTGCTCTTGATGACGCTGTTGCCCCTGGTCGGCTTCGTAGCCCTGACCGCGGGCAACGCGTTCTTCGTCGCGGCCGAGTTCGCCCTGGTCACAGTCGACCGGGCGGAGATCGACAGGCGGGCCGCCGCGGGCGACCAGGCCGCCCTGACGGTACGCACAGCGTTGCGCGAACTCTCCTTCCAGCTCTCCGGGGCGCAGCTCGGCATCACCATCACCGCGCTGCTGACCGGCTACCTGGCCGAGCCGGCCCTGGCCCGGATCTTCACTCCGTTGCTGCGTCCGGTCGCCGGTCACAGCACCGAGCGGCTCACCCCGTTCATCGCGTTGGCCCTGGCCACGCTGATCTCCATGCTCTTCGGCGAGTTGGTGCCGAAGAACGCGGCGCTGGCCCGGCCCATGCCGGCGGCGCTGGCCACGGCCGGCCCGATGCACACCTTCTCCCGGACGTTCGGTTGGGTGATCCGGGGGTTGAACGGCTCGGCGAACCGACTGGTCCGCGCGCTCGGCGTGGAGCCGCAGGAGGAGCTGGCAAGCGCCCGTTCACCGGAGGAGTTGGGCCTGCTGGCGGGCATCTCGGCGCGGGCCGGCGCGCTGCCCACGGACACCGCGATGCTGCTGCGTCGCACCATCCGCTTCGGTGACAAGCGGGCCGCGGAGGCGATGACCCCCCGGGTGGACGTGGTCGCGCTGCGCTCCACGGCCACTGTGGCGGAACTGCTGGAGGAGTCGCGGCGGACCGGGCGGACCCGGTTCCCCGTGTACGAGGAGACCCTGGACCTGGTGACCGGTGTGGCCGGCGTGCCCGACGCGTTGGGCGTGCCGCTGGCCGACCGCGCGTCGACCCGGGTCGGCTCGGTGGCCCGCGAGCCGGTGTACGTGCCGGAGAGCCTGAACCTGGACGGTGTCCTGGCCGCCCTGAAGGCGGCCGGGGCCGACCTGGCCATCGTGGTCGACGAGTACGGCGGCACGGACGGCGTGGTGACCGTCGAGGACCTCGTCGAGGAGTTGGTCGGAGAGATCGCCGACGAGTTCGACCCGGCGAGCGTGGACGACAACGGGTCGGCCGAGCTGACAGTGCCGGGCGGTGAACGGACGGTGCTCGTCGACGGTGTGCTCCGTTCCGACGAGGTGGCCGAGCAGACCGGTTTCCGGCTGCCCGAGGGGCCGTACGAGACGTTGGCCGGGTTCCTGATGGCTCAGCTCGGGCACATCCCGCTGGCCGGTGAGACGGTCGAGACGGACGGCTGGGAGTTCACGGTGGTCGAGGTGGAGCGGCACCGGATCGAGCAGGTCCGGGTGTTGCGCCCGGCGGATCCGGACGACGATGACTGAGCTGCTGGTGACGGTGCTGTTGCTGCTCGGCAACGGGTTCTTCGTGGGCAGCGAGTTCGCGCTCATCGCGTCCCGTCGGACGGTGATCGAGCCGCTGGCCGCCGGGTCGAAACGCGCCCGCTGGGCGTTGTCGGCGATGAACCAGATCCCCCTGATGATCGCTGGCGCGCAGCTCGGCATCACGGTCTGCTCGTTGGGTCTCGGCGCGATCGCCGAACCGGCGCTGGCTCACCTGCTGGAGCCGCCGTTCCACGCGGCCGGCCTGCCGGAGCGGGCGGTGCACCCGGTGGCCTTCGTGCTGGCACTGGGCGTGGTGGTTTTTTTGCACACGGTCGTCGGTGAAATGGTGCCGAAGAACATCACGCTTGCCGGTCCGGAGGTCTCCGCGCTCTGGCTCGGCCCGGCGATGCTGGCATTCTGTGTGGCCACCAAACCGTTGTTGCTCGCGATGAAATGGGCGGCCCGGCGGGTGCTCGCCTTCTGGCGGATTGAGGCGTCGGAGGCGGTGAAGACGGTGTTCACCGCCGAGGAGTTGGCCGGGTTGGTGTCCCAGGCGCGGACCGAAGGGCTGCTCGACGCGGAGCAGCACGCGCGGATCACCGGAGCGCTGGCCCTGCATGCCCGGACGGCGGCGGACGCGCTGCAACCGTGGTCGACGGTGGTGACGGTGGCCGAGGACGTCTCGCCGGCGTCACTGGAGGTGCTGGCGACCCGGACCGGCCGGTCCCGGTTCCCGGTGGTGCAGCGGTCGACCCGTCGGGTGCTCGGTTTTGTGCACGTCAAGGACGTGCTCGGGTATGCCGGGCAGGGCCGCCGGTCCCCGGTGTCGGCCGACGTCTACCGGCCGCTGGCGGTGGTGCCGCCGGACCGTACGCTGGCCGATCTGCTGCTGGCCATGCGTCGCGAACGGCGGCACATGGTGCTGGTCAGCGATGGGCGGCGGCCACTCGGCGTGGTCACTCTCGACGATGTATTGACCGCAATCGTTGGGTGATGGACCAATACCCTTGGTGTGCAAGCGGTTGCACGACAGTGATGGTTGCGGCGCTCGCCTTGATTACCGCCCCGAGCTTCCCTAATGTGGGGCACCGACCGCTGTGGGTCGTCTGCCTCGGCCCTTCCCTCACGCGAGGCGCCCGGCGGTCGGTTGCAAAGGAGTCGGTGCCGGTGGCAACCATGCCCCCTCATCGTCACGACCTGAATGCGTCTGCTCGCTCTGGTGGCCTGCGTCGCGTCGCGCACCGGGTGCTGATCCTGGTCGCCGCGGCGGCCGTCGGCGCCGGTCTGCTGACCGCGCCGGCACATGCCGCGCCCACGGTCGACGAGATCGAGGCTCAGATCGACAAGAAGTGGGAGCAGTTGGAGCCCACCATCGAGCAGTACAACAAGGTCCGGGCGCAGCTGAAGGTCAACCGGCAGAAGTCGGCGAACCTGCAGAAGAAGATCGAGCCGCTGGCGTTGCAGAGCGAGCTGGCGCTCAACCGGGTGGGCGACCTCGCCTCCCGTTACTACATCTCGGGCCCGTCGCACGACATCGGCGCGCTGCTGGTCAGCGCCAAGCCGGACACGCTCACCGAGCAGCTCACCATCCTCGACCGGCTCGCTTCGCAGGAGCGCAAGGAGGTCGAGGGTGTGCTGGCCGTGCGGGCCAAGTACGACGGCGAGAAGCAGAAGCTGGACGCGCTGATCGTCACTCAGACCAAGCAGCAGAACGAGCTGGCGGCGAAGAAGAAGCAGATCGACGGCGAGATCAAGCAGCTCGAGGCGTCGATGCCCAAGACCACTGTGGTGACCGCGGCCTGCCCGACCATCAACGGGGTGGTCAGCGCGGCGGCCCGCACCGCGATCAAGACCGCCTGCGGCAAGGTCGGCAAGCCGTACGTCTGGGGTGCCACCGGCCCGAACTCGTTCGACTGCTCGGGGCTGACCCAGTACGCCTACAAGGCGGCCGGGATCTACCTCACCCACCACACCGGTGACCAGTGGAACGAGGGCAAGGCCATCTCGCGGGGCGATGCCCGCCCCGGCGACCTGGTCTTCTTCTTCTCCGGCCTGAGTCATGTCGGGCTGTATCTGGGTAACAACCAGATGGTGCACGCGCCACGTGCCGGTAAGCCGGTGCAGGTGTCCAGCATCACCACAATGCCCATCGCCGGGTTCCGCAGACCCGGCTGATCCACCTCGCGCGACACGACGGCCCCCGGTCACCGACCGGGGGCCGTCGTGGTTCTCAGCGGGGCGCGCCCACCGGGGACGGCAACAGCTGCACGTCGGCGAGGTCGACGTACATGATCCGGTGGCCGAACTGGATCTGCGCGTACCGGTTCTTGCCGCGGATCACCGTCCAGTCGCCGGGTGAGGAGCCGTCGAACGTGCTGGCCCGGTAGTACTCGCCGGCCAGCACCGCGCCGACGGCGTACCGCTGCCCGGCGGCCAGGGTGTACTGGAGCGGCGAGATCGCCTGGTAGGGCACCCCTTCCGGGTACGCCGCCTGCTCCGGGTACGCCCGTCCGTAGACCGGAATGGTGGTTCGGCCGGGCTTCGGCGTGGCCACCACGCCGACTGTCCAACTGGCGGTCGGCGCGGACGCCGGGTTGTGGAACCAGGCCCGCTGCCCGAGGTACCAGATCGCCGTCCAGTCACCCTGCCGCCCGGCCAACGCGTACGTCTGCCCGGCGGACGCCCGGGCCCCGTGGTCGGACACGGACATCGTGTTCGGGGTGCCGTCGGGACGGAGCGCGATGTCGTTCACCAGCGGCGCGTCCGCCGACGGTGCGCTGCGCAGCACCACAGCGGAGGAGCCGCGTGGCGCGCAGGGCACGCCCGCTGTGACGCAGTCGGTGAACGCCGGCTGGTTGGTGGCGTAGTCCGGGTCGATCCGGACCAGCCCGGTGGCCGGGGTGCCGGTGTCCAGTCGAGGCGCGTGCAGCAGGTCGAAGTAGTGCGTCCAGTCCCAGTACGGGCCCGGATCCCAGTGCATCCCCCGCACTGTCGAGGGAATGGTGCCGGGCACGTTGTCGTGGCCGATGATGTGCTGGCGGTCCAGCGGAATGCCGTACCGCAACGCCAGGTGCCGGACCAGCTTCGCCGATGTCCGGTACATCGCCTCGGTGTACCAGGTGCCCTGCGCGGCGAAGCCCTCGTGTTCCAACCCGATCGACTTCGCATTGACGTACCAGTTGCCGGCGTGCCAACCGACATCCTTGGTCTTCACGTGTTGGGCGATGTGCCCGTCGACCGAGCGCAGCGAGTAGTGCCAGCTCACGTAGGTCGGATCCTGGACGAGTTGCAGGGTGGTGGCCCAACTCGCCTCGGTGTCGTGGATGACTATGTACTCGATTTTCTGCCGTGCGGGCCGGTCGGAGAGGTCGTGGTTGCCGTAGTCCCCGTCGCCGAACGCCTCGTAGGGCGCCGGGATCCACTCGCACGAGATGCTGCGCGGGCACTCCACCCCGTCCGGGCGGGCCAGGCGGCGCAGGCCCAGCCGGTCCAACCAGGAACGCTCGGGCCGCACCGCGCGGGCCGGCAGGCTGACCCGCTGGCCGTCGTCGGTCACCCGGGACTGGCCCGCGCCGATGGTGGTGAAGACCTCGTCGGCGAAGGCCGCGGCGGCGTCGGCGCTGTCCGCGCCGGAGTAGCGGGCCACCGCGCCGTACCAGGCCGCCGGGTCGGTGTCCGCGCCGACCGGTGCGCCCAGATCCCTCTGGTACGCGCTCAGCAGCGCGGCCCCGCCCCGGATGTTGAGACCCGCGTCGGTGCGCAGCGCCTCGGGGGTGGCGCCGGTCAGCGTGGCGGCGGCGTCGACGGTCTGCAACGCGGCGGTGGACGGCGCGGGTGCCTCGACCGGTCGGGGCGCGGGCACCAGTGCGGGACGGGAGTCGTCGCCGCGCGGGTCCTCGGCGCCGGCGTCGTGGTGGCCGCGCCCGGGGAGGGCGGCCACGTGCCGCGCGTCGGTCAGGTGCATCGGGCCGTAGCCGCCACTGGTGCTCGGTGTGCCGGCGTTGGTGTCCCAACGGGACTCCAGGTATGAGACGCCGAGCAGCACGACGGCCGGCACGCCGTACTCGCTGGCCGCTGCGGCGTACTGCTGCTGGCGGTCGGTGGTGGGCGCGGCTGCGGCCGGGCCGACGGAGAGTGGCACCGTGGTCGCGGCGGCTACCACGGTGGCGGCGAGCAGTGCGCGCCAGCCTGTCGACAGGGTTGGATGGTGCATCGAACCCCCTAGATTCTCGCGGAGTGAGGTCAGGTCACCATCGCGCCGTCCGGGAGGTCACGTCAATACCTTTCCATCCATCGAAGCAGAGGGAAAGAATTCTTCACACACGGTCGGTGACCTCGTCCAATCGGTACGGAGTGTCACTGCCGCACGGGTTGCGGATTGGTAACAGGCGTCTCTACTCTGGTCATTCGTCGGGCCGACAGCAGCTCCGCCCAGCCCGGGCGGTAACGGACCGACACCGCCGAGTCGTTTCCGAGCGAACCGGGGACCCAGGTCCCTCGGGGTGAATCCGCAGCCACTGCGGTAGGGCGCCGACTTCCCGCCCGAACCCGTCAGCTAACCCGGTAGGCGGTCAGGAAGAAGGAGTACGAGACCCCGGTGGCACTCCATGCCCCGCGGCCGTCGTCCGAGCGGTCGGCATCAGCCGGCCCGACGCCGATAGTGCCGCGCCCACGCTGGTCCCGCTTCACCACCGCTCTCGCCGCGCTGGCGGGCATCGCCGTCGTCCTGACCGGCAGTGCCACGGCGGCCCACGCCGACCCGTCCGTCGCCGAGATCGAGCGCCAGATCGACGCCGACTGGAACAAGCTCGAACCGATCATTGAACGGCACAACGCCACCCGCACCGACCTCGCCGCGAAGCGCAAGCAGGCGGACGCCCTGGCCGCCCGGATCACTCCGCTTGAGCGCCAGGTCGACGCCGCGATGGACAAGGTCAGTGCCCTTGCCGTACGCGCCTACAAGGGTGAGAACGTCTCGACCGTCAACGCGGTGCTGGGCAGCCGGTCGCCCAGCGAGGTGGTCGGCCAGCTCGAAATGCTCGACCGCTTCGCGCACAACCAGCAGAAGGACGTACGCCAGGTGGCCGACCTGCGCGACCAGTTGGCCGCGCAGAAGGCGCCGCTGGACGAGATGGTGGCCCAGCTGACCCGCACCGAGGCTCAGCTGGCGGCGAAGAAGAAGCAGATCAACGAAGAGATCGACCGCCTGCAGAAGCTGCGCCTCAAGGTGTACGGCAACGGTGGCGGCGGTCCGCTGCGTCCGGCGCCCTGCCCGGGTAGCTACCCAGGCGGCGCCGCGGGCACCGCTGTCAAGTTCGCCTGCGCGCAGATCGGCAAGCCCTACGTCTGGGGTGCCGAGGGCCCGAACTCGTACGACTGCTCCGGGCTGATGCTGGCCGCCTGGGCGAAGGCCGGCGTGTCGCTGCCGCACAACGCCGCCGCCCAGAGCCGGGTCACCAAGAACGTCAGCAAGGGCGACCTGCGCCCCGGCGACCTGGTCTTCTACTACAGCGACATCCACCACGTCGGCATGTACGTCGGCGGCGGCTGGGTGGTGCACGCCTCGCAAGCCGGCCAACCGATCAAGATGAAGAAGGTCGACGACGGTCCAATCCACAGCTACGGCCGTCCCGGCTGACCCCGGACCACCGAAGGGCCCGTCGCGAACTGTCGCGGCGGGCCCTCGTCGTCGTGGTTCTAGCGGGTTGGCCAGGTGCGCCAGTGCTGCCAGGCGCGGCTGGGTGTCGGCCCCCGCTGGCCCTGGTAGCGCGAGCCGTAGACCACCGAGCCGTACGGGTGCTCGGCCGGCGAGGAGAGTCGGAAGATGCAGAGCTGCCCGATCTTCATGCCCGGCCACAGGGTGATCGGCAGGTTCGCCACGTTGGAGAGTTCCAGCGTCACGTGACCGGAGAAGCCTGGGTCGATGAAACCGGCTGTGGAGTGCGTGAGCAGCCCGAGCCGGCCCAGGGAGCTCTTGCCCTCCAGCCGGCCGGCGAGCTGGTCACCCAGCGAGATGACCTCCAGCGTCGAGGCGAGCACGAACTCCCCCGGGTGCAGCACGAACGGCTCGCCGTCGGGAACCTCGACCGCCGAGGTCAGGTCGTCCTGCTGCATTGCCGGATCGATGTGGGTGTAGAGGTGGTTGTTGAAGACCCGGAACAGCCGGTCGAGTCGGACGTCGATGCTGGAGGGTTGGACCAGGGTGGGCTCGAACGGCTCCAAGCCCAGCGTGCCGGCCTTGATCTCGGAGACCAGGTCGCGGTCGGAGAGCAGCATCGGACCACCATAGCCGCGTTGCCAAAGGTGGCCGGATTCGGTGGCGGTGACCAGCGCGTCGAGGTCGCTGCTCGTACATTTGTTCGATAGAATGCCCACATGGCTTCCTGGTCCGAATTCGCCGCCGACGAGCCCCGACTCGCCGACGGGATCCGCGTTCTCCTCCAGCAATACGGGCCGGGCTTCGGCTATCTGGCCACGGTCCGTGCCGACGGCGGGCCCCGCGTCCATCCGGTCTCCCCGGTCATCACCGCCGAGGGGCTGTTCTGCTTCATCATCGACTCGCCCAAGCGCCGTGACCTCGAACGTGATGGCCGTTACGCGCTGCACTCGTTCCCCGCGGAGGAGAGCGACGACGAGGCGTACGTGGCGGGAAGCGCCCGTCCGGTGACCGATCCGGTCCGGGTGGCGCAGCTGGCGCAGACCGCCCGGGCCGAGCCGCAGGTCGACTGGCGGCTCTTCGAGTTCACGGTCGACGTGGCCATGCTCACCCGCCGCGAGCAGCACATCGCGGGCATCCCGGGCCTCGCGCCGGGTCGGCCGGCCGTTCGGGTCTGGCTCGACCCAAACGCCCCGTCGGCGGTGGCGGCGCCCGTCGCCGTCCCGCAGGCGCGTCCGACCCGCCTCAGCCGTGACGTCCAGTGCACTGCCGCGTGACCACGGCCGGAAGATCATCGGTGCCGGCTCCGTCGTAACGGAGCCGGCACCGGTCGTACGCACCAACCCGGCCGCCCGCAGTGATCAACTCGACTTCATGGAAATCGCGGCGTCCCAGCGCCGCGGATGCCCCGACTTCCAGAAAGCCGAGTGGATCAACCCGGACGAGGGGTACGCGGACAGCCGCGACCGGCGGGGGTGCCTGGGTGCAGAGGCTCGACGACTCGGGTACAGTGGTGCCGCTTGCGGGTGTAGTTCAATGGCAGAACATCAGCTTCCCAAGCTGACAGTGCGGGTTCGATTCCCGTCACCCGCTCCACGTACGGAAGCCCTGGTCAGGACACATGTCCCGCCAGGGCTTCCGTGGTTCTAGGTCATGCTGAAACAGGGATGGGCCATTAGTGGGCCATTAGCTCGCCTCGGCGGCCGGTCCGTCGCCGTCGGCAACCCGCTTGACCTTGCGCTTGCTCGGCTTGCGCCGGGCCGCCTTGACCGCCTTGTCGATCGCGTCGGCGATGCCCTGGTCGGCCTCCCGGTTGGCGTGTTGGTAGATCAGCGCGGCACGAGGGCTGTCGTGCCCCATCCGCGCCATGATGTCGCGCAGGCTCGCCCCTGGTGCCCGCGACGCGAGGGTGTTGCCGGTGTGCCGCAGGTCGTGGAAGTGCAGTCCGGGAACACCTACGGCGGCGACCGCCTCGGGCCACTTGACCAGCTTGTTGAAGTTGCCGCGCCAGAGGTTCCGGCCGCTCTCGCCGGTAAACAGAAACGCCTCGGGTGCCTCGCCGACATGGCTGCTCATGTGCTGTTTCAGCACAGGAAGGGCCGCCTTGGGCAGGGCGACGGTCCGCACGCCCGCCCGCGACTTCGGCGGGCCGAGGATCAGGCCGGTTCCCCGGTGTTCGACGAACGCCTGTCGCACTCGCACTGTGCCGGCCGCTAGGTCGATGTCGCATCGTTGCAGGGCGACCGCCTCGCCCCACCGCAGGCACCCGAACGTGGTGACCAGGATCAGCGCTTGGAAGCGCTCCGGTATCCGCTCGGCGAGCGCGAAGATCTGCGGAACGGTGAGGACCGGTCGCTCTGCGGGCTTCTCCTGGTCGGCACCGACGACGCGACACGGGTTGATCCTGATCAGTTCGTCCTCCTTGACTGCGGTCATCAGGACCGCGCGTAGCAGCCGGTACGCCTTGGCGGCCATGGTTACCGATACGCCCTCGGTCAGCAGTCGCGCCCGCCACTCGCGGACCATGGGCGTGTCGATTCGGTTGAGCGGCATGTCGCCGAGGTGCGGCGTGATGTGCCTGCCGAGGGTCCAGCGGTACAGGTGCACTGTCCGGGGCCGTAGGTTCGGCCGTTCGGTGATCCATCGCTCGGCGTAGTCGCGTAGCCGGATCTTGCCGCGTTCAGGGTCGATCCACTCGCCCCGCATCATCTGGGCCTCGATCAGCGACAGGTACTTTTCGGCCTCGGGCTTTCGGGCGAACGTCTGCGGGGCGGAACGCATTCGTCCGTCCGGGCCGGGGTAGCGAGCCTGGTAGCGGCCGGACTCACGTTTACGGATGTTGCCGAATCGGCGGTGTCCCTCTTGGTTGGCCATGATTAGGCGACACTCCTCAATCCGCGCCAGACGGTCTCTGCGGTCATGGGCTCGACTCGTCCGGCGTGGACGAATGCGGCCAGGTCGGCGGGGTCGATCCGGATCGACCGGCCGAGGCGGTGGAACGCGATCTGTCGCTCGGCAACGGCGCGGCGTACGTAGCGAACGCTCATGCCGATGCGGCTTGCGGCTTCTTCGATGGTCAGCAACTCGGCGGGCAGTTCCAGGACCGGCGCGTTCTGGGTGGTCCGCTTAGCCATCGGGTGTCCTTTCCGGGCGGTGCGGCTATCAGGGGCGGTGCGGTAAGGCGTTGAGGGGGTCAGTAGCGGCTTCTCCAGCGGCGAGAGCGGTTCGGCGAGGGGTGGCGGGCCGCGTCGACAGAGAGCCGTACGGCGGCCGGCTGAGAGCCACGCTGCGCCAAGATCTCGGGCGTTCCGGTGTCTTCGTATGGGACTGTGCTGAAACAGCCTCATAACCACCTGTTTCAGCATGTTCGGCAGGGTCACGGCCAGAGTCCGGCTGTCCCCGGGGTGTCCCCCTCGTTTTCCCTGCTCAGGGTGGGTTGGGGGACTTCGGGGACAGCGGGGACACCAGGGACTCGGTACCGGCCGCCGGTGTCGGCGGCGAGTTGCCCGTCGGCGAGCATCCGCTGACAGGTGCGCTTGACGTTTTCGTAGGCGAGTCCGACCCCCTCGGCGATGACCTTGGGCGGGCTGCCGGGGGCGGTCCGCAGGAAGCGCAGGATCGTCGCGCGGGTCTCGCCGACCTGGTGATCCTCGGCGGGGCCGTCGAGCATTTGCCAGGCACCGGCGGCGGGGTCGAATGTGAGCGCGTACTCGTTCTCGTCGACGTCGCGGCCGGTCACGTGCAGCACGCCGTCACCCTGGTTGCGCGCCCGCTTGAGTACGAGGGTGGCGTCGGCGGCACCGGCGAGTCCGTTGGTCCCCGAGACCTCGGTGAGGAAGTCGTCGGATCCGGCCTTGCGTACGTGGTGGACCAGGACGAACGCGACGCCGTAGTCGTCGGCGACCTTCTTCGCCCGGCCGACGGCGGCGTAGTCGGCGTCGTAGGCGGAAGCGCCGGGTGCGGAGTGGCCGCGCAGCTTGGCGAACACGTCGATGATGACCATTCGGGCGTTCGGGTTGCGGTCGAGCCACGCGGCGATGGCCTGGTCGCCGCCTTGCGGCAGCGGCGGGCACTCGGTGGCCAGGGTGAGACCGGCTGGGGCCTTGCGCTGGCCGAGAACCTTCCCGAGCCGGTTTTGCAGGCGGCGGGCGGTGTCTTCCAAGGCGAGGTACAGCACGGGGCCGGGCTCGACCGGGATCGCGCCGAACGCCTTGCCGCCGAGGGCGACGTCGAGGCCGAGGCCGAGCGACATCCACGACTTGCCGACCTTGGGCGGGCCGCAGAGCAGGTTCACGCCCTCGGACAGCACACCGGGCACGGCCCACTTCGGCGGGGCGAACTCCATCGCCATGATGTCGGCGGCAGTCCACGACGTGCGGATGCGGGCGGGCCGCTTCGCCTCGGGCGACAGGACCTCGGCGGCGTCGTCCGGTCCGGCTACGTGCAGGTGCGGGCGGTCTGCGGGCATGGCACTCATGCGGCCACCGTCCGGGGGCGACGGGCACCGGCGGCGAGGCCAGAGCGGATCGTGCGTAGCGTCTCGAACCGGCTGAGGCCGATCGACAGTGCGGTCTGCTCCAGCAGCGCGGCGGCCTGGTCGACGGACAGCGCTCCCCCGGCGGCAAGCTGGCCGAGGGCAACCGCGGACACGTAGAGCGTGTGGTTGCGCTCGCCCTCGGCCGCGTGCCGCAGGTGGTCGAGCTGGCGGCCGATAGCGGCATCTAGGTAGGCGCCGGCCCGGCCGGACGGCAGGTCGACAGCGACCGGGCGTTGCGGCGGCAGCGGCGCGGGGGCGAGGCGTTCGGCGAGCCAGTCGGGCAGGTCGGCGACCGGCAGATCGCGGGTGACCGTGTATGGGCGTCCGGCAACGGTGCTTCCGGCCGCGACGACGTAGCCGCCATGGGCGCGAGTGTCGACCAGCCATCCGAGGCCGTTGCCGCGTTCGCCGGCCGTGTTGCGCAGGGCCGGACCGGTGGCCGGGTGCCGGAAGTAGAGGTGCGCACCACCTCCGCCGGTGGTCACGGTGTACGTGTCGGTGGGGACCGGCCGTCCGGCGTCGGCGCACAGGTCGGCGAGTACCGGCCACCCGTCCAGGTAGCCCGCGAACCTGGTGGGCGCGACCTGGTCGGGCTTGCGCACGTCCAGGTCGACGACGAGCAAACCGGATGGGCCGCAGGCGATGCCGACTCCGTACGGCGTGCTGGCCCAACCGCGCCGGATCCTGTCGGGGTCGATGGTGGCGCGGGCCTCCCAGCCGGTGTGCCCGTTGCGGCAGCGCGGGTCCCGGCCGGTGCAGGCGTCTGCGGGGTGGTCGGGAAACGCGGGCCGCTTGTCGTTGGGACGCAGGGGGAAGACGTGCCAGCCACGCGCGGCGGCGGCGAGAGCCACGTCGCGTAGGGATTCGTTGTCGGGCATCGGTTTCGGCCTCCTGATGTCGGGTGCGGACGGGTGTTCGCGCTGGTAGTTCTCGTCGGCGCAGGCGGCGCAGTAGCGGGCCTTCTCCCAGCGGGCGACCTGCAACGGCTGACCGGACACGGTGTCTTCGGCGGCGACGGTGCGGTCGCAGATGTGCGGGTAGGGCAGATCGGCCGGCACGAGGCGATCGAGGGCCTTGCTCGCGCCGATCCAGTGCCCGCCGGTCATAGGCCCGGCCGCCCGTCGTGGCAGTCCAGGCACTCGCCGAGTGAGCGCGCGATGTAGTAGTCGCGCAGCTCGCCGCAGGTCGGGCAGATGCGGCGGGCGCGCAGCGCGGCCGAGATCGCGCGCCGTTGGGCCGGCGTCGCGGTGCGCTTGGGCCGGGCGAGGTCGAGCCGGTACAGGTATGCGGTCCGGGTGCCGCCGACGCCCCGCCAGAGGATCTGCGCGGCGATTGGCTGACCGCCCGGTCGCAGGCCGCGCGCCCGGAGCTGCCTGCGGGTGGCGTAACCGTCCGGCGCACCCTGCCACCAGAACGTCGGGACGTCGTGCCGCTCGGCGTCGGGATCCCAGTAGGCGGCCCGGATCCGCGACATCAGCCGGCCCTCCGGTCGAGCGCTGGCCGGTCGGTGGCCCGGCCGCGCAGGGCGGCGGGCCGGATCGCGGCGACAGCGGCCAGCAACTCGCGGCACAGGTGCAGCACGAGGCCGAGCTGCCGCCGGGCGGTGTCCTCGGTCCGGCTGAGCGGAACGCGGATGCGGATCTCGGCGTAGTCGACGTCGGCAGCGCGGACGCGGGTGATGACGGCCCGGCCGCCGAGCGGCCCGTCGGCGATGATGTCCGGGGCCTGGTGCAGGGTCACCCCGCAGCGGTGATCGCGGGTGCACCAGTTGGTGTGCGGCGTCTCGGTCCGGCTGAACCGGGCCTCGGTCCGGGCGGCCATCAGCGCGTGCCCTTGCCGTGCAACTCGCGCAGGCTGTTGATGATCCGGCGGCCGACGCGCAGGCGGCGTCCGTCGCCGTGGCAGCGGCGGCAGAGGCCGAACGCGCGGCCGAACGGGGAGCGACGCGTGCCGGTGCCGGAGCACTTGCCGCAGGCTCCGAACGGCCAGAGCCAGCACCCGAGGGCGTAACAGAGCGTGGCGATCACGGCGGCGAGGATCAGTACGCCGATCATGGTGGTTCCGGGGGTCGCGGTCGCGGCGAGGGCAGACACAGTGAGCCTCCAGAGGGCGTTTTTGGGCGTGAAGGGCTGGCGACGCAACCCGCGACCGGTCAATGTCTGCGCTGACCAGGCCGGTCGCGGGTTGAGTCGCGGTGACGCGACCGGTCGCGGGCGGGCCGCGACCGGCTACGCGGCCTTGCGGCGGGTGATCGCGGCGTCGATGTCGTCGGCCTTGGCTCCCTTGAGGGCCTTGCCGGAGCGCTTGACGTCTACGCTGCGTACACCGAATGAGCGGACCTGAGCCGAGATCGATTCGGCGGTCACGTCCGCGTACGCCTCGGGGAGCCGGGCGGCGAGGCGGCCCGCGATCTCCTCCCACTGCGCGCCGGTCTCGCCGCGCTCGATCACGCTGCGAACGTCGGCGAGCACGTCGCGGATCTCGCGGGCGACGTCCTCCCCGGCCGCCATGCCGGACAGCGTGCCGGCCGCCTCGCGCAGCTTCCGGGCGGCGATCAGGATCTTCTCCGCGTCGTCCGCGTCGGCGAGGTACGTACGAACCGTCGGGGTGGCGTCCGACGCGCCGCGCAGGATGCCGACGCCCTTGTAGGACGGCAGCAGCGTCGACGAGTCGTAGCCCTCGGAGTTCGCCCCCGCGCCGAGGACCAGGTCGGAGACGTTCCACGAGCCGGTACGCAGGGAGAACCGCACCTGGTGGTTGTCCCGGAAGCTGATGAACTGCGTGGCGACCTGCCCGCCGCCGACCCCGCTGGGCCGCTGGGTGGCGTCGACGAACCCGACACCGGCCGCCGGGGCGACCTTGACCAGGTAGACCAGCAGCGACGCGATCTCCTTGCTGATGTCGCCGAGGTCGAAGTACTCCTGGAACTCGTCCAGGACCACCAGCCGCACCGGCATCCGGTACTTCGGGTCACGGGCGATCTCGCGGGTCAGCTTGCCCTCGGGGCAGATGTCGACCGGCAGCTTGGACAGCCGCTCGTACCGGTCCTGGACGTCGGCCTTGATCTCGCGCAGCGCTTCGAGCGCGATCTCGGCGGGGTCGCCGTCCCGGGTCATCGCCAGACCGAACGCGTACCGGTCGGCGACCAGCGCGAACTTGCGCCAGTCCGGCTTGCCGCCGCCGTCCAGCACAGTGAGCTTCACGTACGGGTCCAGCGCGGCGTACAGGGCCAACGAGCGAGCGGCGAACGTCTTGCCCTGCCGAGGCTGCGCGCCGATCAGGATGCTGTTCCACATCAGGTCGACGTTCACCTTGTTGCCGCGCTCGTCCAGCCCGAACGGGGCAGGCTGCCAGATGTCGGTGGGCTTGCAGCGCAGCAGCGGCGTCCGGCCCGCACCCTGGGCGAGCGGGTCGCGGTCGGCGACCCACAGCGTGTGCCGTCGGTGCGAGCTGGGATCGCGGGTGATGAACACCTGCGACACCGCGACGTCCAGACCCGAGGCGATCGCGCCGCGTGCCTTGACCGCGTCGTCGAACGTCTTGCCGTACGGCAGGTCGATCGACACCTGGGAACCGGTGCCCGAGGCGTCACGGGCCATGGTCGAGCCGAACCCGATCTGCTGGTGCGCCTTGTCCGGGTGTCCGAGGCCGGCGGCGTAGTAGGCCCGCAGGATGATGTCCGGGTTCACCCGGCGGAAGCGGCCCGAGACGGTGGCCGGGGTGATGATGCGCCGGTCTTCGGGACGGCCGATGTGTGCCAGGAACGCGACCAGCAGGCAGGCGGTAAGCACCAGCGCCCACACCGGGGCGACGGCGTAGAGCACCGGGCCGCCGACGCACACCGCGACGGCCTCGGCGGCGAGCACGATGCCGCGCCACATGCGGGTGGCCTTGACCTCGCGGTGCAGCTTGAGCCACATGGCCGGGTCGTTGGCGTCGGCGGCGGCCTGCCGCAGCCCGTACTGCTCCGACACCCACCACCACTTGAGCTGCCGGCCGATCAGCCGGAACGTGCCTACCCCGGCCCAGAACGTGGCGAGGGTGGCGTACCAGGGTGCGCGGACGGCGTGGAACCCGGCGCGGTAGCCGGTCAGGGCGGCGGCCTGCGCGAGGCTGTGTCGGATGTTCGGCCACGTCGACCAGTTGGCCGGCACGATCGGCCGCTTGCCGGACGCGTCGACCGGCGGCAGTTCGACGGGCATCCCACCGCGCTGCGGGATCTCGTCCAGGTTCACCTCGAAGTGCGTGCCCGACTCGGCGGCGGCCCGGCGGGTGCGCTCGGCGTCCAGGTTGACCACCTCGGCGACGTCGGCCTCGGCGGCGGTCCAGTTGAAGTTCTCGGGGTTGGGGTTTTGCGCAGTCATGATGGGGGTCTCTCCTGAGGTCTGGTGACTGATGGGAGGGCCGGTGACGCGGCGCTTGCTTGGCGGCGGGTGGCCGCGTCACCGGGCGAAGCTAGGCGGCGATGAGGGCGGACGTTTCGGCAGGAAGCGGGGCAGATGGTGACGCATCAGTGACGCGCAGAGCGGCGAGGTGACGTCGCGCGGTCGAGACCGAGACACCGGCCTTGGCGGCGATCTGCGAGACCGGCGCGTCGGGCATCTTGGCGGCGGCCTTGGCGACCTTCTCGGCCGACACCGGGCGCGGTGTGACCCGCTTGACCGGTGTCTTCTTGACCGCCGGAGCCGGAGCGACTTCGACCGTGGGCACCGGCGCGGCAGGCGTCTCCGGTCCCCAGATGTCCTCGTTGGTGTAGGCCGATTTCGACTCGACCAGGTCGGCGGGAACCGGGGCGGACTCGCTGACCGATGCGGCCTCGGTGAGGGTGCGGATCCGGCCGCCGATCTCAACCAGACTGATCGACGCGACCACGATCAGGCCGTCCACGCTGAAAGGCAGCAGGTAGGCCGAGGAGTCGGCCTCGCCGTACCGGGTGGCCACGCCCACCATGTGCCAGTACGACACCCAAGCCGCGATGCCCGCGATGACGGCCGTAGCTCCCAGCCGGACGGCCGACAGCGCACCGCGCCGCGCCGGGACCCGAGAGATCAGCTCGACCGCCAGCAGTAGCGCCACGGGCGACCACGCGGAGATTGCCTGACTGATCACGTTGTCGCTGGCGTGAAGCACGTTGCCCGCCAGCGACGCCGCGATGCCGAGAGCGAACACCGAACGAACACCCCACCCGATGCGCTTGAGGCGCTTGAGGTCCTGGGCCATCACGCGACCGCCTTCCGGGAGGCGGGACGCGCGGCCAGCTCGGCAGCGACGCGGGTCACGCGGGCCTCGGCCCGGCGCAGCCGCCGCCAATCCAGCGGCGACGGGCCACCGTGGTCGGCGGCGTACATCAGGGTGATCTCGGCGTCCAGAACGGACAGCTCGGCCTCGATCAGCGGCCACTCGGTCTCAATCGCGGCCAGAGCCTTCGGCGTCGGCTCGGTTCGATGCGGTCTCAACGGAACCTCCAACAGGTTGCAGGCGTGACGAACAGCGCTACTGAGCTGCGGCGTTGCCACTACTCGCAGTAGCAGTGCGACCATAACCCGCAGTAAAACTGCGAGTCAAGAGAAACTGCGATTGGCAGTGTCTCTGCGGGTCTGTCAAGCTGGAGTGCAACTACATGGGAGGCGCTGTGAGCAGGGGATTTGGCCTAGTTGTACGTTTCGAGCTGCGCGACGAGACCGCCGCCGCAGAGTTCGACAGGCTCGTGGCCCAGGCAGGGCCGGAGATCGAACGGCTGGAGCCGGACACGCTGGCGTACGTGATCCACACCGTCCCGACCGAGCCGCTCGTTCGCGTGTTCTACGAGCTTTACGCCGATCGCGCGGCCTTCGACTTTCACGAGGAGCAACCACACATCAAGCGTTTCCTTGCCGAACGCGAGCAGTACCTGAGCGGCGTGGATGTGACGTTCATGCAAGCCGAATCCGGGAAGGGGCTGATGCGCGCATGAGTGAAGGGGATAGCCGAGCGTTCGGGTTGAGAGTGGCCGAATTGCGCAGGCAACGCGGCATGAAACAGGAGGAGTTGGCGGCGACGCTCGGTCGCACCGCGAGTTGGCTTTCGCAGGTGGAACGGGGCATTCAGCCGGTCAATCGGCTAGACGTCCTCCGGCTACTTGCCGACGGACTAGGTGTGCCGCTCCAGACGCTGCGACCGGATACGCCAACGCCCGTATCGGTTCCGGCCGAACCCGCCGACGCGCCGAACGACTTGGATCAAGCACGTCTGACCATATCCGGGTACCCGGTGCCGGACGTTCTCCTCATGGCGAACGCCGTCGACGCAGCCGTCGATGTCGACGAATTGCGGGCCGCAGTGGACGCGGTTTGGGAGCTAACTCATGGAAGCCGATTCGCAGAGCTAAGTTCGGCGATCGGCCCGCTCATTCCCCGATTGGAACGCGCAGCACGCACCGCTCCGTCTACGGATCAGCCGACGCTATGGCTCCTACTCAGCCGTACGTACCAGGCGCTCTCTGCCGCGTTCGTGCGACAGGACGAACCCGATGCAGCCTGGCTAGCGGCAGACCGGTCGATCAATGCGGCCGAACGGTCGGGCGAGGTATTGCACGTCTTCGCGGGTGTTTACCGGCTCGCGCAGGCGTTCGTGCGGCTCAAGCACTTGGATCAGGCCGAACATGCGGCGGCAACGGCAGTAGTTGCTCTACGTCGGCACCTAAGCGGAACTACCGCACATCCGGAGGCGTTGTCCGTTCTAGGCTCGCTACACCTAGCGCTGGCACTGGTTCACGCACGGGCAGGAAACCGGGCAGAGGCCCGGCGGGAGATCGAGCATGCCCGGCAGGTAGCTGAAAAGCTTGGTGTCGACCGGAATGACTTGAACCTCGAATTCGGGCGAACCAATGTCGACATCCAGGCTGTCTCAATCGCGGTCGAACTTGGCGATGCAGGAGAGGCCATCGACATCGGAGAACGGATCAACGCCGAACGGTTGTCGACGGAACGCCGTGCGCGACTAGCGATGGATCTCGGCCGTGCTTATGCGCAGCGCCGGCAGGGCGGCGAGGCGTTGGCGCACTTGCTCGAAGCCGAGAAGTTGGCACCGGAACTCATCCACACTCATGTTGCTGCCCGGAACGCGATCCGCGAACTGATCCTGGTCGCCGGACGTGCGGCATCACCAGAGCTGAAGTCGCTCGCGGAAAGGGCGGATGCGCAGCCCTGACCTGGTGTCCCCGCTGTCCCCCGTGTCCCCGCTGTCCCCCCAGGGGGATTGAGCTGCGGAAACGAGGGGGACGGTATAGGTGGCAGTTGTCCCCGACGGTCGGCTACGCGAACTGACCATGGAAGACCGAAGCTCTCGCCTCTGCCGATGTTGTGGTCACTACGATGCGGGAAACTGCGGAAGTGTTGTCGCGCGCTTGCACACATCAATCAGATGACAAGAGCTGAGTGAGCAGAGATGTCTGGGAATGTTCCGTACCGGCGCTGGAGCACGGAAGATCAAGAACAACCACCAGTTACAAGCGTCAGGGAGCTTTGCGCTTTATATGACGCTGGTGAGCGCACCTTTAAGCGTGCGAAGTTGGATGGTGCAGACCTGCGGGGGATCCAAATACCCGGCGCTTCTCTTCTGAGGGCGTCCATGAAGAACGCTATCATGGACGGAGCGGACCTGATGCACGTTCAGCTCAAAGGGGCAAATCTTACGGGTGCAAAGATGAAGCGTTGTCGACTTATTGCCTCTGACTCGATTGATACAAATTTCAGCGGCGCGGATCTTAGTGGCTCGGATTTTACGGGGACTCACTTCGAGAGAGCAAAATTCGACAAGGCGGTCCTTTCGGGCGCGCTATTCAACAACGTCACCCTAGGGCGGGCTAGGTTGGCGGGCGCGTATCTTGATGGCGTGGAGCTTTCCAGCGCCGATCTTTGCGAACTCGACGTTAGACCTCTTTGTGACGCGCGTAAAGTCAAGCATTTGAGCCCATCAACCATTGATGCGCGAACTGTAATGTTGTCGTACTCCCACCCACGCCTGAAGCGATTTATGCTCGACTGCGGTGTGCCTGATTTGTTTGCCGAATATATGATTGATTGCGCTCGCGCGCTAGGTGAACCGTTAATTAGGAGCATGATGCAAAGTACCTTTATAAGCTACGGCGGCCCTGATGAAAAATTCGCTAGGAAGCTGTATGACGCACTAAGGAGTCATTCAGTTATCACCTTCTTCTTTCCCGAGACTGCGACCGTGGGGGAGAGGATAGGCGATGAGGTTTACAAGGGCATACAGAATCACGACCGTGTCATACTCGTCTGCTCTCGCAACTCGTTGAATCGAGCGGGAGTTCTTCACGAGATTCAGGAGACGTTCGACCGGGAGGCCCGGGATGGCGGGGCCACGTACTTGCTCCCGATCACGTTGGATGACTACGTTTTCACCGATTGGTCGCCCACGTCGCCGTCACTAGCGGAGCGCGTAAGAACCCGAGTGGTCGCAGATTTTCGCAAAACCTCTCGAAGTTCGACGAAGTTCGACGCCGCTCTTAGTCGCTTGATTGACGCTCTGAAGATCAAGCGGCCGTAGGTCGGATCGTTGTCGGTGTCTGTTGCTGTCCCCCGTGTCCTGCTGTCCCCCGTGGGGGGTTGAGCTGCGTAAACGGCGGGGACAGTACCAGTGGCAGTGTCCCCCAGGGCTCGGTGGCAAGCGAGCGGGTTTACCCAAGATCCGGGCCATTAGCGGGCCATTACGGCGGGCTACCCGAGGTCACTCCAGGCCACTCGATCGCTTGCTGAGCTGTCAGGCAGGATGGTTACCAGTAGCCCTTGTACGGTTCCCAAGCTGACAGTGCGGGTTCGATTCCCGTCACCCGCTCCACAGCGAAGGCCCTGGTCAGGACATGAGTCCCGGTCAGGGCCTTCGACGTTCCTGGGCACGAGGACCCGGCGGCTCAGCCGCAGGAGCACTGGCCGTGCCTCAGCTTCACGCTGTGGCCGCCGCGAGTCCCGTACCAGCCGACCCAGGCTGTGTGGTGCCCAGCGGAAACTCGCAGACGGTGCGCCAAGGACTGATGTCCGGTGTTCCGGCGATGAGCCGGACCCTGTCGATGGTTGCGTTGATCGGCAGGTGCGCGGCGATGGTTTCCGCGGCGTGGCTCAGCGTGGGCTTGGCGGCGTCGTGACCGACGGTCAGGTGCGGCACCACGTCGCTGTGCGCTCCGGCATACGGGGGCGCCTCCGGAAACTGCTGCCACACCGCCGTCGTGAGCTCCCGGAACGGACGATCTGGCTGCGGAGCGAGCCAGACGACAGTGTCTCCAAACCAGCCGACGTTCGTCAGTGCGACGTCGAACCGCGGTATTCCGGCAATGGTCTCGCGCAGCACCGCCATGACCTGCTCATCGATCTGCTGCGGCGGCAGGAACGGGTAGAGGACCGTCACGTGCGCCGGCACGCCCCACCCGGCGGCCCGGTCGAGCGATGCCCGGAACCGGCCCACCGCCGCCTCGGCCTCGGGTATCGGCACGATGAGGGCAGTTTGTGTCGGCTCCATACCCTGCGGCTTCCTATCGGTAGTCGGCGAAGATTCGACGTTCCACACCATCGACGGTGATTGGGCCGCCGTGGGGAAGGATCCACTGTGGTTTGGTGTGGCCGAACGGGACGCCGACGCAGACGACCGCCTCGGGGTTGTAGCGGGTCACCACGTCGACGACAGTGTCGCGCTGCTGCTCGCGAAGCCGTGCCCGGTCGGCCGCCGGGGGTCGACGGGTGTGGTCGGAGACGGGCGGACGGGCGACCAGGACCGCGTCGACGGCGCTGAGGAGACCGCGTTCACCAAGTGAGCGGACGATCCAGCCAACCTCGCGGGCGGGGAGGAGTTCCTCCGACGTCTCGATGATCAGCACCCCGCCGTGCAGGACCTCCGGGGGAAACGGGAAGCGTCCCGCCGTCAGGATCCACTGGATGACTTCCAGACAGCCACCCCAGGTGGGGCCGGTGACTGCGCGGGACGGCCCGTACCAGCTCCACGGCTCCGTCGGTTCGCGCTCTCCGTGCGACTTCAACGCCTGCGGATCTGCCCAGTCGATGCCGATGTCCTCGGACTCACCCGGGTCGGTGATTTCCAGCCGTTCCCCGGTGAGCAACGCCGCTCGCAGCGACCGGACGTGGATGTCGTCGACGGCAGGACCGGGGCCGAGGTGAACCTGGGAGGACCCGCCGTAGAAGCTGGCGATGCCGAGGCCCCAGAGCCAGTGGTGCAGGTTGGTGTTGTCGCTGGTGCCGAGGAACGGTTTCGGGTCGGCTCGGGCCAGGTCGCCGTCCAGGTGGGGGATGACGGTGATCTGGTCCTCGCCGCCGATGACGGCGAGAATGCCGCGTACCTGGGGATCCGCGAAGGCGGCGTTGATGTCCGCCGCCCGTGCCGCCGCGCTCGCGCCCACCTGGCGGGTGGTGGGATATTCGACCGGAACGAGGCCGGTCAGGTCAGCAAGCCGTCGCATGGCCTGCTCGTGGATTCCGGGATAGGCACCGGCCGCGGCGAAGGACGGTGAGAGGACCGCGAGGTGGTCCCCCGGGCGTGCCTTCCGGGGACGAACAAGCTCATGGTTCATGTCGAGATCCAACAGGTGCGTGAGCCCGTTCGCATCTCATTTTGGGGCGGCTGTGAACGCGCACGCCTGTGGCGTTTCAGCACCTGCGTACTGATGGCTGGATCGTTTTCCCGGCGGCGAAGTAGGGCTCGGCCGCCTCCAGTCGGGGCACCTCCACGCCCAGCCTGCGTGCCTCCGCCAGGGTGTCGCGGCAGACCGCGCGCAGCTCCTCGGGGTTGGCGTGGGCCTCCATGACCAGGCGCATCGGCGGGAAGTGCCTGAACAGCCAGGCCATTGCCGGTGCTGCCAGCCAGACGGGCGCAGTGAAAGGAAGCAGCTCGCCGCGGTGCCGCCGCAGATCAACGCCGCGAGCCTCGACGAGCCGCAGGAGTTCGCGGGTGGCAAGGATCGCTTCACGTACGTTGCCGGACGTCAGCTTGGACAACGAGCCCGACTTCAGGCTCTGCGTGTGCAGGCCCGCGTTCTGAACGAAGTGGATCGACAGCCAGCCACGGAAGTCGGCGTTCTCCTGGAGCCTGAACCCCGCCTCACGAAACACCTGGCGCACGGCCCGCTCGCGCTCGGTCGGCGGCCGATCGAGAGTGCCGAAGAAGACCACGGGCAGCAGAGCCCCACGCAGCACACCGTCGTCGCCGAAACCACCGCCGGCTCCGGGGAAGCCCCAGGCCACCTGGTCGGCGGGGAGGTGTTCGGTCGCGGTCAGCGGCTCGACCCAGAGGTTGTTGAAGACGAGCACGGTGGCTCTGCCCGCGCGCGATCCCAGGAAGGCGGTGGCCTCCGCGAAGCTGTAGTGCTGCACGCTCAGCACGATCAGATCGAAGTCGTGGTCCGGCTCCAGTGACTCGCGATAGCGCACCGGCCACCTCTCGGCGACCCGCTTCCCCCACGGTCGCCGTCGGGTGTCGAGCAGGTCAAGATCAATCGCATTGCCGTACGCAGCGGCCCGCCCCGGCCGGACGTAGAACTCGACGTGGTGTCCGGCCCGTTCCAGGGCCCATCCGTACATCGCGCCGATGACGCCCCGGCCGAACATCAAGATCTTCACGCGGCACCTCGTACCCTATAATTGGAGATCGTCTCCAGTTTAAAATATGGAGATAGTCTCCACTTGTCAACATGGAGCCCCACGTGACCGATGCCAAGCCACTGCGCGCCGACGCCCGCCGCAACCGCGACGCCCTGATCGCCAAGGCCCGCGAGCTCTTCGCCGACGGCCGCTTCGACCTGCGCTTCGACGACTTCGCCAAACTCGCCGGCGTGGGCACCGGCACGCTCTACCGCCACTTCCCCACGCGGGAGGCCCTGGCCGAGGCGGTCTACCGCGAAGAACTCACAGCGATGTGCGACAGGGCCCGCGAGCTGCACGCCACCCTCCCCGCCGACGAGGCGCTGGAGTCCTTCCTGCGTGGCTTCGTGGACCACCTGCACCGCCACGAGGGCCTCGCCCGCACACTCGCCACGCTCATGGCCACCCAGTCGGGCGCACTGGCGGAGGGTGCCCAGGCCCTGGGCCAGGTCATCGACGACCTCCTGGCCGCCGCCGTCAACGCCGGAGCCATCCGCGACGACGTGGGCGCCGGTGCCGTCATGATGACCCTCCACGGCATCTGCGCGGCCTACGACCACCCGACCTACCGAACGGACGCGGACGGCGTCATCACCCTCGTCCTCGCCGGCCTCCGCCGCCCGGCACCGTGAGCAGACGTGGCCTGCGTCAATCCAGCCACTGGACGCAGATGGAGGCCCGGAACCCCTGACGAGTTCCCGTGGCGCGCTGATCTCGGCAGCCGGTGCGGCGTACCCCTGCTCGGTGATTGATCCTGATCCAGGTCTTGGGCCTGCGGCCGTGGTGGCCCCGTTCGATCTGGATCAGGTCGGCCTCCTCCAGCACGGCGAGGTGTGGTGGTTCCTGCCGGGCCTCGCCAGCGGCTAGGGTCCGGCTTGGAGGTGGTCCGTGTTCACCGAAGCCTTTCCGATCGTGACGACACCTGACCTGCCACGACTGATCGCGTTCTACCGGGACGTGGTCGGCTTCGAGCTGACCTACCGGTTCCCGGACGAGGGTGCCCCGGAGTTCGTCGCGCTGCGGCTGGGCAGCAGCGAGCTCGGCCTGGCCGCCAACCCGGAGGCTGGCGGGCCGACCGACTCGCACCGCTGGGAGTTGTGCGTCTACGCCGACGACTGCGACGCAGCCGTGGGCGCGCTGCGCACGGGTGGAGCGACAGTCACCGAGGAGCCGGTCGACCAGCCCTGGGGTGAACGGTCCGCGCGGGTCACCGACCCCGACGGCAACCGGTTGCTGGTGCTGGCCCGGCTCTAGACGAACGGGCCGCGGCCAGGGCTGTCATCGCCTCCAGAACAGGAGATGGGTGACTCCGCTGGGGCTGGGCACCGATTCGAGGTGGAAGCGGTCGAGCAGTTCGTCGGGGCTGTCCCACAACCGCTCTCCCCGGTGGAGGTCGACGGGCGCCACGGCGATGTGCATCGTGTCGACCAGATCGGCCTCGATGAACTCGCGGATGGTGGCGACCCCACCACCGAGGCGTACGTCCCGACCGTCGGCAGCCTGTTTCGCCTCGGCCAGTGCCTCGGCCGGACTGACATCGCGGAAGTGGAACGTGGTGTCGGACAGGCTGAACGACGGGCGCAGGTGGTGGGTGAGCACGAAGACCGGCGTGTGGAACGGTGGGTTGTCCCCCCACCAGCCCTGCCAGTCATGGTTCTCCCAGGGGCCACGCTGGGGGCCGAACTTGTTGCGACCCATGATCTCCGCGCCGATGTTGCACTCGGCGTCGCGGGTCAGGTAGTCGTCCAGGCCACGGGTGCCCCCCGGCTCGGTGCGATACACGAAGCTGGCGGTGGCGGCACGCCAGGAGAACAGCGGTGTGGGGTCCGCGTGACCGAAGGGCCGTTCGAGGCTCTGCCCCTCCCCGGTGCCGAACCCGTCGCGCGAAACGTTGAAGCACTGCACCCGCAACAGTTGCGCCATGGTGTCTCCCTCTTCCTTCGATGGGCAGTGATTCAGTTCGCGGTCACCGTCGGGCCGCCTCCGCTGCCCCTGTCGTCGAGCACGAGCGGGGCGCGACCGCGCACCGCGTACCGGATGTGGGTCACCTGTGGGGTGGCGAGGACGCGGGTCGGCGTCAGCTCGAGTCCCTCCCGATCGCCCAGGTCGAGGTCCGCGTCGAAGAGCCGCAGGCCGGTGCCGAGCACGACCGGTACGACGTGCAGCTCCAACTCGTCGAGCAGGCCGGCCTTGAGCACCTGCCGGACCAGGCTGCCGCCCCCGGCCACCGCGACATCCTTGCCACCGGCCGCGGCGCGCGCCTGCTCCACGGCGCTGGCCACGCCGTCGGTGACGTAGGTGAAGCTGGTGCCCCCTCCCCGCTGCAGCCGCTGGCGGGGACGGTGGGTGACGACGAAGACCGGCGCGCGAAACGGCGGCTCCTCACCCCAGGGGATCTCACCCCCGTCGGCCATCCGGCGTCCCATCACGTACGCGCCGGCCGCGCCGAACGACTCGGCGATCACCTCGGAGTTGGTGTCCTGCTCGCCGCCGGCAAAGCCCTGCCGTTCGCGCCAGGATGCCGCTTCGGTCGCCCACCGGGTGACCCGGAAGAACTTCGCGCTCTCCGCCGAGTCCATCCAGTTGCCGTTCCCGTCGAACTGTGGGCCGGCGTAGAAGCCGTCCACCGACACCGACAGTTGTGCGGTCACCTTCGTCATCGCGCTCCGATCCTCTCCTCGGGCGACACCCCGCCTGGGTGCCGCTCCCCGAGGGGTCGGAGCCGAACGTGATGTCCCTACCGGGAAGAAGTGTGACGCGTGCCACTTGCGGGCTCGGTCAGGTACCACGTCCCGGCGTGTTCCGGGTCGCGTGACCAGC
This sequence comes from Micromonospora sp. NPDC048947, assembly GCF_040649495.1. Lineage (NCBI taxonomy): Bacteria > Bacillati > Actinomycetota > Actinomycetes > Micromonosporales > Micromonosporaceae > Micromonospora > Micromonospora sp. NPDC048947. The sequence goes on from NZ_JBEZFO010000002.1 coordinate 322,356, forward strand.
GCATCCGGGGCTTCTCCTCCGGGCGGGGGCTCCAGTCCCGGTAGGGCGAGAGGGCCACCCGCCAGGCGATCACCGCGAAGAAGTAGAGGCCCGGGCCGACCAGCCAGAGCAGGGCATCGCGTCGCCGATAGGAGGCGTAGGGCGCGAGCCACGCGGTCGCCGCCATCGGCATCGCGACCGCGCTGAGGTCGGCCACCGGCCCACGGCCGAATCGAGCCTCGATCAGCTCGCGGAGGATGAAAGACGGAACGACCACCCCGACCAGCAACGCCACCGTACGGATCATGCGGACCCGGCGGGCCCGGCGATCCGGAGATACGCGGGCAGCAACTGCTTCGGTGGGCATCCCCGGAGAGTACGGGCCGGCCGCATCTGTGGGATCTAGGGCCGGTCGGCGATGGCCGCCTCGATCCGCAGACCGATACCGGTCAGACGCCGGCCCTGATCGATGAATCGCCTGGTCCACGAGGTGCCGGGGCGCGGGCGGCCGGCCCGGCTAGGGTGGTGATCATGCGGATTGGCATCGTGATTCTGCCGGACCAGCGGTGGGCGGAGTCGCAGCGTCGCTGGCGGCAGGTCGACGAGTGGGGCTTCGACCACGCCTGGACGTACGACCACCTGGGTTGGCGTGACCTGGTCGACGGCCCGTGGTTCGACTCGATGGCCACGCTGACCGCGGCCGCCACTGTGACCTCGCGGATTCGACTGGGCACTCTCGTGGCGTCGCCGAACTTCCGACACCCGGCCGCGTTCGCCAGGCAGATCACCACCCTGGACGACGTCTCCGCCGGCCGGCTGCTGCTCGGTCTGGGAGCGGGTGGCAGCGGCTTCGACTCGACGGTGCTGGGGGGTGAGACGCTGCCACCGCGTCAGCGGGTCGACCGGTTCGCCGAGTTCACCGAGTTGTTGGACCTGATCCTGCGGGAGGACGGCACCACCTGGCGGGGCGACTGGTTCGCTGCTGTGGATGCTCGCAACAACCCCGGCTGTGTGCAGCAGCCCCGGGTGCCGTTCGTGGTGGCCGCCAACGGGCCACGGTCGATGCGGTTGGTGGCCCGCTTCGGGCAGGGGTGGGTGACCACCGGCACCGGTGACGACAACGACCTGGCGGGTTGGTGGGCCAGTGTGTCGGCGCTGTCAGCGCGAATGGACCGGACCCTGGACGAGGCCGGCCGCGACCCGGCCAGCCTGGACCGCTACCTCTCGCTGGACGCGGGGCCGGTCTTCTCGCTCAGCAGCGCACAGTTCTTCGCCGATCAGGTCGGCCGGGCCGCCGAGTTGGGCTTCACCGACGTGGTGACGCACTGGCCGCGCGCCAGCAGTTGGTACGCCGGTGACGAGGCCATCCTGGTGGATGTGGCGACGCGGTTGCTGCCACAACTACGCGGCTGAGACCGCCACCGAACCGGCTGGGGCGGCCGGTCAGGTGCCGAGGTCGCCGCTGGCCACACCGCCCTCGCCGCCGGAAACCAGGCGGAAGCGCAGGCAGACGATGGGGGTGTCGCCGTCGACAGGGGTGCCGAGCCGCGCCCAGTAGGTCGAGTGCCCGGCCCGCCACTCCTCGATCGAGCGGTCGCCCTCTCCCTCGGCGTGGGCGAAGTCCCAGGGCACGTCGGCGAAGCGGACCACCTCGACTCCGGTGATCTCCACGACGCCGGCCAGTGCGTTGTCGTCGTCGACAAGCGCCAGGCGTTCGCCGACGTGCTCCAACTCCTCGCCTTCTTCCGCGTACTCGGCGAGCCGGCCGGCCGTCGCTGTCTTCACACCGGCCAGCACCAGGGTGTTGAGGGTCGCCCGTAACTCGCCGGGGGTGCCGAGGGCGAGGGCGCGCAGTTCACCGATCCGAGGCCACATCCTGCCGAGGCTAGGCCAGGGCGGCCCGGCCCGCCGCCGCAATACCCGTCGCCCCGCTCAGATCAGTTGGCCGGCGTAGCCGGGTGCGGTGAGGAGCCGCTCGTCAGCACTGGTCGCGTACGCGTCGAGGATCGCGTCGGCGAGCTTGACCACGTGCTCGTCGCCGTGGCGGGCCGCGCGGGCGAAGACCTCCGCCGGCGTTGCGGGGGTCACTGTCGGTGGCGCGATGCCGTGGGCTGGGGCGTACACGGAGGTCATGGCCGCCGTCGCGGCCCAGGCCGCGGTGAGGCTCGGCGCCCACAGGCCACGGTCCAGTGCCGGCAGGGTACGCAGGACGGCGGTCGGGGCGGTGACCGCGTGCACCAGCATGACCGGCGCGGTGTGCCCGAAGCGCAGGTAGTTCAGGCCGGCCCGGTGCACCAGCGTGGTGAGCCCGCGCTCCGCCTCGGCCGGGCTCCGCGCGGGGCGCAGCGTCGCGAGTGCCGGCTCCCATCGGGGTACGCCCGGCAGTTGGTCCAGCCGATCCCGGACGCCGCCGGTCTGGTCGTCGATCCGGGGCAGCCCGGCCAGCGCGGCTGCCACGTCTATGTCGTCGGTGTCGGGCTGGTCCGGATCGCCGCTGAGCAGCCGGTCGGTGCCGGGGATCGGCTGCCAGCGGGCCGCCCAGTAGCCGAGGGCCTGGCCCAGTTCGGTGAGCCGCTGTGGGTTCTCGTCGTCCGGGTCGAGCGCGCGTACGGCGTGCCCGACCCGGATCACACCGTGCGTGGCACCGGCGGCGATGCCCGGCAGCAGCCGGGGCCACCAGGTGCCGAGCACCGCACGCCACTGGTGTTCGCGCAGTTGCCGGTCGAAGTAGGCCAGCCAGTCGCCGGCGCGCTTCGGATCGCCCAGCGCCGACCGCCAGTCGTCGATCGGGTGCAGCCCTCGGGGCAGTTCGTCGAGGCGGCCGAGGTAGTCGTCGAGCCACCGGTGCACCCGGTGTGGGTGCCCGTGTCGGACCAACGCCTCGACGGCCATCGGCCCGTGGTTGGACAGCCAGCCCTGATATTCGGGGCCGGTGCGGTGCAGTCGCTCGTACGCCTCGTCGAGAACTCCGTCACTCATCAGCCGATCGTCGGTGCTGAACCTCGCTTCAGGTCAAGCGGGAAGATCCGCGGCGTCGATCAGGCCGGTGATCCGTAGGTCGGCAGCGACCTCGGGCGGGCAGTCCACTGCCACCACTGCGGTGCCCAGCACCTCGGCGCCCCGCGCGGCGCAGATGTCGTAGAGGGCGCGTAGCTGCGCGCCGGTACGCACCCAGTCATCCACCACCAGCACCCGGTCGCCGGGGCCGAGGTGTCGGTCCCGCACGGCGAGGTCCACCCGTCGACCCCGGTAGTCCGGTGGGCTCTGCGCCCAGGTGAGCGGCCCGGCCGGCAGTCGTCCGTCACCGGCCTTGTGGGCGGCCACGAAGCCGACGCCGAGGGCGGTGGCGGCCAACGGCCCGAGGAGCAGCCCGGTGACGGCCGGCGCGAGCACCACGGTCGGCCGGGCGGCCCGGTACGGGGCCACCAGGGCCGGCCCCAGCTCGGCCAGCACCGCCGGATCCCGCCACCAACCGGAGATGTCGCTGACCAGGTGACTGGTGCCCGGGCCGGGGTCGATCCACTGGAACAGGGCGGCCAGGCGTTCGGTCAGATCGGCGGGCATCCGCTCATCCTGCGGCACGGGCGGCGGGCGCGGTGGCACCCGGGCCACCCGGCCCACCCGGGGTCGGATGATCGGCTACACGTACCTGTGCAAATGCGGGCATACCATCATGATCACGTTGACGTCGGAAGTACTTCTCTCGTTACGGTCCGACCCGGTTTGTTCAGACGACGAAAGGACCGGGCCGGTGGTAGGCAAGCACTCTCGTACCCGCATCTTCTCCTCCCCGGCGGGCATCGTGGCCACCGCGGCGGTCGGCGTCGCCCTCGCCGTCGGAGGCACCGTAGGTGCCGTGCAGTTGGTTTCCGGCTCCGACCAGTCGGGGCAGGTTGCTCTCGACCTCACCCCGACCACCGCCGCGAGCAGCCTCACCCCCAGCTCCCCGGCCGTCACCCCGAGCGCCAGCGCCTCGCCCAGCGTCACCGCCAGCCCGTCGGCGACCCGGTCGCAGCAGGCCGCCTCCCGGGGCAGGGAGCGCACCTCGTCGCCGAAGCCGAAGCCGAAGCCGACAGTCAAGAAGACCACCGCCGCGGCGAAGGTCCTGGACAGCGGTTCGTGCGGCGCCTCGTTCTACTCCGACGGGCAGCTCACCGCCAACGGCGAGTCGTTCAACCCGAACGCGCTGACCGCCGCGCACAAGACGCTGCCGTTCAACACCAAGGTCCGGGTGACCAACCCGGCCAACGGCAAGTCGGTGACGGTACGGATCAACGACCGCGGCCCGTTCATCGACGGCCGCTGCCTGGACCTCTCCCGGGCCGCCTTCGCCAGCATCGCCTCGGTCGACGTCGGTGCGCTCACCGTCCGCTACGAGGTCCTCGGCTGAGCGGGACCGGCGACGCCGATTCGGCCGGCCGACTGGGCCGGCCGGACAGAACCTCCTCGGACGACGGGTCAGGTTCATTCACCGGTTCACGTGGATCAGGCAAACTGTCAGTCGTATCCACGCGACTCCTCCAGTCGGGCCGTCGCCCGCTGAGCCCCGGATCCCGCGCCGGCCTCGGCGCGGCCCTCGCTCTGCTCGCGATCGTGTCGGCGGTGGAGGCGGCGGACGGCCGCAAGGTGCACTACGTCGCGCTCCTGGCGGCCGCGCCGGTTCTCGCCGCCGCCCTGGCGTCCTGGCTGGTGGTCCTGGGGGTGGGCGTCGCGGCGACGGTGATCGGCGCCGGCTTCGCGCTGGTCGCGCCGAAGGTCTCGTTGGTCACCTCGGTCAACGTTGTCGCGGTCGCGCTCGCCACCGGCATGGCAGTGGCGGTGGCGTGGGTTCGCCAGCGGCAGGCCGAGCGGATCGTCGAGCTGACCAAGCTCGCCGCGGTGGCCCAGCAGGCGGTGTTGCGCCCGCTCGGGCCGCAGGTCGGCACGCTCTCGGTAGCGGGACGCTACATCTCCTCCACAGCGACGGCGGAGATCGGCGGCGACCTGTACGAGGCGATCGACACGCCCTACGGCGTCCGCATGATCATCGGTGACGTGCGGGGCAAGGGTCTGGACGCGGTCCGGCTGGCCAGCATCGTCCTCGGTTCCTATCGGCACGTGGCGTACGAGCGGGCCGACCTGCGGGCCGTCGTCGCCGACCTGGACCGCGCTGTCGCCCGCAACGTCGGCGACGAGGACTTCGTCACGGCGGCACTGGTCGAGGAGCGTGGTGGCACCCTCACGATCGTGAACTGCGGGCACCCGCCACCGCTGCTGCTGCGCCGGGGTGCGGTGATCCCGCTGGAACCGCCGGCCCCGGCGCCTCCGCTCGGGTTCATGCCGGTGGTCCGCCCCCGGGTCGAACGCCTGGAGCCCGGGGACCGGCTGCTGCTGTTCACCGATGGACTCGGCGAGGCGCGGCGCGACGGCGAGTTCTTCCCGACCGCCGACCGGGCCTGGCGACTGCTGGGCCATGGCACTGTCGCCGACGGGCTGGCATCGCTGGAGACCGCCCTGGTCGAGTGGGTGCACGGTCGACTCGACGACGACATCGCGCTGGTCCTGATGGAGTATGTGGGTGCCCGTACCGGCGCTGCCGTCGCCGTCCCGAGCTGGGAGGTCGGCGCCGCCGAGAGCTGAGCGGCCGACCTCGCCCGCGGGTGTGTAATCGCCGTCACTTGGGTGATCCGCTTGTCGCTGCCTACCCGCGAGTAATACAGTCGGGGTTACTGATCGGTAACACCTGTCCGGAAGCGGGGCCAGCGAGCATGACCCACTACAAGAGCAACCTCCGGGATCTCGAGTTCAACCTGTTCGAGGTCTTCGGGGCGGACCAGGCGTTCGGCCAGGAACCGTACTCCGAACTCGACGCCGACACCGCCCGCAGTTTCCTCTCCGAGCTTGACCGCCTCGCTCGCGAGGACCTGGCCGCCAGCTACACGGACAGCGACCGCAACCCGCCGGTCTTCGACCCGGCCACGCACACCGCGCCGCTGCCGGAGTCGTTCAAGAAGTCCTACCAGGCGTTCATGGACTCCGAGTTCTGGCGCCTGGACCTCCCGCCGGCGCTGGGCGGCACCAACGCCCCCCGCGCCCTCTGGTGGGCCCTCGCCGAGCTGGTGCTCGGCTCGAACGCCCCCATCTGGATGTACGCCTCCGGCCCGTCCTTCGCGCACGTGCTGCACGTCGAGGGCACCGAGCGGCAGAAGGCGTGGGCCAAGCTCTTCATCGACAAGCAGTGGGGCTCCACCATGGTGCTCACCGAGCCGGACGCCGGCTCGGACGTCGGCGCCGGCCGCGCCCGCGCCATCCAGCAGCCGGACGGCTCGTGGCACATCGAGGGCGTGAAGCGCTTCATCACCTCGGGCGAGCACGACCTGAGCGACAACATCGTGCACTACGTGCTGGCCCGCCCGGTGGGCGTGGAGGGCGTCGGTGGCCCCGGCACCAAGGGCCTGTCGCTCTTCGTGGTGCCGAAGTTCCACTTCGACGAGACCACCGGCGAGCTGGCTGAGCGCAACGGCGTCTACACCACCAACGTCGAGCACAAGATGGGCCTGAAGGTCTCCAACACCTGCGAGCTGACCTTCGGCGAGCACGGCGTACCGGCCAAGGGTTGGCTGCTGGGCGACAAGCACGACGGCATCCGGCAGATGTTCATGATCATCGAGTACGCCCGGATGCTGGTCGGCACCAAGGCCATCGCCACCCTCTCCACCGGCTACCTCAACGCCCTGGAGTACGCGAAGAACCGGGTGCAGGGCGCCGACCTGATCCAGCAGGCGGACAAGACCGCCCCCCGGGTCACCATCACCCACCACCCGGACGTACGCCGCTCGCTGCTGCTGCAGAAGTCGTACGCCGAGGGGCTTCGTGCCCTTGTTCTCTACACCGCCACCTGGCAGGACAAGGTCGCCATCGCCGAGGCGGCCGGCGACGAGAAGGCCACCAAGCTGGCCAAGCGGGTCAACGACCTGCTGCTGCCGCTGGTGAAGGGCGTCGGTTCGGAGCGGGCGTACGAGATGCTCGGGCACGAGGCCCTGCAGACCTTCGGCGGCTCCGGGTTCCTCCAGGACTACCCGCTGGAGCAGTACGTCCGCGACGCCAAGATCGACACCCTGTACGAGGGCACCACCGCCATCCAGAGCCTCGACCTGATCTTCCGCAAGATCGTGCGGGACAACGGCAAGGCACTCATGGCGGTCGCCGGCGAGATCCAGGAGTTCATCTCCTCCGAGGCGGGCAACGGCCAGCTCAAGGAGGAGCGGCAGGCGCTCGGCAAGGCGCTCGGCGAGGTGCAGAACATCCTCGGTGTGATGACCGGCTGGCTGGGCGAGGCGCAGGGCGGCGACACCCGCGCCCTCTACAAGGTCGGGCTGAGCAGCCGGCGGTTCCTGCTGGCGATCGGCGACCTGGTGGTCGGCTGGCTGCTCCAGAAGCAGGCCGAGGTGGCGCTGAAGGCCCTGGCCGGCGAGGTGTCCGCCAGCGACAAGGCGTTCTACACCGGCAAGGTGGCCGCTGCCCGCTTCTTCGCCCGTGAGGTGCTGCCCCGCATCGGCGCCGACCGGCGGATCATCGAGGGCACCGACCTCGACATCATGGACCTCCCGGAGGAGGCCTTCTGAGCAGGCCACGGCACGTTTGACGGTTCCGGGTCGCACCACCCGGCACCGCGCGACGGCCGGTGGGGCTTCTGCCCCGCCGGCCGTCGCCGTCTCCGCCCGGCGGCGGCACGTATTGGCCGAGCCCGGTCGGGTATGCCGCTGGCGTGGCGGGTAACCGTCGCGTGACCTCGAAAGGGAACGCCCAGAGCCACCGCACGGGGGAGTGCAGCGCACATGGGTGTAGGAAGCGGTATTTTTCTCATCGCGATCGGCGCGATCCTGACCTTCGCGCTGAGAGCCAACGTCTGGTGGATCGACGTACGCGCCGTCGGCTGGGTGTTCATCCTGGCCGGGCTGGCCGTACTGCTGACCACTGTCTGGTTCTGGCAGGACCGGCGCAAGCGGGCTCGAACCCTCATCGTGGAGGAGAACCGGCTGTCTCATCCGACGGCGATGATGCCACCGCCGCCGGATCCGCCGCCACCAACAGCGCCGCCGTCCTGATCCCCGCGCAACGCGTACCCCTGAGCCACCCGTCGATCGGCGGGTGGCTCAGTCGCGTGCGGTGTGTCGAGCCGCGAGCGGTGCTCCCGCCCTGCTCAACTCCACCCAGCCAGGCGGGCAGCGGTGCACCGCCAGCTCGGCGGTGCGCAAACCCTCGTCGCCCACTCCCTCGGGATCGAGGAACGCGGAGAGCAGGGAGATGCCCGGATTGTGGGCAATGAGCAACGCCGTGCGGGCCGCCGGATCCACAGTGCGGACCAGCGACAACAACTCCTCGGGATGCGCGTCGTACGCACCCGGCTCATAACGGACGGTCGGGCGAGGACCGGTCGGGCCACCCTCCGGCGGTGAACCGGTCATCCCCATCGCCACCCCGTGCCAGGTCTGGCGGGTGCGTCGGGCCGTCGAGCAGATCACCACGTCGGGCAGCAGCCCCTGGTGCGCCAACCACGCCCCAGCCGCAGCCGCGTCGGCGTTCCCGCGTGCGCTCAGCGGCCGTTCCGCGTCGTCCGCCGCGTCGCTGCCCTGCTCGGCCTTCGCGTGCCGCAGCAACACCAGAGTCCGTGTGTCGGGGTCGGCGTCCGTCATGCCCCCAGCTTGCCCGATTGGCGATCTCCGTGCCTGGGTAAGTCGATGGATGCCGCACCCCTACCGACGGCCGCGGCGCGACGTACGCCAGGTTAGAGCCGAGGAGCGAGACATGGGCATTGGTGGCAGCATCTTCTTGATCGCGCTAGGCGCGATCTTCGCGTTCGCAGTGGAAGCCGACCTTGGCTGGCTGGACCTGTCAGTCGTCGGCTGGGTGCTGATGCTCGCCGGCGTCGCCGGCCTGCTCGCCACCCTCTACTTCTGGAGCAACCGCCGCCGCGCGGTGGTCGCCGCGCCGGTGCGCGAGGAGCGCGTGGTGGCCGACCGGGTCGTTCCGGTCCAGAACGACCAGGTCGTGCAGGAGTACCGCGAGGTGCGTCGGCCGGGCCGGCCGGTCTGATCCTCGCCCACACACTCCGGGGTCCCGCAGCGTCGCGGGGCCCCGGCTTGCGTCCGGGCCGGGCCTCGGTGCCGCGCGCCCTCGCGGATCTTGAGGTGGGTGCCCGATCCCGATGATCGTGCTCGATCAAGGAAACAGGGCTCTCGGGGGCGAACGAGGCCACTACATCCTGGATCGAGCACGATCATGGAGCTCGGCATGGACGGGTGTGGGCCGCGCCCGTGCGCCCCGGACCGCTGGGTCAGGCGAACAGCGCGAAGTAGATCGCGATGTGATGGCAGAGCGCCGCCAGCAGCGTGCAGGCGTGGAAGAACTCGTGGTGGCCGAAGACGGTCGGCCACGGATTGGGTCGGCGCAACGCGTAGAAGACCGCGCCGACGCTGTAAATCGCGCCACCGACGATCAGCAGCACCAATGCGGCGACGCCGCCCCCGTGCAGGATCTCCGGCAGCATGGCCACCGCCACCCAGCCCAGCGCCAGGTAGAGCGGCGCGGACACCCAGCGCGGCGCGTGCGGCCAGACCACCTTGATCGCCACGCCGGCCAGCGCGCCGCCCCAGACCAGGGCCAGCATCACGGTGGCCGGCCGGGGCGCGAGCAGCATCGCGCAGAGCGGTGTGTACGTGCCGGCGATGAACACGAAGATCATGCAGTGGTCCATCCGGCGCATCACCTGGTAGCCGCGCTCTGACCACACACGACGGTGGTACAGCGCGCTCGTGCCGAAGAGCCCGCAGACCGTCAGGCTGTAGATGAGGCAGCTCACCAGCGGTGCCCACCCCGGCCGGGTCGCGGCGATCGAGCAGAGCACGATGCCGCAGACCACTGCGACGAAGAAGGCGTACGTGTGCAGCCAGCCGCGCATCCGGGGCTTACCGATGTCGACCGGCTTCAGGCGAAGCGGGGCGGAGGTGGTCACCCAGTCAGGTTACGGCACCGTAGGTTACTTGTAAGTAGTGGCGTTGGTGACACCCGGCACCGTCAACGTGAACACCGGATCGGCACGACATCGGCGAGGATGAGCGGATGCGGATCCGGCCCGTCGGGGCGCACGCCCTGCTACTCGACTGCACCGCCCCCGCCGACACCCCCGAGGCCGTCGCCGACGTCCCGGAGGCCGCGTTAGTCGAAGCGTGGCGGGCCGAGCTGTGGCGGCGTCGGGAGCGGGGCGACCTGATCGCCGTGGAGATCGTGCCAGCGGCCCGGACCGTGCTGCTCGACGGCCTGCCCGACCCGACCACAACGGCCGAGCAGCTGACCCGATGGGCGGCAGCCGTCACCGCCGCGACCACCCGCTCCAACCAGGCCGACGCCCACGCCGACGCCGACGCCCAAGATCAAGACCACAACGCCACAGCCGAAGACGAAGCCGACGACGCGGCGGGCGTGTTGGTGCCTGTCACCTTCGACGGGCCGGACCTGCCGGCGGTGGCGGAACACTGGGGCGTGGACGTGCCGGCAGTGCGACACCGGTTGACCAGCACCCGGTTCCGGGTCGCCTTCTGCGGATTTGCCCCCGGATTCCCCTACCTGACCGGGCTGCCCGCCGAGTTGGCGCTGCCCCGGCTGGCCACACCCCGTCCCCGGGTTCCGGCCGGCTCGGTCGCGTTGGCCGGCCCGTACGCCGGCATCTACCCGGGCGCTTCCCCCGGCGGCTGGCTGCTGGTCGGTCGGACCGACCTGGTGCTGTTCGACGTGGCAGCCGACCCGCCGACCCGACTCGGCCCGGGCACCACTGTGCGGATGGTGGCGGCGTGACCCACCCGGCCGCCATCGAGGTGCTCCGCGCCGGTGCGCTCACCACAGTGCAGGACCTGGGCCGGCCCGGCTGGGCGCACCTGGGAGTGCCCCGGTCCGGCGCCCTCGACCCGGCTGCCCTGCGGTTGGCCAACCGGCTGGTCGGCAATCCGGAGCACGCGGCCGGCCTGGAGATCACCCTGACCGGCTGCACCCTACGGTTGACCCGGGCCGCCACGGTGGCGGTCACCGGCGCCGAGGTCCCCGTCCAGGCGGGTGTCCGGCCCGGTGACACCGGACGCCCGCTCAGCGTGCCGGCCGGAACGGTGCTGCGGATCGGTCCTGCCCGGCGGGGCGTACGGAGTTGGCTGGCGGTGGCGGGCGGCATCGAGGTGTCACCGGTGCTCGGTAGCCGGGCCACCGACACCCTCTCCGGGCTCGGCCCACCTCCGTTGCGGGACGGCGACCTGCTGCCGGTCGGTGATCAGGTCGGCACCCCCGCACCGGTGGACCTGACCGTGTGCCCCACGCCGCCTGAAGAGCTGCACCTGACGCTGGGCCCCGGTCCTCGCGAGGACTGGTTCACGCCGACAGCGTTCGACAAGCTCTTCGGCAGCGCGTACACCATCAGCCCGGTGAGCAACCGGGTCGGCGCGCGGCTCGCCGGCGCGGCGCTGCCCCGCGCGGTCGCCGGCGAACTCCCCAGCGAGGGCATCGTGCTCGGCGCGGTGCAGGTGCCGGCGGACGGGCAACCCCTGATCTTCCTCGCGGACCATCCGACCACCGGTGGATACCCAGTCATCGGGGTGGTCACCGACGTGACCCCGCTCGCGCAGGCCCGGCCAGGTACTACCGTCAGATTCCATGGACCTCAACGCTGACCTGGGCGAGGGATTCGGCATCTGGCGACTCGGCGACGACGAGGCGCTGCTGAGCCTCGTCACCTCCGCCAACGTCGCCTGCGGCTTCCACGGCGGCGACCCGTCCACCATGCGGCGGGTCGTCGAGGGCGCCGCGCGACGGGGGGTCGCGGTGGGCGCGCAGGTCGGCTACCGGGACCTGGCCGGCTTCGGCCGGCGGCACATCGCGTACGACTTCGCCGAGCTACGCGACGAGGTGACCTACCAGTTGGGGGCGCTGGACGCGTTCTGCCGGTTGTTCCGCACCCGGGTCCGCTACCTCAAGCCGCACGGCGCGCTCTACCACGCGGCCAGCACCGACGAGTCCCAGGCGGCGGCCGTGGTCGCCGCCGTCAGCGGTTACGACGCCGAGTTGCCCGTACTCTGCCTTCCCGGCTCGACGCTCGCCCAACTCGCAGTGGGCGCGGGCCTGCCGGTGGTTGCCGAGGCGTTCGCCGACCGCGCCTACCTGCCCAACGGGGCGCTGGTGCCGCGCGGCACCCCCGGCGCGGTGATCACCGACCCCGAGCAGATCGCCGAACGGGCGGCGCGCATGGCCACCGAACGCAGCGTGGTGGCGGTCGACGGCACCGTCATCCCGTGCTCGGTCGACTCGATCTGCCTGCACGGCGACACCCCTGGCGCGGTCTCCGCCGCCGAACTCGTCCGCGCCACCCTGATCGACGCCGACATCACACTGGCCCCCTTCGCCTGATCGGAGGGGCCCAGCAGGCCCCTCCGATCGGGTCAGGCGTCCAGGCCGCGAAGCACCAGCGGCAGCCGGGTCACCGCGCCGTCGACCACCCGGACCGGTACTCCCCAGTCCTGCCGGGTCAGGTGGCACGCTGCGTGCTCGACGTCCGCGTCACAGGTCGCCGCCTGCGCTGTCACCTGGAGCACCCCCGCGGTGACCTCGCCGTTGAGCACCAGCCGGCGGGACAGCTCGGTGCCCGTGCCGGCACCGTCCACCAGCAGCTCCGGCGGGGACGCGGAGACCACCAGCCGGGTCGACGGCCCGTACGTCTCGTCAAGCTTCTGCCCCGGCGCCGGGGTGAAGACGATGTCCAGGGTGACCTCGCCCGCGGCGACGTCGGTCGGCTTGCGCTCGGTGCGGTGCCGAGGCCCGTCCACAGTGCTGGCACCCGCCGCCGACAGGGCACCGGGGGCGAGCCGGGTCAACCGGTGCGCGGCGGACTCCACCACCAGCACCTCACCGGACGGGGTGAGCACCAGGTCGCTCGGTTCCGCCAACCCGTCGGCGACGGTGGAGACCTGGTTGCTGGCCGGGTCGAAGCGGCGCACCGCGCCGTTGTACGTGTCCGCGATCAGCACCGAGCCGTCCGGCAGCGCGCACACGCCCAGCGGATGCTGGAGCAGAGCAGACTCCGCCGGACCGTCCACGTGCCCGAAGTCGAACAGGCCCTGCCCGACGGCGGTGCTCAGCACACCGTTCTCGACGAACCGGACGGAACTGGTCTCGCTGTCGGCCACCCAGAGTCGGGTGCCGTCGGCGGAGGTCGAGAGCCCCGACGGCTGGGCCATCCACGCCTCGGCCAGCGGGCCGTCGCGCAACGCCTCCACCGTGGTGCCGGCGTACATGCCGGCGGTCCGCTTGATCGGGTCGAACCACCAGAGCTGGTGGATCCCGGCCATCGCGATGATCAGCTTGTCGTCGTACCAGGCCAGGTCCCACGGGGAGGACAGGTCGACGGCGAACGCGTCATGGGCGTGGTCGTCGACCTCGGCGCGCCACTGCCGCCCACTGCCGGCCACCGTGACCACCTCGCCGGACTCCAGCCGTACGCCGCGCAGCAGGTGGTTGACAGTGTCGGCCACCACCAGGTCGTAGCCGGCCACCTCGGCGACGTGCGTGGGCAGCAGACACACCCCCTGTGGCTCGGAGAACGTCGCCGCGGCGGCCGGCCCGTCCGCCCGTCCGCGCTCGCCCGAGCCGATCCGACGCACCGGCGTCTCGCCGTCCGGGTCGATCTCGACCAGTGAGTGCCGGGCCGAGTCCGAGACCAGCAGGTTGCCGTTGGGCAGCTGCACCGCCTTACCCGGGAAGCGCAGCGCGGTCTCCGGTGCCGGCGGGGGAACGTACGGGCCGTTCCCCCGGTGCAGGGTGCCCTTGGCCTCGTGAGTGGCGATCAACTCGTCGATCAGTCGGGCCAGCCCCTCGGCATGCCCCTCGCCGGCCATGGTGGCCACCACGTAACCCTCGGGGTCGATCACCGACAGGGTCGGCCAGGCCCGGGCCGCGTACTGCTGCCACATGTCCAGCTCAGGATCGTCGAGGACGGGGTGGTGCACCCCGTACCGCTCCACCGCGGCGGCGAGCGCGTCGGCGTCCTTCTCGTGCTCGAACTTCGGCGAGTGCACGCCGATCACGACGAGCACGTCGCCGTACTTCTCCTCCAGCGGGCGCAGCTCGTCGAGCACGTGCAGGCAGTTGATACAGCAGAACGTCCAAAAATCCGCGATTATGATCTTGCCGCGAAGGTCGGCGAGCTTGAGGTCGCGTCCACCGGTGTTCAGCCAGCCCCGACCGCGCAGTTCGGGAGCCCGTACTCGTGCGCTCATGCACCCATCGTGCCTGACCATCGGCCCGCGTCCGGCCGGAGGGGGCGAGATTCGGTACCACCTGCTGGTACGACGACGGCGGGGTCACGGTTGCCCGTGACCCCGCCGTCGGTGCAGCTACTTCGTGGCCGGCTTCAGGCAGAGCACCCGGTTGGTGCCCTCACCCGGCAGCACCACGTGCGGCTGCGTCGTGTCGGTGCACTTCTCCTTGGCGTCCACCTTCGAGACGATCGTGAACGCGCCCGCCTCGCCGCAGTCCGCTGCCGAGGCGCCGCCCTGCCCGGACTGCTTCACGCAGGTGCCGACCGCCGGGTCGAAGGACGGCGTGTCGTCTCCGCCGACCTTGCCGAGCAGCAGCAGCAGGCCGAGCGGCACCGCCAGGATGAGCATCGCGGCGATCAGCACCGCGGCCAGCACCCGACCGTTGCGGACCTTCGGCGTCGGTGGCTCCACCTTCGGTTCGTCGGCGTCCGGCTTGAACGCGTCGAATCGGCCCCGGTCATTCTGGCCGGCCTCCTGGCCCCAGGACGGCGCGGGCTGCGTCGGTGGCGGGAACGACGGCGGGAAGCCGCCGCCCGGCACTGGTTCGGTCGCCGGCCCGCCGAAGCCCGGCGCGCCGGAGCCCGGGCCACCGAAGTTTGGCGCACCGAAGGTAGCCGTTGCGTTCGCGGTGCCGGCGGCAGGCGCCCCGGGGCCGCCGAACTGGTCCGCCGGCGGCTCAGCACCGGAGTGCGGGCGGGTGCCGTTCATCGGCCTGTTGTTGCCCGGGGCGTCGACGAACGACGGCACACCTGGCGGGAACGCCGGCGGCGCGGACGGGGCCTCGTTGAACGCGTTCGGTGCGGGCTGCCGGTCGTCGAAGCGCGGATCGGCCGGGGACTCGCCGCCCCAGCCGGGCCCAGCCTGCCGCTGCGCGTCGTTCTGCCAGTCGGGTGCGGACTGCTGCCGCTGCGCGTCGTTCTGCCAGTCGGGAGCGATCTGCCGCTGCCCCTCGTGCTGCCAGTCGGGCGTGGCCTGCCGGGGCGCGTCGTTCTGCCACTCCGGAGCACCCTGGCGGTCGGTGCCCGAGTCGCCCTGGAACGCCTCCGGCTCCGGCTCGGCCTCCGGCTCCGGTCGTGCCGGACGGCCGTACACCCGGGGTTGCGGGTTGGCGGTGCCGGTCGGTCGGATGGCCTGGTCGGTCGGGGGCATGACCCGGCTGGCCAGCGGCACCGAAGCGCTCGCCGTGGCCCGGGCCGCTGCACCAGCTGCCGACTCGGCGTCCGCCACCGGTACGACCGCGCGGCCCGCTCCGGACTCCGGAGAGGTACGCGGGGCGGGCACCACAGCGCCGCTCGCGGAGACGTCGTCGGGGCGGCCACCGTACTGCGCGGGGGCGTCCGGAGTCTCCCGCTCGGCGTAGGCGGGCTGCTCGGGGATCGGAGCGAACTGGGCCTGGGGCGCGTAGTCGGACGGTGGGGCGGCAGCCAGGCTGGCGCCCGGGACGCGCTGCTCCTGCGGAGGCAGCGGCACCGCGTTCGCCGGCGAGATGCCCGGCGCGGGCCCGGGCTGGTAGGCCGGTGCCTCGTCGGCCCGGTCCGCCTCCCAGCCTCCACGGGACTGGGCGGAAGCCTCGGCCTCCGCGCGACCCCACACCTCACCGGGGGCCCACGGCTCGGCCTCCGGCACGCCGCCGGAGTTGCCCTGGGCGGCGTTGTCCGGCCCGGCGGCCCAGTTGGGCGCGCCGCCGCTGGTGGGCACGCTGGCGCTGGCCCGGGCGGGGAGGTTGCTCGGCTCCGCCGGGGTCCACCCTGCCTGCTCCGGCCGCTCGGTCGGCTGCTCCGGTTGGGAGAGCACCCAGTCGGGCTGCTGCGGACGGCCCTCGGCCTCGCCCCAGGCGGCCGGCTGCACGGGCTGGTCCTGACGTGCGTCGCCGCCGTCGTTCCACTGTGCGGGCTGCGCCTGCTGCTGCTGCGCGGCCCACCCGCCGGAGTTGGCCGGATCGTCCTGCGCTGGCCAGTTCGTCGTCGGGGCCGGGACCTGGGCGGCACCACGGGCCGGGCTCGGCTGGGCGGCCTGACCCCAGCCGGGGGCGGGCTGCTCGGTCGCTTCGGCGGGCTGGCCCCAGGTCGGTGGCGACTGCTCAGCCGGCGTCCACACCGGCTGGTCGTCGCGGGCGGCGCCGCCGGCGGGCCAGCCGCCGTTGCCGGTGGCCTGGTCCTGCTGGGCACCGCCGGACCAGCCGGCGGCCTGCGGCGCGTCGGCTTGCGGAGATTCGGTCGCCCGCCAGTCAGCTGCGGGCGGGTTGGCCTGCGCCGCGCCGCCCCAGCCGTTGGCCGGGTCCTCCTGGGCGGGCCAGGCGGCGGTGGCCGGGGGAACCTGCGCGGCGCCCCGTGCGGCTGGCTGGGCCTGCGCCCAGTCCGGCTGCTCGGCGGGGGCGTTCGGGGTCCAGCCCTGCTGCTGCGCGGCCCAGGGGTCGGGCTGTGCCGGAGCCTGCGCGCCGTCGTTGCCGGACCACCCGGCGGGCTGCTGCTGCGGCGGCTCGCTCGCGCCACCACCGGCGGCCCAGGCGGGCTGCGCCGGGTCGTTGGGCTGCGCAGCGGCGGCACCCCAGGCGGGGGCTGTGGGCTGCTCGGACTGGGTCGCCCATGCCGGCGCCGACGGGTTTGGCCGCGTCGGGGGCGGGGGCGCCCAGCCCAGGTCGGGGCCGGCGGCGTTCTGGCCGTTGTCCGGCTGCGCCGGGCGGTCGCCGTACGGCGCCGGTCCGCCGGCGCCCGGTGACACCTCGTCCGGCTCTTGGCCGGGTCGGTGCGGGCCCTCGGACGTCATGGGTGCGCCTCCTCCATCACATGTCGGCTCGCCGGTGCCGATCGGTCTCCTCGGCGCGGCTGCCGCCGTCACCGGCGTACCGCTGTGCCGGCTCCCCGCACGGTATCGGGTGGTGGCACGACACGTCCAAGGAGCACTGGCCGTCACTCACCGTTGCCGGTTGATGTCGAGCAGTTCTGTCGGCTCGGCCTCTGCCGGGTCGGCGGGCGGCGACCGAAGCCCACCGTACCGGGCGCTGCGGCAGGGCGGAATCCCGGTGGTGGTGGTTGGGAAACGCCGATGGCCCACCCGGTGGGCCGGGTGGGCCATCGATCTGGAGGAGGTGAGGAATGTAGTGGAGCGTCAGCTCATGTGACGCTGGGCGATGACGAGGATTTCCTCGCGAACCGCCGGCGAGTTCGCCGAGCGCAGCGCGTGCTCGATGGCACGGGCGCGGCGGGTCGCGTCGCGGTGGTTGCGGATTCGCTCGATCATGCTCATTGGTGGGTCCCCCTAGCTATTCGGTTGTCAGCCCCTGATGCATCTATTCAACAGGAGAAGCCGGGGAAATTCCATCGATTATTAGGTGAGCTGAGACACCTGCCTAACAATCAAAGGTCAACAGGCCATCCGGCCGACGGTTTCGTCGCCCAACGGACACGGCCGGTGTGCCGGGCGTTAACCCGTGGCACACCGGCCGTGGCTGGCGTTCGAAACGATCAGGTCCAGGCGAGCAGCGCCGCCTCCGGATCCGTGAGGAAGTCGCCGATGTCCCGCAGGAACCTCGAGCCCAGCTCACCGTCGATGATCCGGTGGTCGAAGCTCAGCCCCAGCGTGGTGACCTGGCGAACCTTGACCTTGCCCTTGTGCACCCAGGGCATCTCCCGCACCGCGCCGAAGGCCAGGATCGCGGACTCTCCCGGCGGCAGGATCGGTGTGCCGGTGTCCACCCCGAACACGCCGACGTTGGTGATGGTCAGGGTGCCGCCGGACATGGCAGCCGGCGAGGTGCGGCCGGACTTCGCCGTCTGCACCAGGTCGGTCAGCGCGTCCGCCAACTCCCGCAGCGAGAGTCGGCCGGCGTCCTTGACGTTGGGCACGATCAGACCGCGCTCGGTGGCCGCCGCGATGCCGAGGTTGACGTACTCCTTCACCACGATCTCGTCGCCCGCCCAGGTCGAGTTGACCATCGGGTGCCGTTGCACCGCCAGCAGCACCGCCTTCGCCACCAGCAGCAGTGGCGAGACCCGTACGTCGCGCCACTCCCGTCGGCCGCGCAGCCGGTCCAGGGCCTTCATCGCCCGGGTGACGTCGACGGTCAGGAACTCCGTCACGTGCGGGGCGGTGAACGCCGAGCGGGACATGTTCTCGGCGGTCAGCTTGCGGACGCCCTTGACCGGGATGCGTTGCTCCCGGTCCGCGCCGAAGCTGGGCGCGGTCGTGGCCGCGATCGGCTCGGCGACCACCACGCTCGCGCCGCTCGCCGCCTGCTGCACGTCCTCCCGGGTGATCGAGCCGAGCGGCCCCGACCCGGTCAACGTGGCGAGGTCGACCCCGAGGTCCTTGGCGAGCTTGCGCACCGGCGGCTTGGCCAGCACCCCGCCGGTCGCCCCGCGGCTCGCCACCGCCTCACCGCGTCGATCATGCACTTGTGGTGCCGGAATCGTGGCGGTCGCGGCTGTTGTGTCACCCACCACAACTCCTTGATCGACCCCAGCGGGGGCGGCGGGCGCCGTCACGGCCTGCGCCGGGACCGCGCCCTTGCGGGGGCGACGCTTCGCGGCGGTGGTACGCGGGCCGTAGCCGACAAGCACCGCCGTCCGCCCGCCAGGGGCCGCGCCGCCGATCAGGCCGGGCTCGATCATGCCCTCGGCCGGTGCCACCTCCACCGCCGCCAGCGAGGCCGCCGACGGGGTGGGCAGGTCACCGCTGGGCGTGGCCGTGGTCGACGGCGCGTCCAGCGGCCCGGCGCCCGGGTCGGTGTCGATCGCGATGATCGGCGTACCGACCTCGACAGTGGTGCCCTCCGGGTGGTGGATCGCCTGGACCTGGCCGGCCCACTTCGCCGGGATCTCCACCGCCGCCTTCGCCGTCTCCACCTCGACGATCGGCTGATTCAGCTCGATGGTGTCGCCGACCTTGACCAGCCAGGCCAGGATCTCGCCCTCGGTCAGCCCTTCGCCCAGGTCGGGCAGGTTGAACGTCTTGATCCGGGACATGTCGCTCACCAGCCGAAGGTGCGGTCGACGGCGTCGAGCACCCGATCGAGGTCGGGCAGGTACTCCTCCTCCACCCGGGCGGCCGGGTAGGGGGTGTCGAAGCCGGTCACCCGCAGCACCGGCGACTCCAGGGAGTAGAAGCACTCCTCGGTGATCCGGGCGGCCAACTCGGCGCCGAGGCCGATGTTGGACGGCGCCTCGTGCACCACGACCGCACGGCCGGTGCGCTTCACCGACTCGTACGCCGCGGTCAGGTCCAGCGGCGAGAGCGAGCGCAGGTCGATGACCTCCAACTCCCGGCCGTCCTCGGCGGCGGCGGTCGCCGCATCCAGGCAGGTCCGCACCATCGGGCCGTAGGCCAGCACGGTGACGTCGGTGCCGGGCCGCACGACCCGGGCCGAGTGCAGGGGGTACGCGTCGGACAGCGGCGCGTCCAGGTCGACCTGGCCCTTCTCCCAGTAGCGCCGCTTGGGCTCCAGGAAGACGATCGGGTCGTCCGAGGCGATGGCCTGCTGGATCATCACGTACGCGTCCTGCGGGTTGGCGCAGGTCACCACCTTCAGGCCGGCGGTGTGCGCGAAGTACGCCTCCGGCGACTCGGAGTGGTGCTCGACAGCGCCGATGCCTCCGCCGAACGGAATCCGGATCACCATCGGGATGCTGAGCCGGCCGCCCGAGCGGTAGTGCATCTTCGCCACCTGCGACACGATCTGGTCGTACGCCGGGTAGACGAAGCCGTCGAACTGGATCTCGCAGACCGGCCGGTAGCCGCGGATGGCCAGACCGACAGCGGTGCCGATGATGCCGGACTCGGCCAACGGGGTGTCGATCACCCGCTGGTCGCCGAAGTCCTTCTGCAGACCGTCGGTGATCCGGAAGACGCCGCCGAGCTTGCCGACGTCCTCGCCCATGATGACGACCTTGGGGTCGTTCTCCAGGGCGCGGCGCAGACCGGTGTTGAGGGCCTTGCCGATGGTGAGCGTCTCCGTGGCCATCAGTGCGCGCTCCCCTCGAACGACTCCATGTAGCGGCTGAACTTCGCGCGCTGCTCGTCGAGCAGCGGAGACCCGTTGGGGTAGACGTTGTCGAACATCGTCACCGGCTCCGGGTCCGGCATTTCGAGCACCCGCTCGCGCAGGTGCACCGACTCGCGGCGGGCCTGCTCGTCGACCTCGGCGAAGAAGCCCGCGTCGGCGATCTGCTGCTTCTCCAGGAAGGCCTTGACCCGGGCGATCGGGTCCTTCGCCTGCCACGCCTCGACCTCGCTGGCGATGCGGTAGCGGGTCGGGTCGTCGGAGGTGGTGTGCGCGCCCATCCGGTAGGTGTACGCCTCGATCAGGCTCGGGCCCTGCCCGAGGCGGGCGTTGTCCAGCGCGGTGCGGGTGACCGCGTACGTGGCGAGCACGTCGTTGCCGTCCACCCGTACGCCGGGGAAGCCGAAGCCGGCGGCCCGCTGGTAGAGCGGGACACGGGTCTGCCGCTCCAGCGGCTCGGAGATCGCGTACTGGTTGTTCTGGCAGAAGAAGACCAGCGGCGCGTTGAACACGCTGGCCCAGACGAACGCCTCGTTCACGTCGCCCTGGCTGGTGGCGCCGTCGCCGAAGTAGGCGATCGCCGCCTCGCCGTCGTCGGTGCCGGTCTTGCCGTCGATGGTGATCCCCATCGCGTAGCCGGTCGCGTGCAGTGTCTGCGCCCCGATGACGATCGTGTACATGTTGAACTTGAACTCGTTCGGGTCCCAGCCGCCCTGGTCGACGCCGCGGAACAGGCCGAGCGGCATGATCGGGTCGATGCCCCGGCAGTAGAGGACGCCGTGCTCCCGGTAGGTCGGGAAGGCCATGTCCTGGGTACGCAGCGCCCGCCCGGAGCCGACCTGGGCGGCTTCCTGGCCGAGCAGGCTGGCCCAGAGGCCCAGCTCGCCCTGGCGCTGGAGAGCGGTCGCCTCGGCGTCCAGCTTCCGGACCAGCACCAGGTCGCGGTAGAGACCGCGGTATTCCTCGTCGGTGAAGTCGACGCGGTACTCGGTGCCGTCCGGCCCGGTGGCGCTGTCGATCCGTTCGCCTTCGGGGGTGAGGAGCTGCACCAGCGCGGGGTCGCCGGCCGCGCCCTTCCTGGAGCGGGGTGCAGCCCGCCTGCTGCGGGTGGTGCCCCCGGGGTCGCCCTTTGCCATCGGTCTCTCCCTGTCGTGTCTGCGTCGGCACCGGGGGGTCACCCGGCCGCGCAACTCGTGCGCCTGCCCGGCTGCTGCCGGACCGGTTCCTGGCGGCCGCGCCTAGCCCCGGTGGGGGTTGCCGCACGGCGTGATCCGGGTTCTGGCCGAACCCGGATCGGGAGCGCCGGCGCTCAACCGCGCCTGCCGCGAGGGTGCGCGGAGGTCACGGCTGCGTTGCCGTCGTGCTCCATATTCGCAGAGCAGGTGAGCGCGCCCACAGTACGCCTGCCTCCGCAATCCGACAGCCCATGCTTTGACGCCGTTTGTCGCCATCATGCCGGCCCGCGTTTCCCGTGCGTTGCGCCACGATTCGTCACCGTTCGGGCAGCACTGCGTGTCGACACGCGGTGGAGGTTGGCTGACCCACTGTGACTGCGCGAGGCTGATTCCCGCAGGATCGCGCCTATCGGGTTAATTGTCGGCTTTTTGCCCCCCGGTGGCGTCCATTGATGTCCTCCGACGGCCGACGACTAGGGGTGTGCGGTGTACGAGCCAGGTGACGGTCCCGGCACACCAGCGCTCGGTCGGCACCGGTCGGCCGGCGGCTACCGCCGGGTGGTCGGTGTCCACCGGGCCCCCGGCGCCGGTGGCCCCTCCCGCGGTTACCTGCTCACCGTCGCGCTGCTGGCCGGCACGGCGTCGATGCCCATCCTCGCCGCGATCAGCGCGGGCTCGGCCACCCCGGGCAGCACCGCCCTACCGGACAGCAGCACCCCGTTCATGCCGACCCCGTCCGTCGGGCCGGTGGTGATCCCCATGCCGATGACCAGCCAACCACCGCTTCCCCCGCTCGGCACACCCAGCGTCGACCCGACCAGCGGCTGGCTCCCGGCCGCCCCGTCTCGTCCACGGGAAGGGCCCGCCGCCGATGCCGGGCCCGCCCGGTGGACGACCGCCCCGCCGGCGGCACCGAAACCCACGCGGAGCACCTCGCCGCCGGTACCCCCGCCCGTTGCTCCGCCACCGCCGACCGACCCCGACCCGACCGACTCGCCGGGCCCGGACCCGACCGACCCCGACCCGACCGACTCGCCGGACCCGACCCCGACCGACCCCGACCCGACCGACTCGCCGGACCCCACCGATTCGCCGGGCCCGGACCCGACCGGCTCGGACGGTCCCGATCCGACCCCGACCCTGACCGTGGAACCGACGCCCACGCTGGGCCCGACACCCACGCCGACCGACGACGCGACAGCGACCGCCGTGCCGACCAGCACCCGGTCCGTCCCGGCCCTCACACCCACGCCGCCCGCGGTACCGACCCGCCGACCCGACCCGGCGACCCCGTCGCCGTCGGTCGTCGCCTCGACGCCCAGCGTCAGCCCGGCGCCACTGGCCGGACCGACAGACCCCGCGGCGTCGCCGACGGTACGGTGACGATCAGGCGCGGCCAGTCCGGCGACGGCGGCGTTCGGCGGTAGGCGCGTACCGGAGGGGGCGGCGTGGGCGGCGGTGCGGAACCCCGCCCGGTCGCCACCCGGCCCGGCCCGGGGTTGCGGATCGCCCGGCTGGTCACCGAGGTGACCGCCCCGGCGGTGCTCGTGTCGCTGCTGATCATCACAGTGAGCTGGCACAGCGCCAGCCGCCCCGGTCAGGGCCTGGTCTGGGGTCTGCTCGCCACTCTCTTCGTGACCGGCATCCCGTTCGCCTACATCGTCGGCGGGGTACGCCGTGGCCGGCTCACCGACCACCACGTCGGCCGCCGGGAGCAGCGCCGGGCGCCGTTGCTGGTCGGCCTCGGTTCGGTCGCTGCGGGGCTCGCCCTGCTCGCCGTGCTCGGCGCGCCCCGCCAGGTGCTGGCACTGGCGGTGTCCGGCCTCGTCGGCCTCGTCGTCGCCGTGTCGGTCAGCCACTGGTGGAAGATGTCGATCCACTCGGCGGTGGCCGCCGGCACGCTGGTCATCCTGATCCTGACCTTCGGGACCCGGCTGGTCGTCGCCGCACCGCTGCTGGCGGTGGTCGGCTGGTCCCGGGTACGGCTCAAAGACCACACGCTGGCGCAGGTGCTGACCGGAGGTGCGCTCGGCGCCCTGATCGCCGCGTTGATCTTCGGCCCGCTGCGCTAGCCGAGGGAGGGCGGCGCGGAGCCACCCACCCTCGGACGTCGTCAGGCGCCGTCGTCGGCGAGGCGGTGGCGGTTCGCCTCGATCCACGCGTCCAGCGCGGCCGGGTCGTCCGGGTCCACCCCGTCGGCCATCAGCTGCGCCACCGCTGCGGTGGCCGCGCTGCGCCGCTCACCGGTCGAGTAGAGCCGGGCGAACTCCGGCACCATCTCCTCGATCGCCTCGTCGGTGCGCGTCGCCGCCGCCTCGGGCAGCCCGCGCTGGCGCGACGCGTACCGCGCCCAGGCCCGCAGCACCCGGGGGAGCATCGCCGCGTCGTCCATGTCCAGCACGGCCCGGCGGTGCACCCAGTCGAGCAGGAAGAGCCCGGACACCGCGGGACTCCAGCGCATCGGATCGGCGTCCGGGAAGCTCGCCGAGTGGTCCAGCAGCAGGCTCAGGCAGAAGTGCAGGGAGGCCAACTCCGGGCCGTCGACGGTGTCCAGCCCGAAGCGGGCGGCCTCCGGCGCGCCGAGGAACCGTCGGACCAGGTCGGTGCGCTCGGCCGCGGAGAGCGGTTCGACCTCCGCCGGACCGGTCGGGTCGGCAGCGGTGGGCAGCACCGCCAGGCGGGCCCCGACCAACGCTCGGTCGGTGGCGAGCGACCCCTCGCCGGGCAACTCGCCCAGGTCGTCGGTGACCGCCAGATGGCGAGCCACCTCGCCCCGGAACCGGGCTGGATCTTCGGTCCGGAACCAGGTCAGCTCGTCGTCGGCGCACATCTGCCGGACCTGGTCCAGGATCCGTTCGGCCGGCCCGCCCACGAAGATGTCCTTGGTGATCCCGATGTTGTGGTCCACCAGGGCCACCAGCGCGTGCTCGGAGCCGCCGGACTCGTCGTCGTAGGCGAAGGTCGCGAGGTAGGAGGTCTGGTCGCCGTACACGTCGCCGTACGCCCAGGTGCCGGTGAGGTGCACCCGGCCGAGCTGGGCTGTCCAGGTGGGCGCCTGGCTGCCCGCGCGCACCCGATCGGTGCCCTCGGCGGTCGGGACGAGCGTGGCGAAGACCTGCCGGATGGTGGTCGCCGCCGCGACCCTGCGGCGGGCGGTGGCGGCGAGGAAGCCGGTGACGAACTCCCGTACGGCGGCGTCGCGGTCGGTCTCCGCGATCGCGTAGACACTGCCCAGCAGGGCGCTGCCGAGCATCTCGGCGTCGAGGGCGGACTCCAGCTTGGTCACGTCGCGTGCGGCGTGCAGCACCGCGTCGTAGGGGGTCTGAGGCGTGGCCATGCTCCGACCCTACGCCGCCCGAGGCGTACGCAGAGCGGTAGCGAGCCGTGCGGAGCGTCGGCGGCGTGCGGAGCGTCAGCGGCGTGCGGCGTCCTGCAGCGCGTCGCGTGCCTGGGCGTACGAGCCGAGCACGATCCGTACCGGAGCCAGCACGTACTCGTCGCCCACCTGGGCGACCCGCGCCGTCAGCCGCTGGTCGGCGCGGGCCCGGGCGCGCCGGGCGGCCCAACGCACCACCGGCCGGGTCAGCGCCGCCACCAGCAGCCCGGCCAGCAGGCCGCCGAGCAGCAGGACGGTCGGCAGCGGCACCTGGCCGACCATCGGGTTGTCCAGCGCCGGCAGGCCGAGCGCTCGCAGCGCGTAGCCGAGCACCAGCCAGCCCAGCCCGACCACCGCGGCGAGGGTGACCAACCACTGCACACCGCCGACGACCCGCCACCACAGCGGGCGACGGTCGAGGCCGAGGTCGGTGCCGGCGATCGTGCGATCCAGGGCGTCCGGCAGGTCGCCGAGGCGGGACCGGGCGGCGGAGGTCACCGCGCCGGGCCAGGCGGCGGGCAGGTCGTCGGCGGCCCGGTCGGCCACCGCGCGGATGGCGAGGCCGAGCGCCGAGCGTTGGGCGGCCGTCGGGTCGGGTACCGAGGTGGCCGCTACCAGGCTCTCCGCCGGGTCGGCCTGGTCGCCGGTGGGGCCGGGCAGGTGCAGCCGACGCAGCGGGTCGGGTCGCAACCGCCGCCAGCCCCGGACCACGGGCCAGCCGGTGGCCGCGCCGGCCCGGTGCCGGTACGCCCGCTCCACGGCCTCTGTCACCGCTGGCACCCCGGCCGCCCCGGCCAACGCCCGGTTCAGCCCGTTCACGGCTGTGTCGTCCGGCCCGCCCGGCGGCCGGGCCGAACCGACCAGCTCGTCCAGGTCGGCGACGACAGTGTCGACGTCACCCGCGAGCCGACGCAACGCGGCCTGCCGCTCGGCGACAGTGCGCTCCAGCGCGTTGCGCAGCCCGACCATCCCGGCCGGGTCGATGGCGGTGGTGGCCAGCAGGGGCACCCCGGTCAGCCCGTCCGTGTCGAGCAGCCGACGAAGATCGTCCAGGACCCGGGGCACCTCGGCCGGGGGCAGACGGTCGGCCTGGTTGAGCACTACCACTGTGACGTCGCGGTGCCTGTGGAACTCGCGCAGGTAGCTGTCGTGGATGACCCGGTCGGCGTACTTCTGCGGGTCGACCACCCAGACGACCTGGTCCACCAGGCCCAGGAGCCGGTCCACCTCGAGCCGGTGCGATCGCTGCACCGAGTCGAAGTCGGGCAGGTCGAGCAGGATCAGCCCGTGCAGGGCCGTCTCGTCGTCAGCGTCCAGGGCGCTCTCCCGGACGAAGCGGTGTCGGGGCAGCACGCCGATCCAGTCGAGCAGATGGTTGGCGCCCTCCAGCGGCCCCCACACGCAGGCGTGGGTGACGCCGGTGGTCGGCCGGCGGACCCCAACCGGCGACAGCTCCAGTTGGGCCAGCGCGTTGAAGAGGCTGGACTTGCCGCTGCCAGTGGCGCCGGCCAGGGCGACCACTGTGTGGTCCCGGGACAGTGTGAGCCGGGTGCCGGCCCGCTCCACCACAGTGTGCGCGGGCACCAGGTCGGCGTCCGGCAGCAGACCGTCCACGGCGGTCAGGAACCGGCGTACCGCGTCCAGGCGCGCGATCAACGCGTCGGCGTCGACCCGCTGGTCCCCGCGGAACACCTCGCGTACCCGGCCGGCGATGTTGCTCACCGGGAACCCTCCTCGTCGGCGGCGGACAGGCCGCTGCGGTGCCGGGCCAGCTCGACCCGGCCGGCGGCCCGGCGCAGACCGTCGCCGGCGTCTTCGGCGGGGCGGGCGTCGGCGGTGCGGCTCAGGAAGCGGTCGGCCTCCGCGGCGAGCAGCGTCCGCACCCGGTCCAGCAGGTCGGTGCGGGCCTTGGCGGCGAGGGTACGCACCGCCTGGTCGCCGAAGATCGCCTGGAGGACGGCCTGTGCGGCGACAGTGGTGCCGGCCCCGGTGGCCAGCTCCAGCCCGGTCGGGATGAACGCGGTGGAGGCGAAGACGGCGATCATCACGGCCAGCCCGGTGGCGTTCACCGCGTACGCGGCGGTGCGGGCCACGAACCGCTTGTCACCGCCCTCGACCCGGACCAGCTCCAGCACACCGCGCTGCCAGTCCCGGACCATGCGCTCGGCGCGTTCGGGTAGGTCGTCGCTCGGGTGGGCGAGCGCCGGGTCGAGCAGCCCGGCACCGGCCGGGTGTGCCTTCCACCCGGTGTAGGCGGATTCGGCGGCCTCCGAGGCCACCCCGCGCAGCAGCGTCACCAGTTGGGACTCGATGGCGTTGCGCAGCTCGGCGGCGGGCGCCGGCCGACCGGTGACGGCGGCCACGACCCGGTCCCGGAGGCGGCCGATCCGTGCCTCCAGCGTGCGGAACAGCTCGCCGGTGCCGACGAACTCCTGCCAGCGGGCGAGCACCTCACCCCTTAGCAGCCGGCCGTCCTGGAGCCCCTGCTCGACAGTGCGCTCGGCGGCCCGGTACGCGGCCCGGACCCGTTCGTCCAGCCCGTCGGCGGCGGCGAGCTGCTCGTCGGCGGCGTCGGCCAGATCCTCCACGGCGGGGTGGAGTGCGGCCAGCGCCCCGTCGAGGGTCTGGCGGACCACCGCCGCCCGCGCGTCCACGTCGGCGGCCAACCGGGCGAACCAGTCGGCCAGTGGGGCGGTGACTCCCTCGGGCAGCAGCCCCTGACCGTCGACCCAGGTCTCGGGCAACACGAACAGCGGCGCCCGGCCGAGGTCCTGCTCGGCGAGCATCTCGGTCAGGTGCGCGGCGATCTCGTCGGTGGCCTCGGCGGGCACCCGGTCCAGCACCATGGCGATCACCGCGCCGCGCGCCCGGGCGCTGCGCAGCAGCTCCCAGGGCACCGCGTCGGCGTACCGGGCGGCGGTGGTGACGAAGAGCCACAGGTCGGCGGCGGCCAGCAGTTGGGTGGCGAGCGCCCGGTTGGCGTCGACGACGGAGTCGATGTCGGGCGCGTCGAGGAAGGCCAGCCCGGCGGGGAGGGCCGGGGCGGTGACGAGGTGCAGGGCGCGCGGATCGTCGCTCGGCTCGGTGGTGCGGGTCAGCCCGGGCAGCAGGTCACCCTGCCGGAACCAGGCCGCGTCGGACGGGTTGCAGACCAGCACCGGGGAGCGGGTGGTCGGCCGGAGCACGCCGGCCGCGCTGACCCGGGCCTTGACCAGGCTGTTGACCAGGGTCGACTTACCCGCGCCGGTGGAGCCGCCGACCACCACGAGCAGTGGCGCGTCCAACCGGGCGAGCCGGGGCAGCAGGTAGTCGTCGAGCTGGTCGGTGAGTGCTGTGGCGCTGTGCCGGGCAGAGTTGGCAGAGGGCAGCGCGAGGGGATACCGGGCCGCGCCGATCGCCTCCCGGAGGCCCGACAGTGCGCCGGGGAGGCTGTCGTCCCCGGTAGTGGCGGGCGGCTCCCCCGCGGCGTCCGGCGGGTCGGTGCGGGCTGCGACGGCGGGCGCACCGGAACGGGTGGCGGGATCGCCGTGCGTCGTCACCGCTAAAGCGTGCCCGACCGATGCAAGGGAAGACAACCGGACGGTAATAACGGCTGGGTTGCGTCGGGTTGACTCAAGTCAACTTGACGATTGGCCAACGCGTGGCACTATTGAGTCAAGTTCACTCAACTTGTGGTGGGGCCCGCTGCGGGCGGTGCTCGCCAGCAGCCCACGGGCGACGCCCGTCACCTGCACAACCTTACGAAGCGAGGAAGCGAAGATGGCACGTGCGGTCGGTATCGACCTCGGCACGACGAACTCCTGCGTCAGCGTTCTCGAGGGCGGTGAGCCCACCGTCATCGCCAACGCTGAGGGGTCGCGGACGACTCCTTCGATCGTCGCGTTCGCCCGCAACGGCGAGGTGCTCGTCGGTGAGGTCGCCAAGCGCCAGGCAGTGACCAACCCGGACCGGACGATCCGGTCGGTCAAGCGGGAGGTCGGCACGAACTGGTCCGTCGACATCGACGGCAAGAAGTACACCCCGCAGGAGATCTCGGCCCGGACGCTGATGAAGCTCAAGCGGGACGCCGAGGCGTACCTGGGCGAGCAGATCACCGACGCGGTGATCACCGTCCCGGCCTACTTCAACGACAGCCAGCGCCAGGCCACCAAGGAGGCCGGTGAGATCGCCGGCTTCAACGTGCTGCGGATCGTCAACGAGCCGACCGCCGCCGCCCTGGCGTACGGGCTGGACAAGGGCTCCAAGGAGCAGACCGTCCTGGTCTTCGACCTCGGTGGCGGCACCTTCGACGTGTCGCTGCTGGAGCTGGCCGAGGGCGTCGTCGAGGTCAAGTCGACGAGCGGTGACAACCAGCTCGGTGGCGACGACTGGGACCAGCGGATCATCGACCACCTGGTCAAGACCTTCCGTGGTGAGCACGGCATCGACCTCTCCCAGGACAAGATGGCCCTCCAGCGGCTCCGCGAGGCGGCCGAGAAGGCCAAGATCGAGCTGTCCGCCGCCACCACCACCAACATCAACCTGCCGTACATCACGGCCGGCGCGGCCGGCCCGCTGCACCTGGACGTGACGCTCAGCCGCGCCGAGTTCCAGCGGATGACGCAGGACCTGCTGGACCGTTGCAAGGGCCCGTTCGAGCAGGCCGTGAAGGACGCCGGGATCAAGATCTCCGACGTCGAGCACGTCATCCTGGTCGGCGGTTCGACCCGGATGCCCGCCGTGACTGACCTGGTCAAGCAGCTCACCGGCCGCGACCCCAACAAGGGCGTCAACCCGGACGAGGTCGTCGCCGTCGGCGCCGCCCTCCAGGCCGGTGTGCTCAAGGGTGAGGTCAAGGACGTCCTGCTGCTCGACGTGACCCCGCTGAGCCTGGGCATCGAGACCAAGGGCGGCATCTTCACCAAGCTGATCGAGCGCAACACCACCATCCCGACCAAGCGTTCCGAGGTCTTCACCACGGCCGACGACAACCAGCCTTCGGTGCTGATCCAGGTGTTCCAGGGTGAGCGGGAGATCGCGGCGTACAACAAGAAGCTCGGCACCTTCGAGCTGACCGGCCTCCCGCCGGCGCCGCGCGGCGTGCCGCAGATCGAGGTCGCCTTCGACATCGACGCCAACGGCATCGTCAACGTGCACGCCAAGGACCTGGGCACCGGCAAGGAACAGAAGATGACGATCACCGGCGGCTCCTCGCTGCCGAAGGACGACATCGAGCGGATGCGCCGGGACGCCGAGGAGCACGCGGAGGAGGACAAGCGCCGCCGCGACGACGCCGAGACCCGCAACGTGGCCGAGGCGCTCCAGTGGCAGACCGAGAAGTTCCTCGCCGAGAGCGGCGACAAGCTGCCCGGTGAGAACCGCGAGCAGCTCAACGAGGCGCTCGGCGAGCTGCGTGGCGCCCTCGGCGGTCAGGACATCGAGAAGATCAAGTCGGCGCACGAGAAGCTGGCGCAGGTCTCCCAGCAGGCTGGTTCGCTGCTCTACTCGCAGCAGGCCGAGCAGGGTCAGCAGCCGGGTGGCGAGCCCGGTCCGGGTGCGACCGGCGCGACCGGTGCGACCGGCGCGCAGGCCGGCGGCGCCGACGACGTCGTCGACGCGGAAATCGTTGACGAGGACGGTAAGAAGTGACCGTCGGCCTCCGACACGTTTCCACCGCGAAGGGGATGAGGTAGCCGCATGACGCAGAAGCCACGAGCCGCCGACCCGGGCGACACCGGGTCGACGCCGGGTGGCTCCGCGACCACGGAGCCGACCGGCGACGGGGAGCGGGTCGTCATCCGCAACAAGCGCAAGCTCGTCGACACCGCCGAGCCGGAGGGGACCGCCGCCGACGCGGAGACCGGTGTGCCGGCCGAGGGTCTGGTCGAGGACGCCGAGGTGGTGGTCGACGAGATCGAGGTCGAGGTCAACTCCACCGACGGGCCGGAGCCGTCCGGTCCGCCGGTGGTGGACGCCCCGGCGCAGCCGGTGGACGGCGGCGGCGCGGGCACCTCGCTCGGTGCCGAGCTGGAGGCGCTCCGGGCCGAGCTGGACGAGCGGACCAGGGACCTGCAGCGGGTGTCGGCGGAGTACGCCAACTACCGCAAGCGGGTCGACCGGGACCGCAGCCTCGTGCAGGAGCAGGCGACCGGCTCGGTGCTGGCCGCGCTGCTGCCGATCCTGGACGACCTGGACCGGGCCCGGGAACACGGCGACTTGGTCGGGCCGTTCGGCACTGTGGCCGAGCAGCTCACCACCGCGCTGGGCAAGTTCGGCCTGAACGCCTTCGGCGAGCAGGGCGACCCGTTCGACCCGACCCGGCACGAGGCGGTAGCGCACCAGACCTCGGCCGACGTCAGCGAGCCGACCTGCGTACAGGTCATGCGACGCGGCTACCAGCTCGGTGAGCGGCTGCTGCGCCCCGCGCTGGTCGCGGTCGCGGATCCGGAATAGTGCCAGACAGTGACCGGGCCGTCCCGTCCACCGTTCAGCGGTGGGCGGGACGGCCGGGCCACCAGGGTCGGAAGGAGGTGGACCGGTGAGTTCGAAGGACTGGATCGAGAAGGACTTCTACGCCGTGCTCGGCGTGGACAAGGCCGCCTCCGCGGATGACATCAAGAAGGCGTACCGCAAGGTGGCCCGGGAGTCGCATCCGGACCACAACCCGGGCGACCCGAAGGCCGAGGAACGGTTCAAGGCCGCGTCCGAGGCGTACAACGTGCTGTCGGACAGCGGCCGCCGTCGCGAGTACGACGAGATGCGGTCGCTCTTCGGCTCGGGCGCGTTCCGGCGTAACGCCCGGGGTGGGGGTCAGCCGGGCGGCGTGCCGTTCGACGTCTCCGACATGTTCGGCGGCGGCGGGGGCGGCGATCGTCGCTTCGGCGGTGCCGGCTTCCAGGACCTGTTCAGCTCGATCTTCAGTGGCGGTCAGGCCGGCGGGCAGGCCGCGCCACGCGGTCCGGCTCGTGGTCGGGACGTGGAGACCGAGGTGGCGCTGGACTTCGGCGACGCGGTGCGCGGGGTGACACTGCCCCTGACGTTGCGCGCGCCGGGAGTCTGCGACACCTGCCACGGCAACGGGGCCAAGCCCGGCACCCAGCCGCGTACCTGCCCGGTTTGTCATGGTGCCGGCGTGACCACCCGCGACCAGGGGTCGTTCAGCTTCTCCGAGCCGTGCCGCAACTGCCAGGGCGTCGGCACAGTGGTCGAGGAGAAGTGCCCGGAGTGCCACGGCAGCGGCGGTGTCACAAAGACCCGCACCATGAACGTGCGCTTCCCGGCCGGTGTGGCCGACGGTCAACGCATCCGGCTGGCCGGGCGGGGCGAGCCGGGCGAGCGCGGTGGCCCGGCCGGCGACCTCTTCGTGCACGTCAAGGTTCGGCCGGACGAGCTGTTTGGGCGTACCGGGGACGACCTGACGCTGACCGTGCCGGTCACCTTCGCGGAGGCCGTGCTCGGCACGGACCTGCGGGTGCCCACGCTCGACGGTGCGGTGACCCTGCGGGTGCCGCCGGGGACGCCGAGCGGGCGGGTGCTGCGGGCCCGCGGCAAGGGTGTGGTCCGCCGCGACGGGCAGGCCGGTGACCTGCTGGTCACGCTGGACGTGGTGGTGCCGGCCCGCTTGTCGGACGAGGCCCGCACGGCGCTGGAGTCGTTCGCCGAGCAGACCCCGCCGGCGGCCCGGGAACATCTCGACGCACGGGTGCGTCGAGTCAGTTAGTCCGGTGGAATGGACGCGGAGGTGAGCGGGATGTCGGGCGAGTTCCTCGGTTCGGGCGACCCTGCCTACGAGGCCAAGGTGCTGATGATCTCGGTAGCGGCACGGATGGCGGGGATGCACCCGCAGACCCTGCGCCAGTACGACCGACTGGGGCTGGTGCAGCCCGGCCGAGCCGCTGGTGGCGGGCGTCGCTACAGCGTCCGCGACGTGGTGCTGCTGCGCGAGGTGCAGCGGCTCAGCCAGGACGACGGGATCAACCTGGCCGGCGTCAAGCGGATCATCGGGCTGGAGCGGCTGCTGGAGCAGGCGCAGCAGCGGGTGGCCCGGTTGGAGGCGGAGCTGGACGCCGCGTACCGCCGGGTGGCGGAGCTGGAGTCGTTGGCCCGCTTCCCGGGCCGGGATCTGGTGCCGACCAACCGCACCTCCACGGCCCTGGTGGTGTGGCGCCCCCGCCGGACCCCCGATCGCTGACCTGCTGCTCACCCGGACCTGTCTTCTCGGCCCGGACCGCGCTGGATTCCCGGCGCGGTCCGGGCCGCTTCGGTTAGCCTGTCGATAAGGGTCCAATCGGCTTAATCCGGACCTACCGGCATGGCGAGGGGGAGCGATGGCGGAACCGGCGAAGAAGGTGGCCCAGCAGACCGAGGACCGGCTGGAGGACCTGGCCGAGACGGTCCGCAAGAAGTTCGACAAGGTGACCGAGGGGACCTACCGGGACCGGATCATCGCCGGCCGGTTCGCCGAAGACGGCGACCACGCCGACGAACAGGCCCGAGCCGAGACGGAACGCAAGCAGGAATAACCGGTGACCGACGTGCGGGCCGGGACCCACGGGGGGTCCCGGCCCGTTCGCCGTAATCGGGTGCGGGCCGGGACGTCGGGTTGCCGCAGTGGGGGTCCCGGCCCGTTCGGCGCGGTCGGGTGCGGGCCGGGACGCGGCTTGGTTCCTTGCCGCCGCGGAGGCCGGCAATCGAGTCGCAGGCCCTTTGGAGCTGAATCGTCTACGACATCGCGCGGCGGCTCCGGCTCCGAACCGCCTCGTTGTGCCGACTGAGAGGGCCTCGCGGGTGTGAATCGTTTGCGACATCAGCTCCAAAGGGGCTTAGTCGCCCTTTACCCGCCGCCGCTGGTCGGCGAATCCGGCGAATCAGCCGAGGCGGCGGTTTTCGCGGACCAGGCCGCCCTCGCACCAGTCCCGGTAGACGAAGAGGTCCGGTCGGGCCAACAGCACCCGGCCGTTGTGCGCCCAGATCTTCATCAGCTCGTCGCCGTCCCGCTCGGCCTGCTCGACGAGCTTGCGGAAGCGGCGCTTGGGGTGGGCGCGGAAGTTCGTCCGGATGCCGTCGGCCGCGTAGATGTAGAGGCAGTGCAGCGCAAAACGCCGGGCCGGGCAGGTTGGATCCATCGCCAACTCGAAGAGCGTCAACACCAGCCGGTCGCCGGAGACCAGCAGGTCCCAGTCGGGTGGCATCGAGGCCAACGGGACCGAATCGGGCTTGTACGCCCAAGCTCGCAACTCCGCCGGAGTCGGATCGACGGGGTTGGCGAAGCCGTGGAACGTCGACTCCTGCACGCTCACCGGCCAACCTTCCGCTCTCGCCCGCGTTTGGCAACGCTGCCTGCGGACCCTGGCTGCTGGGGCGAAACGGTAACCCGCCGTCGGGTGCTGCGGTAGTACCCGCGAGGAGCAATTCCGCAACCGTTGGCATGGGCGGGTCAATTGCATCGACGGCGCAGCCGATCACGCTCCCATGACGATCCACGTTAGGCGGTGTCAGCGGGTGCCGACGCCGAGTTCGTCATGGGGCTGGAGTGGCTTTTCGCCCCTCCCGGTAGCTGTCCCGGGGATTGGGACCGCGACCGGTGGAGTTCAGCCCACCGAGTCGACGACCGGGGTCTGCTCCCGCCGCTGGGCCGCCGCGCGGTTGCGCAGCCACCGCTTGAACCACGGGAAGTCGGGAAGCCGAGCCAGGATCGGCCCGGTCACCACGGTGATCAGGACGTACGTCGCGGCCAGCGCTGCCAACCGCGGCTCGACGCTCCCGGCGGCCACCGCCAGCCCGGCGATGACGATGGAGAACTCACCGCGGGGTACGAGTGCCAGGCCGGCCCGCCATCGACCGGGTTCGGCGATACCGACCCGGCGGGCGGCGAGGTAGCCGGTGAGCGTCTTCGTCGCCATGGTGACCACTGCCAACGCGAGCGCCGGCAGCAGCACCGGCGGGATGTCCCGTGGGTCGGTGACCAGGCCGAAGAAGACGAAGAACACCGCCGCGAACAGGTCCCGCAGCGGTGAGAGCAACTCGGTCGCGTGGTGTGCCACCGGGCCGGAGAGCGCGATGCCGACAAGGAACGCGCCGACCGCCGCCGACACCTGGAGCTTCGCCGCGAGCCCGGCGATCAGCAGGGTCAGACCGAGTACGCCGAGCAGCAACGCCTCCGGGTCCTTCGCCGACAGGGCGGAGGAGATGAGGTGGCCGTACCGGATGGCGACGACCAGCACGAGCAGCACCGTGCCCACCGCGACGGCGAGTGCGATGCCGCCACCGAGCAGGCCGGTGCCGGCCAGCACGGCGGTGACCAGCGGCAGGTAGAGCGCCATCGCCAGGTCCTCGATCACGAGGACCGACAGGATCACCGGGGTTTCCCGGTTACCCAGTCGTCCCAGATCGGCGAGGACCTTGGCGATCACGCCGGAGGAGGAGACCCAGGTGATGCCGCCGAGCACCAGGGCGGCGACCCAGTCCCAGCCGAGCAGCAGGGCGAAGGCCGCACCGGGCAGCGCGTTGAACACGCCGTCGATCAGCCCGGCCGGGGCCGCCGACCGGAGGTTGCCCACCAGTTCGTTGGCCGAGTACTCCAGGCCGAGCATCACCAGCAGCAGGATGACGCCGATCTCGGCGCCCACAGCGAAGAACTCCTCGCTGGCGGCGAGCGGAAGTAGCCCACCGTGCCCGAACGCCAGCCCGGCGAGCAGGTAGAGGGGGATGGGCGACAGGCCTACCCGGCGGCTCAACCGACCGAGGACGCCAAGCAGCAACAGCAGCGCGCCGACTTCGACGAGCAGAGTGGTGGAATCGTGCATCCGCCTCAGCCGTCCGGGTCACTGTCGGCGAGGATGGCGGACACGCCGTCGAGACCTCTACGGGTCCCGACAACGACCACCACATCGCCGGCCGCGAAGCGGAAGGAGGGGAGTGGCGAGACGATCACTTCGCCTTCACGCAGTACAGCCACGATGGAGGCGCTGGTGCGGGTGCGCGCCTTGGTGTCGCCGAGCTTCCGGTTGACGTACGGGGAACCGGCCGTGATGGCGATCTGCTCGGTGAGCAGACCGGCGGCCTGCTCGCGGAGCCCGGAGAGCTGGCCGAGCATCAGCGACGCGCCGAGGATGTCGGCCAGAGCCTCAGCCTCGTCGTCGGTCAGCGGAATGTCCGACTGGCAGGCGTCGGGGTCGTCGGGATCGTAGAGAACGAGATCACGGCGGCCGTTGCGGTGGGAAACGACGCCCAGGCGGCGTCCGGACTCCGTCACCAGATCGTGACGTACCCCGATCCCGGGTAGGGCGGTCTGCTCGACACGTACTCGCACTCTCCAAGGCTACCGCTTCGTGAACAGAGCGCAGATCTTGGACGGACGGCGCCCCCGGCGTACCGCAGCGACCATGGTCCACTCGACTTCATTGAAACCGCGGTATCCGACGTGGCGGGATGCCCCGACTTCCTGAAAGCCGAGTCGATCAACCGCACCGGACGGGCCGAGGGGCGGGGCCGGACGGGCCGAGGGGCGGGGCTGGGACGCGTTGGTGCCCGCGCCGGCAGAGCGGGCGCGGGCACCTGGACACGCCTACGGTCAGCGGAGGCTGGCGAAGAACTCGCGGATGTCGGCGACCAGCACCCCGGTGGCCTGGTGGGCCGCGTAGTGGCCGCCGACCTCGCCCCGGCCGTCGACGTCGGTCTCGTACGCCGTCCACCGGACGATGTTCGCGTGGTCGCGGTCGGCAAAGCGGCGGATGGACTGGAAGTCGCCGGGGAACATGGCCAGCGCGGTCGGAGCGGTGGTCGGCTCGGTCGGCGCCTCGCCGGCGTGCGCGTCCTCCCAGTAGAGCCGGATCGCCGAGGCGGCAGTGCCGGTGAACCAGTAGAGCGCCACGTTGGCCAGGATGAAGTCGGCGTCCAGGCTCTCGTCGAAGAGTTGGGCGTTCCAGGCGAGCAGCCCCACCGGCGAGTCGACCAGGCCGAACGCCAGGGTCTGCGGCTGCTGACTGTGCACCTGGTTGAAGGAGAACTTGTTCTCGTAGAACCACTGGAGGTGCCCGAGCGCCGCCTGGTCGGTCTCGGAGAGCCCGGCGAACTCGGCCGGGTCGCCGGAGGGGAACGAGAAGAGTTGGGTGACGTGTACGCCGAGCACCCGCTCCGGATCGACCCGGCCCAACTCCGGCGCGATCATCGAGCCGGCGTCGTTGCCGATCGCGCCGTAGCTGTCGTACCCCAGGCGGTTCATCAGCTCGGCCCAGGCGCGGGCGATGCGGTACCGGTTCCAGCCGGCGCTGCGGGTGGGGCCGGAGAAGCCGTAGCCCGGCAGCGACGGGATGACCACGTGGAACGCCGGCGCGGCCGGGTCGGTCGGCTCGGTGAGCGGGGCGATCACGTCGAGGTATTCCAGCACCGACCCGGGCCAGCCGTGGGTGAGCACCAGCGCGGTGGCGTCCGGCCGGGACGACCGGACGTGCAGGAAGTGGATCTGCTCACCGTCGATCTCGGTGACGAACTGCGGGTGGGCGTTCAGCCGGGCCTCGACGGCCCGCCAGTCGAACTTGCCCTGCCAGTGGTCGACGAGGGCGCGTACCCGGTCGCTGCTCATCCCGTACGAGTCGCCCGTCCCGGGCAGGTCGGCGGGCCAGTTGGTGCGGGCCAGCCGGGCGGCCAGGTCGTCGAGGGTGGTCTGCGGGATCTCGACGTGGAACGGGCGGATCGCGGTGTCGCTCATGAGGGAACCCCTTCGGAACGGAATGTTTCGTTCTGCAATCACCATAGCAGAGCGGAACGATCCGTTCCACTGTTAGGCTGAGGGCATGTCAACGACTTCTGGCAAGACGTTGGGCGGTCGCCGCGCCCAGGCCGCCCGCAACGACGAGGTCATCCTCGAAGCCGCCCGCGCCGTCTTCCTCGACGACCCGAAGGCCCCGATCGCCGCCGTCGCGGACCGCGCGGGCGTCGGCATCAGCGCTCTCTACCGGCGCTACGCGGGCAAGGAGGACCTGCTGCGCCAGCTCTGCCACGACGGGCTGCGCCGGTACGTCGCGGAGGCTGAGGCCGCCCTCGACAAGCCGGACGACTGGGCCGCGTTCACCGGCTTCCTGGCCCGGGTGGTCGACGCCGACGTGCACTCGCTCACCGTCCACCTGGCCGGCACCTTCACTCCGACCGAGGAGATGGGCCGGGACGCGATGCGCGCCGGTGAGTTGGCCACCGCCCTCGTCGACCGGGCCCACGCCAGCGGGCGGCTGCGCCCCGACGCCGTCGTACACGACCTGGGGTTGTTGCTGGAGGCGTGCGCGGCGGTCCGCGTACCCGATCCGGAGCGGACCCGCCAACTGCGCCGCCGGCAGCTCGCGGTCCTGCTGGCCGGTCTGTCGTCGGCGTCGGGCGCGGACCCGCTGCCCGGCCCGCCTCCGGCGGCCGGCGAGTTCGACTGGCGGTGGCGGCGCCGGGAGTGATGGGCGTCACGCGCTAAGGTTGAGCGGAATACGCTCAACTCTGGTTGTGTCCAACCCAATGGACAACGCCGATCCGGGGGAGCCCATGAACACCGAAAGACTCACCACAAAGAGCCGCGAAACCATCACGGGCGCTGTCGCGCTGGCCAACCAGCGTGGCCACGCCACAGTGGAGCCCTGGCACCTGCTCCTGTCACTCCTGGACACCGACGGCTCGACCGCCACCGGCCTGCTGCGCGCCGTCGGGGCCGACCCGACCGAGCTGCGCCAGGCCGCCCAGCGCGCTGTCGACAACCTGCCGGCCGCGCGCGGCTCCAGCATCGCCGAGCCGACGTTGGCCCGGGAGTTCGTCAACGCCATCGGCGCCGCCGAGCAGATCGCCCGGCCGCTGGGCGACGAGTACACCTCCACCGAGCACCTGCTCGCCGGCCTGGCCCGGGTGGGCGGAGCGGTGTCCGGCGCGCTGAAGACCGCCGGTGCCACCGAGGAGGCACTGGTCGCCGCCTTCCCGACCGTCCGCGGCGGGGACCGCCGGGTCACCACCGCCGACCCCGAGCAGACCTACCAGGCCCTGACCAAGTACGGCGTCGACCTCACCGCCAGCGCCCGGGACGGCAAGATCGACCCGGTCATCGGCCGGGACTCCGAGATCCGTCGGGTCATCCAGGTGCTCTCCCGGCGTACCAAGAACAACCCGGTGCTGATCGGCGAGCCCGGCGTCGGCAAGACCGCGATCGTCGAGGGCCTGGCCCAGCGGATCGTCACCGGCGACGTGCCCGAGTCCCTGCGCGACAAGAAGCTGATCTCGCTGGACCTCGGCGCGATGGTCGCGGGCGCGCAGTACCGCGGCCAGTTCGAGGAGCGGCTGAAGTCCGTCCTGGAGGAGATCAAGAACTCCAACGGGCAGGTCATCACGTTCCTCGACGAGCTGCACACGGTCGTCGGCGCCGGCAAGGGCGAGGGCTCGATGGACGCCGGCAACATGCTCAAGCCGATGCTGGCCCGTGGTGAGCTGCGGATGGTGGGCGCCACCACGCTTGACGAGTACCGCGAGCACATCGAGAAGGACCCGGCGCTGGAGCGCCGTTTCCAGCCGGTGCTGGTCGGTGAGCCGACCATCGAGGACACCATCGGCATCCTGCGTGGGCTCAAGGAGCGCTACGAGGTGCACCACGGCGTACGGATCACCGACGCCGCGCTGGTGGCCGCCGCGACGCTGTCCGACCGGTACATCACCGACCGGTTCCTGCCGGACAAGGCGATCGACCTGGTCGACGAGTCCGCGTCCCGGCTCCGGATGGAGATCGACTCCCGTCCGGTCGAGGTGGACGAGATCGAGCGGGCGGTCCGCCGGTTGGAGATCGAGGAGATGGCGCTGGCCAAGGAGCCGGACGCCGCCTCGGCCGAGCGGCTGGAACGACTCCGCAAGGAGTTGGCCGACAAGCGCGAGCAGCTCACAGTGCTCTCCGAGCGCTGGCAGACGGAGAAGAGCCACATCACCAAGCTCTCCACGGCCAAGGAGGAGCTGGAACGCCTCGGCGGTGAGGCCGAGCGGGCCGAGCGGGACGGCGAGCTGGAACGCGCCGCCGAGCTGCGCTACGGCCGGATCCCCGCCCTGAAGGTCGAGCTGAAGCAGGCCGAGGAGGAACTGGCCCAGCTCCAGGCCGACGGCGCGATGCTGAAGGAGGAGGTCGGCGCGGACGACATCGCCGCGGTGGTCGCCTCCTGGACCGGCATCCCCGCCGGCCGCCTGCTGGAGGGTGAGACGGCCAAGCTGCTGCGGATGGAGGAGTCGCTGGGCGGCCGGGTGGTCGGCCAGGCCGAGGCGGTCGGCGCGGTCTCCGACGCGGTACGCCGTGCCCGGGCCGGCATCGCCGACCCGGATCGCCCGACCGGCAGCTTCCTGTTCCTCGGCCCCACCGGCGTCGGCAAGACCGAGCTGGCCAAGGCCCTCGCCGAGTTCCTCTTCGACGACGAGCGGGCCATGGTCCGCATCGACATGAGCGAGTACGGCGAGAAGCACTCGGTCGCTCGCCTGGTCGGTGCCCCGCCCGGCTACGTCGGTTACAACGAGGGTGGTCAGCTCACCGAGGCGGTGCGCCGACGGCCGTACTCGGTGGTGCTGCTTGACGAGGTGGAGAAGGCTCACCCGGACGTCTTCGACGTGCTGCTCCAGGTGCTCGACGACGGCCGGCTCACCGATGGCCAGGGCCGCACCGTGGACTTCCGCAACGCGATCCTGATCCTCACGTCCAACCTCGGGTCGTCGGTGATCAGCGACCTGACGCTCGCCGATGAGCAGCGCCGGGAGGGCGTGCTGGCAGTGGTCCGGTCGCACTTCAAGCCGGAGTTCCTCAACCGGCTGGACGACATCGTGGTCTTCGCCTCGCTGCGTGGGGACGACCTGCGCTCCATCGTCGACATCCAGTTGAACCGGATGCGGCGGCGGTTGGCCGATCGCCGGCTGGGTCTGGCGATCACCGATGCCGCCCGGGACTGGCTGGCCGAGCACGGCTACGACCCGATCTACGGTGCGCGACCGCTCCGTCGCCTGGTCCAGACCGCAATCGGAGACCAACTGGCCAAGGCACTGCTCTCCGGAACGATCCGGGACGGCGACACCGTCAAGGTCGACCTGGCCGACGCGAAGGAAGGGTTGGCCGTCACCTCCGCCTGATCCCCTCACCCCCCCGAGCGCGGTGATCAAGAGGTTTGCGTCAGATTCGCGTCTTCTCATGACGCAAACCTCTTGATCAACAGGGTGGGACGGGGGTGGATGGGGAAAGGGGTGGGGCATGTTTGGGATTGGGAAGAAATGGGAGCGCGAATTGGGCGCCGCCGTCGACGAGTTGGTGGCGGCTGACACGCTCGCCTTTGGTGGGGTGGGGATCGCGGGCACGCTGTTGCCGGTGACCGAGGCGTACCACCGGGTCGAGGCCGCCCTCAGCGACCACCCCGAGGAGGTACGCCGTCAGCTCGACCGGGTGCTGGCCGACGGCACACCCGCAGGCCGGGCGTACGCGGCCACGCTGCTGGAGCGGATCGACCCGGAGGCGGCTCGAGCGGCCTGGACGTCGCTGCGGGACGATCCGAGCGAGTTCACCACGTTCGTCGGCTGCGTGATGGACCGGGAAACCCTTGGCACGTACGCCAGTCGGCGGCTCGCCGCAGCATGATCCATTCGCCGGTCGGTGCTGCCCGATCGGTGCTGCCGGTCGCGGACGACGCGCCGTACGTTGCGAGCCATGAGCCCGCCCGCCACCGCGCCGCGTCCGCCCCGCCCGATCACCGTGACCGTCGCCTTCTGGCTGCAACTGGCAGTGGTGCTGGTGCTGCTCGGCCTGGCCGCGCTGACGGTGGCCGAGGCGGTGCACTTCGACGGCCAGATCGACCGCGCGGTACGGCTGGTGCCGGACGCCGACCCGGCCGAGGTGGCTGGCGAGCGGCAGGGCAACGTCGCGATGACGCTGGTCCTCGGCGTGCCGGCGGTGTTGCTCGCGGTCTGGCTGGCGGCCACCGCCGTCCCGGTCCGGCGGGGCGTCAACGTCGCACGGGTCCTGGTCTTCGTGGCCAGTGGCGGGCAGTTGCTGGTCTGCTTCGCGCAGTGCTGTTGCGGAGGGTTTCTCGTGCCGGCGCTGACCATGCCGGACATCGGCGACGAGCCGCCTCAGGACTGGGACGAGTGGGAGACCTCCACGTTCTTCGACACGCTCTACTCCGGCACCGATCCCTGGGACGACCTGTTCTTCCCCGCGGCCGGGCTGGGTGTGCTCACCGTTCTGGCCCTCTCCGCAACAGTGGTCCTGCTACTGGCCCTGCCGCCGGCGAACCGCTGGTTCGTGCCGCGCACCGCGAACGAGGCGTTGCCCGGCCCGGCCTGGGTGATGCCAGTCCCCGCCTACGCCCCTACCGGTTACGGATACCCGACAGCTCCGCTCGTGCCGGGCTTCCTGCCGCCGAACCAGCCGCTCCCACCCGGCTACCTGATCTGCCCCGACCCGGCCGCGCACCTGACGCCGGGAGCGCCGGGCACCTCACCAGGGCCGACCGGACCGCCGGCGGCCCCTCCGGACGACATGCCCGACCACCTTCGCTAGCTGAGCTGTCGGCCACAGCAAGGGCCTTCCTGGTGCCGAGGGTTGTTACCGTCTGCGCCGACGTACCTGGGGAGGTGGTCGCATGGAAGCGCTGGTGACGTGCCTGGTGGCGGCTGTTGCCGTACTCGCGGTGGTAGTGGTCGTCGTGCGGGCCCGCCGACGGCCGACGGGCCGGCCCGACGGCCAGCCGGCGGAGCCACCACGCGGCGGCCCGCTCCGACTGACCCCTGGTGACCGCGTGCGCATCCGCGAGCGGGAGTACGCGGTGATTGCCACGATCCGCCTCGTCGAGGGCGACTGGAGTTGGGTGCAGCACCTCATCGACGACGACTCCGGGACCCGCCACCGGCTCTCCGTGGAGAACGGCCCCGAACTTGAGCTGGTGTTCTGGACCGCCGAACCAGGCGCCACAGTCACCCCGGGCGCCCCGACCATCGAGCTCGGCGGGCGGCGCTACACCTGGGCCGAGACCGGGCAGGCGCGTTACACCGCCACCGGCGAGACCGAATTGCCGTCGACCGGGACGATGCGCTACCACGACTACCAGTCCGGTGGCGCGGCGCGGCTCTCCTTCGAGGCGTACGGCGAAGAGGGCTGGCGGGTCGCGCGCGGCAAGCTGCTCGACAGCGTCGACCTGGCGATCCGCCCGCCCCGTGCCTGAGGCCCGCTGAGCCGGACCGGGCGGACGCGCCGGGCTCGTCACGGCATGCCGAACTGGCCGGTTGTCGATACGGTGTGGGCGCGATCTTAGGGAAGGAGAATCGTGGTCGATTCCCAGAGCACGCCGGCCCGTCAGCGGCCATCCATTGTGTCGATTTCCAGTTACCTGCTTTTCCTGTTCCTGGCACTCCAGGTGATCAGTCTGATCGTCACGCTCAGCACCTTCGGCACGACGCGGGACGCGGTCCGTGCGGCGTACGCGGACAGCGCCACCGATGGTGACCAGGTGGCCGACGTCTTCGCCGTCGTCGGCATCGGCGGGAGCATCGTCCTGCTGCTGCTCGCGGTCGTGCTGGGCGTGCTGGCTCTGTTCAACAACCAGGGCCGCAACGGCGCCCGGATCACCACCTGGATCGTCGGCGGCATCATGGTCTGCTGCGTGGGCGGTGGCCTGCTCAGCAACGCGGCCGGCGGGTTCAACACCGGTGGCGGGACCACCGGCGACGGGCCGAGCCCCGAGGAGATCCAGCGCCGCCTGGACGAGGCCCTGCCCTCCTGGGTCACCCCGGTCAGCCTCGTGCTCGGCGTGCTCGGCCTGATCGCGCTGATCGCCGCGCTGGTCCTGCTGGCGTTGCCGAAGGCCAACCCGTTCTTCCGCAAGCCCACAGCGGGCTGGGAGCCGCCGACCCCGGGCGCCAGCTACCCGGGTCCGCAGGCGCCCGGTCAGCCGGGC
Source organism: Micromonospora sp. NPDC048947 (assembly GCF_040649495.1). Taxonomy (NCBI): domain Bacteria; kingdom Bacillati; phylum Actinomycetota; class Actinomycetes; order Micromonosporales; family Micromonosporaceae; genus Micromonospora; species Micromonospora sp. NPDC048947. Next base: position 366,125 of record NZ_JBEZFO010000002.1, read on the forward strand.
TACCCGCAGGCATCGGGTGAGCCGGGTTATCCGTCGAGTGGGGAGCCGAGCTACCCGCCGCCACCGGCAGCGAACCGGCCGGACGACACGCCGCCCACGGATCGGCCCGGGTCAACCCCGCCGTCGACGAGCTGACGGCTCGATAAGCACGACGCCGACGATCCCTCCGAGTAGGTTGCAACCCGACGCCTACCGGAGGGATTCGTCGTGTCGTACCCGGAATCGGCACCGGCCCGCCGGCCCGCCGCCGTCCTGTCGGCCGTGACCGTGCTGTTGGTGATGGCTGTCGCCGCGCTGGCGTACGCCGTGGTCGACCTTGTGGTGCTGGGCGGGACTGTCGACGCGTTCCGCTCCGCCGCCCGCGACACCTCGGCGAGCCCGGAGCAGATCGACGACGTGGTGACTCTGCTCCGCGCGTCCGCGGTGCTGTCGGCGGTGGTGGCGGTGCTCTCCGCGCCGCTGCTCGCCGGCCTGGCCCTCGGTCTGCTGGCCGGTCGCAACGGTGTCCGGGTGGCGACCTGGGTGGTCAGCGGGCTGGGCCTGCTCGCCGGCTGTTGCAGCGTGGCGGTGGTGGTCGGCGAACGGGCCGCGCCACTGCAACTGGGCGCCGACGAGCACGCTCTCGCCGAGTTGCTGGGTCTGATCGGCGACGCGTACCCGTCCTGGTGGATCCCGCTCAACGCCGGGCTTTCCGTCGCACAGGCGCTCGGTTACCTTGTAGTAGCTACGTTGCTGGTACTGCCGGCGGCGAACAGGTGGTTCGGCCGCCACCGCTCGACTGCGCCAACCGCCCCGCCCATGTTCCCGCCCGCCCCGCACCAGCCCCCGCCGGCGCCGCACACGCCCCCGTACCCGCCCAGGTGAGGACCACTCCGTGACGCTCGACCCCACGACTGCCGAGCGCCGTGCCCTGATCACCGGGGCCACCGCCGGCATCGGCGCGGCGTTCACGCGGCGGTTGGCCGCCGACGGCTGGCACCTGGTGCTTGTTGCCCGCGACGCGGCGCGGCTGGCCGAGCTGGCCGCCGAGCTGGGTTCCACGCACGGACACGAGGTGGAGACGATCTCGGCGGATCTGTCCACCGACGACGGCTGCGCGACCGTGGAGCAGCGGCTCGCCGACGGCAGTCCGGTGCACCTGCTGGTCAACAATGCGGGGATCAGCCTGAACAAACCGTTCCTGCGCTCCACGGCGGAGGACGAGGCGCGACTGTTGCGACTCAACGTGCACGCGGTCATGCGGCTGACCCTGGCGGCGCTCCGTCCGATGACTGAACGGCGAAATGGGGCAGTGATAAATGTCTCTTCGGTCGCCGGGTTCGGTACGGCGATGCCCGGATCGACGTACTCCGCCAGCAAGGCGTGGGTCACCAACTTCAGTGAGTCCGTCGGGCAGTCGACGCGGCCGTTCGGCGTCCAGGTGATGGCCCTCTGCCCCGGCTACACCCGCACCGAATTCCATCAGCGGGCTGGCATCAACATGTCCAAGACGCCGGAGTGGCTGTGGCTGCGGGCCGAGGATGTGGTGGACGAAGCCCTGCGTGACCTGCGCAAAGGCAAGATGGTCAGCATCCCGGCGTGGAAGTACAAGGTGGTCGTCGCCGGCATGCGACACGCACCGCGGCGACTGCTCCAGGCGGTCGCGCGGGACACCCGCGGCCGGATCGGTCGCGACGAGCGCTGAGCTTCGACCGGCCCGCCGACACCGATCACGTGGTGGGACGACGTTGGCACGCCGCTGTCGGGCCAGTTGCTGAGCGTAGTCGAACATAGCCAGTCATCGGTTCCCCTCGGGGCTGATCAGGGTGGACCCCGCACACGGCGTTCAGAGTTGCGCAGTAACCTCTATCGCCATGGGGGACCACGACGACCTGCGTAAATTCATTACCGACCTGGCTGTGGTCCACGGCCGGGTCGTGCTCTCGTCGGGGCGCGAGGCAGACTGGTACGTGGATCTGCGGCGCGTCACGCTCCATCACCGGGCCGCTCCTCTGGTCGGCCGGGTGTTGCTGGACCTCACCGCCGACTGGGAGTTCGACGCCGTTGGGGGCCTCACCCTGGGCGCGGACCCTGTCGCGCTCTCGATGCTGCACGCCGCCGCTCCGACCGGTCGGGCCCTGGACGCCTTTGTGGTGCGCAAGGCGGGCAAGGCCCACGGTCTTCAGCGGCGGATCGAGGGACCGGAGGTGGCTGGCCGTCGAGTGTTGGCGGTGGAGGACACATCCACGACGGGCGGAAGTGTTTTGACAGCTGTCGAGGCGCTTCGCGAGGCCGGGGCGGAAGTCGTGGGCGTGGTGGTTATTGTTGATCGAGGCGCCGGCGACGCGGTGCGAGCCGCCGGATTGCCGTACCGGGCGGCCTATACGTTGGCTGACCTCGGCCTTGTGGCGTAAAAGTCTGCCGATTCGGATCTGCTGATATGCAGGCGGATCGATGCTGCTGGTGGAAGGATGGAATACGTGGGAACTGCGTTGGCCGAAATGACTATGCCTCAGATCTCGCCGCTAAACGGCGAGCCGATCGAACGTGCCGATGCCGAGCGTCTCGCCGGGGTCCTCAAGGCCCTTGCTGATCCTGCTCGGTTGCGGCTGCTCAGCCTGATCCAGTCGGCCCCCGAGGGCGAGGCGTGCGTCTGTGACCTGACGGCGCCGCTCGGCCTCTCTCAGCCGACGGTCAGTCATCACCTGCGTATCCTCACCGAGGCTGGCTTGTTGCAGCGGGAGAAGCGCGGTGTCTGGGCGTACTACAGCCTGGTCCCGAGTGCGATCGCGACGATCGCCGACCTGCTGACCCCGCCGCGTAAGCGGGCCACCAAGAAGGCCCGCTGACGTAGGCACTACACGCCGTCCCGAGCCGGGGCGGCGTCCGGTGGCGAGCCAGGGGTGGCGCCACCGGTGGTTGACACCTGCTCGTCCCCGGTCGCACCACCGGAGGCCGGGTTCGACATGCCGACGGCCGACCCCCTTGCCAGGGGGCCGGCCGTCGTCGTACCGCTCAACGGTCCTGACCGTGCTCCGGGTGCTGACGACCGTGCTGGTGCCCGTCGTGGTCGAACGCCTCGCGGGCCGCCTCCACAGCACCGGCGGCACTGGCCGCCGCGACCACAGCGACCGCCTCGCCGCGCTTGCGAGCCCGCCGGTCACGCAGGAACTCGAAGAAGATCGGCAGTACCGAGATCAGAATGATCAGGGCCACCACCGGCAGGATGTAGTGGTCGATCTTGTCGCCGATGGCCTGGTAGATCTGCTCGGCCAGCAGGTAGCCGATCAGCAGGATGCCGTCCACCCAGAGGACCGCGCCGACGATGTTCCAGAGCAGGAACTTCTTGGCCGGCATCCCGAGCGCGCCCGCGACCGGGTTGAGGAACGTCCGGACGATCGGAATGAAGCGCGCCAGCACGACGGCCTTCGCCGGGCCGAACTTCTGGAAGTAGTACTCGGCCTTCTCCACGTACTCCTTCTTGAAGAGCCGGGAGTTCGGCCGTTCGAACATCGGCCGGCCGTACCGCGCTCCGAGCCAGTGCCCCAACTGTGCGCCGACGACCGCGCAGATCGGCCCACCGATCAGCAGGCCGGCAAGGGAGAGGCGGGTGCCGTCGCCGAAGATCGCGTCCGCCACCGGTGACGAGGCGACCCCGGCGAGGAACAGCAGCGAGTCACCCGGGAAGAAGAAGCCCACCAGCAGGCCGGTCTCGGCGAAGAGGATCACCCACACGCCGATCAGCCCGAAGGTCTGCAACAGATCCTTGGGATCGAGCGGGTTCAGGGCGACGCTCTCCACGAGAGCGCGGGTCTTCTCAGCTGTGTCCACGGCCACAAAGGGTACCGAAGCCCAGGGTCCCGCCCGCGCCGGACCGGCCCGTCACCACCCGCCCGCGCCGTGGGGTCCAACGACGGTGCCCCGCCGACCAGTGGTGGTCGACGGGGCACCTGTGGTGCGGGGTGGGTCAGGCGACGAAGCGGGTCCGGCGACGCTTGGCCACCAGGTAGCCGCCGACGCCCGCGGCGAGCAGCAGCGCGCCGAGGCCGGCGATCAGCCCGGTGGACTGACCGGTGATCGGCAGCGAGCCGCCGTCACCGTCACCGCCGCCGTTGCCGCCGGTCGCGTTCACCAGGATCTTGGCGACGTCGTTGGCCGGGTTCAGGTCCTTGATCTCGGTCTCCTCGTGCCCGGTGCGCAGCCTGACCTCGCCGGCCTGGTCACCGGCCTGGTCGATCCGCACCTGGAACTCGTAGTCGGCCTTCTCGCCCTTCTTGATCGAGCCGTCCACGAAGCACCGGTAGACCCGCGCGCCGGGCTTGCCCGGCTCCCACGCGTCGTCGTCGGAGTCGAAGCAGTTCTCCGGAGCGCGGACGGCGGTGACGCCCTTCGGCAGCGTGACAGTGGTGCCGATCCAGGGCGACTCGCTACCACCCGTGTTGACGGTCGCCGGCCCGTTGTTGACGTAACCGACAGCGAGCCCGACGGTGGCGCCGACGGCACCGGTCACCGTCGCGCCGCGCGCCGCCACATCGGCCCGCTGGTCGCCGGTCACCTGAAGATCGACCCAGGTCGAGTTGTCCAACGGGTTGAGGTCGGTCTGCCGGGAGCGCAGGTTCATGACCGGCTCCAGCTTCAGCTCACCCTCGGTACCGTTCGGCCCGAGCTTGGCCGGGAGTTCGGCCTCGGACCTGTACTCGTCCCAGTCGGCGGGCGTGAACCAGATGGAGAACCCACCGAACGTGTTCGGCGCCCAGGTGTCGGCAGGCACGGTGAACCCGAAGCTGTCGTCGAGGCGGAAGCTGCCGTTCTTGGCGATAGTGGCGTCCAGGCGGCAGGCGAACTCGAAGTCGTGCAGCAGGCCCTCGGTGTACTCGCAGTTCTCGTAGCGCTTCGACGGCTGAAGACCGTCCGGGGCGACGACGTAGAGAACCGCGTCCTTCGCGGGCACCTCGCCCCGGTTCGTCACCTGGAACGGGGCCTTCAGCGTGGCACCGGGCGCGCCTTTGAGCTCCAGGGACTCGTTGGTGCGGAGGTCGACGCCCTCGCCCGTTTCGACAGTCGAGCTGTAAGAGGCGGATCCGGACCTGCCGTCCGGCGTGACAGTGAAGCCCAGCTCGCCCTTCTGATCGGGCTTGGCGTCGGCCTTCGCGCGAACGACGAGGGAGACGAGGTTCAGGTACGAGCCGTCGTCGTCCTGGTCCTCGACCTTGCACGTCAGGATCGCACCGGACTCGGTGCAGTTGTCCCCGCTGCTCTCGACGTCGGCGAAACCGTCGATCTTGCTCCGGTCCACCTTGATCGTGTAGTCACCGGGCTGCCGCTCCGTGGTGAGCGAGAAGAGGGTGACCCACTTCTCGATGCCGCCGGACGCGACGATCACGTTGTTCGCGTACAGGTCGAGATTCTCTGCCGGTGCGGCGGAGGCTGCCGGTGCGGCGGAGGCGGGGATGGCGGCGGCAGCGACGAACGCGCCTGCCACGCCCAGGCCGGCGAGCCAACGCCGGGTGGAGTGGGTGAGCATGAGGGGGGTTCCTCCAGTTGGGGGATCAGGTGGAGCCTGCGGATCTTAAGGAACCGCTAAGACTGGCGGCAGCCCGCAAAGCCGCCCGCTGAGCAAGACAAACCAAAAGGTTGATCAGAGTCACCGCAATGTTCGATCGGTCCGCTTCCGTCATCTGAGGCAGGAGCCCCCCGGGAGGTGCAGTGACGTACGAGGAGTTCGCGGACACGCGGCTGGCCCCGCTGCTGCGGTACGCGGTGATGCTGACCGGCGAACCACACCAGGCTCAGGATCTGGTCCAGGAGACCATGGTCCGGGTTCAGCTCAACTGGCGTCGGGTCGCCCGCGCGGATTCGCCCGAGCGTTACGTACGCCGGATGCTCACCAACCAGTACGTCGACTGGCGGCGCGGCTCGTGGGTGCGCCGGGTGCTGTTGCGCGGGGAGCCCGACGCGTCGGTGCCGGTGCCCACCGACCACGCCCAGTCCGCCGTGGACCGGGACCAGGTCTGGTCCTGGCTGTCCCGGCTGCCCCGTCGGCAGCGGGCCGCTCTGGTGCTGCGCTACTACGAGGACCTGCCCGACGTCGAGATCGCCGACATTCTCGGCTGTGCCGTCGGGACCGTCCGTTCGTCCATCTCCCGAGCCCTGGCCACGCTCCGGGCCGAGTACGTGGAGGCGTGAACATGATCGAGGATGACCTGCGTGCCGCGTTCGCCCGGCACGAACCGTTGACCCCGTCGGCCGGGCCGCTGCGGGTAGCGATCGACCGGCTCGCCGCTGTCCGCCGTCGCCGTCGGCAGCGTTTCCAGGCCGCTGGCGTCACGCTCGCCCTGCTCGGCGCGCTCGGAATCGGGGTGCCGCAACTGCGGCCCGATCGACCGGTAGAGGGCTCGTTGTTGCCTGGTCGACCGGTTGATGCGCAGTCCGGGGCGCTGAATGTCCTGCTGCTCGGCGTGGACGGATTCGGCGAGGAGCCGCCGTACCGGTTGGCGGACTCCGTCCTGCTGGTGCACATCCCGGCCGACCGGAGCCGGCCGTACCTCATCTCGTTGCCGCGCGACCTGGAGGTGTCGATCCCCGGCCGGGGGATCGAGAAGCTCAACAGCGCGTTCTACAGCGGTGCCGGCGAGCCCCGGCCCGACCTGGACGCCGGCTACGACCTGACCCGCCGGGTGGTCGCCGACGTGACCGGGGTACGCGTCGACGCTGGCGCGGTGCTGACCTTCGCCGGTCTGCGTCGGATCACCGAGGCGGTCGACGGGGTGGAGGTGTGCCTGCCGAAGGAGGTTCGGTCCTGGCACACCCGCCGGACCTTCCCGGCCGGCTGTCAGGTGCTCGACGGGGCTGCCTCCGTCGACCTGCTGCGGCAACGGCGGTACCTGCCCGACGGCGCGTTGGACCGGGACCGCAACGCCCAGCGTTACGTCGCCGGGCTGGTCCGGCGGGCGGTCGCGCAGGACGTACTGACCAATCCGGTCCGGCTCGCCCGGCTGCTGTCGGCGGCCGGCACGGGTCTGGCGGTCGACGACGACGGTCTGCCGCTGACCCGGCTGGTGGCGGTGTTACCCGAGCTCAAGAGCGTCGACCCGGTGGGGCTCAGCCTCCCGGTCGGCCCCCCGGTGGACGACGCTTCGCGGCTGCCGCTGGACCCGAGGCAGGGCCCGGAGTTCCTCGCCGCGCTGCGTGAGGATCGGTTGGCGCAGTGGGTGGCGCAGCACCCGGAGCAGGTCGATCCCGTCCGCTGAGGAACGAGGACATCACGACGACGCCCCACCAGCCCGGTACGGGCCGGCGGGGCGTCGCTCGGAGCGGGCCGGGGTCAGGCCACGGAGCGGGGGCTGCGGCGTCGGGCCAGCAGGCAGCTCGCCGCACCGGCGACGAGCAGCAGGGCCCCGATGCCGGCGATCAGGGTGGTGGGAGCACCGGTGATGGGCAGTGAGCCACCGCCACCGCCGCCATCACCATCACCGTCACCGTTGCCTTGGCCACCGCCGCCCTGGGCCGCGTTGACCACGATGGGGGCGGTGTCGTTTGCCGGTTTGGTGTCGTCCTTGAAGCCGCCGCCGGCGGGGCACTCGCACGGCGCGTTGACCCGCACCGCACCCCGGGCGTTGGAAATGACCCTGTCGATGCGCAGCCGGAACTTCAGCGGGTAGCTCTGCCCGGCCACCAGCAGCATCTCCGACGCGCACTGGTAGGTGCGAGTGCCCTGCCGCAACTGACAACTGTCGGGGACCTCGACGGCGGTGGTGCCCGGCGGCAGCTCGACGTCGGTGTGTGTGGCGGCCTCGAAGTCCCCGTTCGTTCTGTCGAGCGTCGCCGGGCCGTTGTTCCGGAAGCCGACGGTCGCCGTGACGATGGTGCCGGCCGTGCCCTTGAGCGTGGCGCCGATCGCCGCGAGGTCGGTGCCGTTCTGGCCGGTGGCCTTGATGGTCCACCCGGTGTAGTCGTTACCCGGGCCGACATCGGTCTGGTCGGCCTGCCGCACCCTGTCGGGGGCCTCGGCAAGAGTCAGTTTCGGGCCGCTGCCGGGGGTGGCCGCACGGGTGCCGACGGCCGTCCGCACCCGGGTCAGGTCCTCGAAGTCGGCAGTGGTCATGAACTGGGCGTAGCCGGAGTGGTTGGCCGGCGCGTAGGTGTCCTTGCCGAATTCGAGGTTCAGCGTGGTGGCCAGCCCGGTGCCGACCGGGATGTCCTCGTCGAAGTGGCAGGAGACCAGGTGGTCGTCGGAGTAGCGGCAGTTGCTGAAGCGGTCCCTGGTTCGGATCGAGTAGGGGAGGTCGAAGACCGCGACGAACCCGGTGACGGTCATGTCGCCGGCGTTGGCCACGACCAGCGGCACAGTGAACTTCCCACCCGGCTTGGCGGAGAGGCTGGTGAACGGTCCGCCGGCCAGGTCGACCCCCTCGCCGACCCGGACCCGGGAGGTGTAGCTGCCGCGCTGACCGCCGGCCGCCTGGAAGCTGACCACGACGTCGCCGGAGTCGCCGAGCTGCGCATCCTCGGTGAGGCCGAGGTGCACCCGCTTGGCTCCGTTGCGGTAGATCCCGCTGCCGAGCGGCGGCATCTCGTACAGGACGACATCGGAAGGCTCAGTGCAGACGAGAACGCCCGGTTCCGGCGCGGTGCACTCCTGGCCGTCGGCAGGAGTCACAGTGACCTTGTTGGCCAGGGAGCGGTAGTCGTACCGCACGGAGACGTCGGTGAGGACCGTCGGCTCGTCGGCGTGCAGCAACAGGCCCCGGATGGTCGCCTCCGAGCCGATGGCCAGTGTGGCGTCCTGGAAGTAGGGCTCGATAGTGGGTGCGGCGACGGCAGGGGTGGCGGAGGCGGCGATCAACGCGCCTGCGGCGCCGAGCCCGGTCAACCAGCGGAGCGAGTGCTTGAGCATGAGGTCCTCCCGTGGGGGTACAGGTGGCGCTCGTCCAACCTAGGGACGCCCAGACTCCTCCGGTAACCCCTTTCGGATCGATATTCGTCTAATGACCCGAACGGCTGAACACCCCTGTCGCAACGGGCAACCGACCCCGCGACGGAATCAGCGGTAGTCGTCCTCGTCCCCGGTGACCACCCGGGCCTGCTCCATCGCGTCCCAGTCGCCGACCTCCAGGCCACGGTGCGGCTCGCTGTCGACGTCGGCCGGGCCGGCGACAGTGGCCTGCTCGACCGCGTCGGCCGGGTCCGCCTCGGGGTCGCGTTCGTCGGGCGCGAGGTGGTCGCCGGGGGTGAAGTCCTCGTCGGGCTGACCCATCATCCCTCCCGGGAGTCTCGGGGCACGGTCCCCACCACCGTACGGGTTGGGCCGGCGCGCCGCCCGGAAGCGGAGTAGGCGGAATCAGCCCTCGGCGACGCGACCCGGTGCCAGGATGGTGCAGTGGGCTTCCTCATCAGACTGGCGATCACCGCTGTCGCGTTGTGGATAACCACGCTGATCGTGCCCGGGGTCGACGTGCACGGTCGTTCGGGTGGCAACACCGTTCTCACCCTGATCGTGGTGGCTCTGATCTTCGGTGTGATCAACGCGGTGCTCAAACCGGTGATCCGGGTCGTCGGTTGTGTGTTCTACCTGCTGACCCTGGGCCTGTTCGCGCTGGTGGTCAACGCGTTGCTGTTCCTGCTCACCGACCGGATAGCCCGCGGGCTCGACCTGCCGTTCCAGGTGGACGGATTCTGGCCGGCGTTCTGGGGAGCCATCGTGATGACAGTGGTGACCTGGTTGATCAGCGTCATCGTGCCGGACAACCTCGACCGCCGGTGAGCGGCTGGCACCCGGGTCGGTTTCTCCGGTGCACCTCACCTACGGGATACTTCGGGTGGAGGACAGCGCGGTCCGGCGCACAAATGAAGAACAGCGGCCAGCACGGCCGAGAGTGGTAAGTAAGGAGCACATCACATGCCCATCGCTTCCCCCGAGGCTTACGCGGAGATGCTGGACCGCGCCAAGGCTGGCCGGTACGCGTACCCCGCGATCAACGTGACCTCCTCCCAGACGCTGAACGCAGCGCTCAAGGGCTTCGCCGACGCGGAGAGCGACGGCATCATCCAGGTCTCCACGGGTGGCGCCGAATACCTCTCCGGCCCCTCGATCAAGGACATGGTCACCGGCGCGGTGGCGTTCGCCGCGTACGCGCACGAGGTCGCCAAGAAGTACTCGGTGAACATCGCCCTGCACACCGACCACTGCCCGAAGGACAAGCTGGACGGTTTCGTGCGTCCGCTGATGGGCATCTCGCAGGAGCGGGTGAAGCGCGGCGAGGAGCCGCTGTACCAGTCGCACATGTGGGACGGCTCGGCAGTGCCGGTCGCGGAGAACCTGCAGATCGCCGCGCAGCTGCTCGACGAGGCCGCCAAGGCCAAGATCGTCCTTGAGATCGAGGTCGGTGTCGTCGGTGGCGAGGAGGACGGCGTCGAGAACGCCATCAACGACAAGCTCTACACCACCACCGATGACGGCCTTGCCATGGTCGAGGCGCTCGGCCTCGGCGAGAAGGGCCGCTACATGGCGGCGCTGACCTTCGGCAACGTGCACGGCGTCTACAAGCCGGGCAACGTCAAGCTGCGTCCGGAGATCCTCAAGCAGATCCAGGACGCCGTCGGCGCCAAGTACGGCAAGGACAAGCCGCTCAGCCTGGTCTTCCACGGTGGCTCGGGCTCCCTGCTGAGCGAGATCCGCGAGGCTCTGGACTACGGCGTGGTGAAGATGAACATCGACACCGACACCCAGTACGCCTTCACCCGCCCCGTCGTGGACCACATGCTCCGCAACTACGACGGCGTGCTGAAGATCGACGGCGAGGTCGGCAACAAGAAGCAGTACGACCCGCGCGCCTGGGGCAAGGCCGCCGAGGCCGGCCTGGCCGCCCGGGTCGTCGAGGCCTGCGAGCACCTGCGCTCGACCGGCACCACGATGACCAAGTAACGACGTCCCACCCGACGGCCGGCTCCCCACCCGGGGAGTCGGCCGTCGTCGTCACGTCGTCAGCAGGCGTACCGCCTCGCGAACGTCGTCGGTGAGGTGGATCGTCGACGACAGATCACCGAACGGGGACGCGGCCAGCAGCGGACGCAACAGCGCCTCCACCGGCAGCTCCCCGGTCCAGTACGCGCGGTCCAGGAAGATGTACGCCCCGCTGGCACCGTCGGTGCCGTAGTAGGTCTTGGTCGCCGCCTGGAACACCTCCTGCACGGTGCCCGCCCGCCCCGGCGCGAAGACGATGCCGCCCCGGGCGAGGCGCAGGATGGTGTCCTCCCGGATCGCGTTCGAGAAGTACTTCGCGATCCGCCCGGCGAACAGGTTCGCCGGCTCGTGCCCGTACAGCCAGGTCGGAATGGCCAGCCCACCGGCACGCGCCCAGCCCAGGTCGTCGCCGCGTTGCCGGGGCACCCCCGCGTAGCGCTGCCGGACCGTCAGCGCCGTGGCCGTGTACCGGTGGTGGTCGGTGAAGTCGGGCGCGGTGGCCAGCAGGTCGATCGCCGCCGTCACATCGGTCTCCGGCCGGTCCGCCAGGTAGGCGCCCAGGTTCGCCGCCTCCATCACACCCGGGCCGCCGCCGGTCACCACCAGCCGGTCGGCCCGCGCCAGCTCCCAACCCAGCACGGCCGCCATCCGGTACGCGGGACTGCCGCGCCGCACCGCGTGCCCGCCCATGATGCCCACCACCGACTGCGGCCCGTACGCGGCCAGCCAGACCCTCGTGGCGTCGGCCAGCGCGTTGTCCACGCCGTGGTCGTGCAGCCGCTGACCCAGCGCCTCCTTGACGTCCGGCAGCGCGCCGCCGTGCGCCCGGTAGTGGTCGTACACCCGGGTGTCGTACATCCCGGTGAACCCGCCGTCGGCGAACCCGGCGGCCAGGTCGTCAGGGGTGTAGAGGTGCGTCGGCTGGGTCGGGTACGGCAACCCGGAGAACGGCGGCACCACGTTCGCGCCACGCCGGACCAGGTCGGCGCCCACGTCCCGGGACGCGAACCGGCAACCGACGAAGAGGGTGCCGGCGACGTCGACGCCGGTCAGGTCGGGCACCGGGGTGAGGTCGAGCCGCAGGCCCTGCACGGTCAGCCCGGCCAGCCGACCGGTGCTCAGCTGGCTGTCGAACTCGGCCCGGGTCTGGATCTCACCGGCATGCAGGTGCGGCTCGATGACGTCTGCGGGAGGTGGGGTCGGCACCGGGCCATCCTGCCCCTCCGCGAGGGCCGGTCAAACCTCGGGCCAGTGGCGGAACGGACAGGAGCCCGATGGTCGTGGCCACCGGGCTCCTGCATTACCGGTTCCTGGGGAGGCTCCGGACCATTAGTTGTAGTGGAAAACACCAGGCAGCGGCATAGGCCGCAGGCGTGACCAACTCCTCAGCCGTTCAGCGGGACACGTCGGCCGACCCGCTCGCGTGTCGCCCTGTCCAGCGGGTTGAATGGGGCGATGCAGAACCTTTTGCCAGAGCCACCGGCCACCCGCCTGCCCGTGAACGACGAGGCCGACGCCGCCCTGGCCGCCGCCGACGAGGCCGGCACCGATGAGGCGTACGCCAACGTGGCGGCCGGCTTCCCGACCTACAGCGCGGCCTGGGCGGAGCTCGCGGCGCGGGCATTCGCGCAGGGCCAGGTGGTGGCGGCGTACGCGTACGCCCGCACCGGTTACCACCGGGGCCTCGACCAGCTGCGCCGCAGTGGTTGGAAGGGGCACGGCCCGGTCCCGTGGTCACACGAGCCCAACCGGGGCTTCCTCCGCTGCCTGTACGTGCTGTCCCGCGCCGCCGACGAGATCGGCGAGGCCGACGAGGCGGCCCGCTGTGCCCAGTTCCTGCGCGACTGCGACCCGGAAGCGGCGGACGCGCTGGCGAGCAACTGATCCCGTCCCGACGGCCGGCCCGACATCGGGCCGGCCGTCGGCGGGTCACAGCCCTTCGGCGACCGCGGCGGCGATCTTCAGCCAGGCGTCCCGGGTGGCCGAGGAGAGCCCGCCGTACCGGATCGGCTCGCCACTGTCGATGAGCCGCTCGTACGGGGCCAGCAGCACCGCCCGGGTGCGGGCCGCGAAGTGCTCCTGGATGGCCGGCAGGTCGATCTCCTTGCGGGACGGCGGCATCGACACCACCGTCACGGCCTGACGGACCAGCCGTTGCCGGCCGGTCTGCTCCAGGTGGTCGAGCATCCGGGCGGCGGTCTCGGCGGAGTCGTTACGGGCCGACATGGTGACAACCAACTGGTCGGTGGCGTCCATCGACGCCTGCCAGTTCTGCGCCCGGACGTTGTTCCCGGTGTCCACGAAGATCAACTTGTAGAACCGGCTGACCACCTCACGGATCTCGGCGAACGCGGCAGCCGTCAACATCTCGCCACCGGTGGCCGACTCGTCCGAGGCCAGGACGTCGAACATCCCCTCGCCCTGCGAGCGGACATACTGCGACAGGTCGCCGACGCGCCCGTGCGCGCCCTGGAACTGCCCGAGGTCCCGCAACATGTCCCGCACCGTGCGGGAGTGGAAGTCTTGTTGGGCGCGCATCCCGAGGGTGCCCTGGGTTTCGTTGTTGTCCCAGGCCAGCACGTAGCCGCCACGCTTCTGACCGAACGTCATCGCGAGCAGCAGGATGGCCACCGTCTTGCCAGCGCCGCCCTTCGGGTTGACCACGGTCACCTGCCGCAGACCACCGAAGTTGCGGCGCACCATCTCGATGTCCCGTTTGAGCTCCTGCTCGTGCCGCCCCGGAGAGAGCCGGAGCAGGCCCATCTTGTTGACCACCGCGCGTACACCCATGGTCGCCACCGGGTCGGCGGGTCGAACCTGACGGCGCCGGGCGAAGTCCTCGGCGGTCGGCGCGGCTGTGGTGTCCGGTGTCCAGCTGGCGTCCGGGTACGCGGTCGCGTCCGGGTACGCGGGCGCCGGGACCCGGGTCACCCCGTCGGCCTCCTGGTACTGCTGACCGGGCGTGCCGCCGGGCGAGCCCTGTTGCCAGGGCGGTGGGTACCAACCCGGCGAGGGCGGGAACGGCCCCGGCGGTGGGGTCGCCGGCCCGGCCTGCCCGGGAGCGTGCTGCGGTGCGGCAAGGCCGTGCGGTGGGCTGCTGAACTGCGTCACGTCGGGCGGCGGCGGAATCTGCGCCGGGCCGGCCTGGCCGGGGATGAACGGCTGCCCGGGGTGTGCCTGCGCGGGACCAGCGTGCGGGACGACCGGAGGCGGAGGTGGAATCGGAGGCGTCGCGCCGGCCTCGTCCTGAGCGGGCGCGGCCGCTCCGGCCGGGCGCTGCGGCGGGTACGCCCACGGCGACTCGGCAATCGGGCGCGCCGGCCCGTCGGCGGACCCGTCCGCACCTGGACCACCGGGCTGCGGCGCGGTCCCGCCGGGCTGTGGTGCCGGCGCGCCATTCTGCGGTGCCGGCGCGCCATTCTGCGGTGTCGGCGCGCCATTCTGTGGTGTCGGGCGGCCAGCCTGCGGCACTGGCCCGGCAGGCTGTGATGCCGACCCGACAGGCTGCGATGCCGGTCTGGCCGCTGCGCGGGCTGTGGCCGAGGGGTCTGCCGGCGCGGAACCGGCGGCCGTCGGGCTGTCGGTGGCGCGCGGGCTGTCGGTGGCGTTCGGACCGGCGGCAGACGCGGTGGCCGCCGTGGTGGGCCGGCCGGCGGGTGCGGGTGCGGCGGGGTGGTCGGTGGCTGCGGACATGGTGGGCCGTTCGGCGGGTGCCGGTGCGGCGGTGCGGTCGGCGGCGGCCGGGTGGTCCAGCGTGAACGGCAGATTCAGGTCGACGCCGCCCGGGGTGACCGGCGCGGCCGTCGGGCCCCGGTCGCCGGACTGCACCTGCGCCGCGTCACCGACCTGGCCGGCCGCATCGGGCGCGGCACTGCCTCCGTCGATCGCGGCGGGCCGGCCGTCCCTCGGCGCGGAGGTGGTGCTCGGCGTCGCGGCGACAGCCGGGACGCCGGGGCCGGCTGGCCCGCCGTTGCTCCCCGGGCCGGTCGCCGACGGCGTCGGCCGGACACCGGTAGCTGGCGGAGCGGCCGGCGGTGACGCAGCGGCAGGGTCGGTCGGCGGCGGCCAACTCGGCTGCGCCGGCGCCCAACCCGACCCGACGCCGGACGGGCCGCTTGCCGTCCACCCCCCAGGTGCCGGGACGGCGCCGGTGAGCGACGGGTAGTCCGACGGCGAGGGCGGCGACTGGGCGGCAGCGCCGGGCTGGCCGGGAGCCGGCGGTCGCCCGATCGGCGGCGCGGCCACCGGCGGCGTGACCGGATGGGTGACCGGAGACGGCCCACCCCGCTGCTCGGCGACCGCAGCCCACGGTGGCACCGCGCCCTGGTCGCCCGGATCTGGCGGCCAGAGTGGTTCGACGTCCCGCTCCGGCACCGGCTGCTGGCCGGGCACCTGCGCCCGGTCGGCGTTCTCGTCCATTACGGCCCTCCCCAGTCCTCCTGCGAGGATAGGCCCAATCGCCCACCAGGGCCGATCGGTGCAGACAGGTCGGCCGGTCGGTGCGGTCGAGGTCAGCTCGACCAGACCGCCCAGGCGCCCGGCTCGACCCACCAGGAACGCTTACGGGTCAGCTCGCCTTCGACACCATCGTCGAGGTAAGGCACCTTGCCCTCCCTGGGCAGCACCGACACCGCCCGTCCACGAGCCCGCCGAACTTCGAGGCGTACCCGCTTGCGCCCCCACGCCGAGCGGACGACCACCGGCACGGCCACCGCGACCTCGACCTGACCGTCGGCCGGGTCCGGCGCGGTCAACAGCGTCACGTCGTTGAGCGTCGCGTACCCGCCGGCGTTCCCGACCGCGCAGGCCAGCAGCGGTTCCGCACCGTCGCTGAGGATGGTGTCGTCGACCTCCACCCGGGCGCGCCAGTGCAGCGGCCGGCCGGCGTCGTCGGCCGCGCCGAGGAGCGCGCCGTCCAGGGTCACCGAGCCACCATCGTTGCGGAGCAGGTCCAACCGGCGCGGCGTGCCGTCCAGCACCGCGGCGGCCACCGCCGCCGGGTCACGGGGCAGCCCGAGCTGCGCGGCCAGGTCCCGGTGGGTGCCGCCACGGGCCGGGTCGAGCGGGAGTACGGCCACCGGCGGCAGGTCGGGCAGGGTCCGGTTGCCGGGCAGATCCGCCGGGCGCTTGCTCGGCGCCGGGGCGTACCGCTTGACCAGCCGGCGCAGCACGGCGCGCAACTGCCCGTCGCTGGCCGTGGCGACGACCAGCCGGGTCTTGCTGTCCGGGTCCGGCCAGGTGAGGCCGTCCGGTCGGGCCGGACCGTCGAGCCGCGCCAACACCGCGTCGATCTCGGCGTCGGAGCGGGCGGTGACCGTCTCCACGCGGGCACCCCGGGCGTTCAGCGCGTCGGCGCAGGCCAGCACCGGCACCCGTGGCCGCTCGGTCGCGCACTGCCCGGTGTCGGTGTCGGCCTGGCTGCTGTCGGTCTGGCTGCTGTCGGTCTGGCTGGTGTTGGCCTGGCTGCTGTCGGTCTGGCCGGTGTCGGCCCCGGTCGCGCCGCCGCAGCAGGCCCCGCCGCTGCCACAGCCCCCGGGAGCGTCCCGCTCCGAACCGAGGGTGAGCAGCACCACGTCGTACACGGAAGGAGCCTCCTGCCTCTCGACGCGACCCCTGCCGGCCACGCCGTCACTACTTGTTAACCTGACACCCCGGGCTCGCCGAGCGGTCGCCACCTGGCACCCGAGCCTTCTGGAGGCGGAAAAGATGCCAGCGATCGTGCTCATCGGCGCTCAGTGGGGCGACGAGGGCAAGGGCAAGGTTACCGACCTGCTTGGTGAGCGGGTCGACTACGTCGTGCGCTACTCCGGCGGCAACAACGCCGGGCACACGGTGATCACCCCGGACGGCCAGAAGTACGCGCTGCACCTGATGCCGTCCGGCGCGCTCTCGCCGAACGCGATGATCGTCATCGGCAACGGTGTGGTGGTCGACCCGAAGGTGCTGCTCGCCGAGATCGACGGCCTGGCGGAGCGCGGCGTCGACGTGTCCCGGCTGCGGATCTCCGGTGACGCGCACCTGATCATGCCGCACCACCGGGCGCTGGACCGGGTCATCGAGCGTTACCTCGGCTCGTCCCGGATCGGCACCACCGGCCGTGGCATCGGCCCGGCCTACGGCGACAAGGTCGCCCGGATCGGCATCCGCCTCCAGGACCTGCTCGACCCGGGCATCCTGCGCAAGAAGCTGGAACTCGCCCTGCGCGAGAAGAACCAGATCCTGTTCAAGGTCTACAACCGCAAGGCGATCGACGTTGAGGCGACCGTCGAGGAGTACCTGGCGTACGCGGAGCGGCTCAAGCCGTACATCGCGGAGACCCGGGCGATGCTCTGGGACGCCCTGGACCGGGGCGAGACGGTGCTGCTGGAGGGCGCCCAGGCCACCATGCTCGACATGGACCACGGCACCTACCCCTTCGTCACCTCGTCCAACCCGACGGCCGGTGGCGCCTGTGTGGGGGCGGGCATCCCGCCGACCGCGATCAACAAGGTCATCGCGGTGAGCAAGGCGTACACCACCCGGGTCGGTGCCGGGCCGTTCCCGACCGAACTGTTCGACGCCAACGGTGACCACCTGCGCAAGATCGGCGCGGAGTACGGCACCACCACCGGGCGGGAGCGCCGGTGCGGCTGGTTCGACGCTGTCGTCGCCCGGTACGCCTGCCGCCTCAACGGCGTCACCGACCTGGTCATCACCAAGCTCGACGTGCTCACCGGCCTGCCCAAGGTGCCGATCTGCGTCGGCTACGAGATCAACGGCGTTCGGGTCGACGACATGCCGATGAGCCAGACGGACTTCCACCACGCCAAGCCGGTCTTCGAGGAACTCGACGGCTGGTGGGAGGACATCACCAAGGCCCGCACCATCGACGACCTCCCGGAGAACGCCCGCCGCTACATCGCGAGGGTCGAAGAGATCTGCAACACGAGGGTGAGCGTCGTGGGCGTAGGCCCAGGCCGAGAAGAAAACGTAGTCCTCCACCCCCTCCTCCCCTAACCCCCCCGACCCCCTGCCCGCCCCCACCCCCCACCCCCTTTCCCGCCGCGTTGATCATGAAGTTATTGCCACGACACGCCGACGTGACTGGCAATAACTTCATGATCAACCTGTGGTGATCAGGCTGGTTATCCACAGGGGCGGAGTGGTTGTCCACAGGGGGTGTTTTGAGGCTTCGGGCTGGGCCAGGGTGGGCGGGTGGACGCCTTGGACGTGGCGCGGCGGGTTGCGGCCGCGCAGGACGGAGTGGTGACGCTCGGGCAGGCGCGCGCGGCCGGCCTGACCACGCATGAGGTGCAGCGGCTCTGTCGGGCTGGACGCTGGCGGGTTGTGGCGCGTGGCAGCTACCTGGTGGACGCCGACCTGTACGACGGCGTTCCTCGATCGGCGCGGATCAGGGCTGCGGTGGCCTCCTTTGGACCAGCCGCAGCCGCTGTGCTCGCAACGGCCGCGGAACTGCACGGACTGGCCGGTCTGCGGGCCACCGACGTGATCGACCTATCGGTGCCAGGCCCGATCGCCAGGCCCGCCCGGCTCGCTCACCCGGAGGTGGTGGTCCACCAGTTGGTCATCCAGCCCGAGCAGCTTGTCCGGGTGCACGGAATCACCGCTACCGAACCGCTGCGGACCCTTGCTGACGTGAGCCTGAGGGTTGATCGGTTCTCGGCGGTGAGCGTGCTGGATTCGGCGCTGAACCGTCGGCTCGTGACCACCGATGACCTGCTCTCCGTTCCGGGCCTCATTCGCGGACGACGCGGTGCGGTGGCGGCGCGCGGCTATCTCACCGAGGCCGATGGGCGTTCGCAGTCTCCGCTTGAGACGCGGGCCCGGCTGCGCTGCGTCGACGGAAAGGTGCCACCGGACGCACTGCAACTTGAGGTCCGCGATGAGGACGGCTACCTGTTGGGAATCGGCGATCTCGGCTGGAGTGTTCCCCGGCTCATCGCCGAGGCCGACGGCCGCGGCCCGCACGGCGCCCCGGAGGCCGTCTATGCCGATCGTCGCCGCCAGAATCGCCTCGTCAACGCAGGCTGGACTGTCCTCCGATTCACCTGGGACGACACCCTCCGCCCCGACTACATCCCCTGGACCATCCGCCAGGCAATCGCCAACTCCCGTCACCGTTGATCCCGATTGCCAACGCCTCCGCCCCGTTGATCATGAAGTTATTGCCACGACTCGCCGCGGTGGAGGGCAATAACTTCATGATCAACGGGGAGTTAGTGGGGGACAGTAGGATCTCGGGCGTGCGGGTTCTTTTGGTGGGTGGTGGTGGGCGGGAGCATGCGCTCGCGCTCGGGCTGGCTGGCGACTCGGGGGTTTCCGCGGTTGTTGCGGCGCCTGGTAATCCGGGGATCGCTTCGGTGGCTGAGCTGCGTGCGGTGAGCGCCTCAGATCCGGCGGCGGTGGCGGCGTTGGCCGTGGAGACCGCCGCTGACCTGGTGGTGATCGGGCCCGAGGCGCCACTGGTCGCCGGGGTCGCCGATGCGGTGCGCGCCAAGGGCATCGCCGTGTTCGGTCCATCCGGTGCTGCCGCGCAGCTGGAGGGCTCCAAGGCGTTCGCCAAGGACGTGATGACCGCCGCCGGTGTGCCGACCGCCCGGGCGTACGTCTGCACGGACGAGGCGAGCACCGCTCGGGCGCTGGATGAGTTCGGCGCGCCGTACGTGGTGAAGGACGATGGGCTCGCCGCCGGCAAGGGCGTGGTGGTGACCGACGACCGGGCTGCCGCGTTGGCGCACGCGAACGAGTGTGGACGTGTCGTGGTCGAGGAGTTCCTCGACGGCCCGGAGGTCAGCCTCTTCGTGGTCACCGACGGCGAGGCGGCGCTGCCGCTGGTGCCGGCACAGGACTTCAAGCGGCTCGGTGACGGCGACACCGGGCCGAACACCGGTGGCATGGGGGCGTACGCGCCGCTGGCTTGGGCCCCGTCCGGGCTGGTCGACGACGTGATGCGCGACGTGGTCCACCCGACGCTCGCGGAGATGCGTCGCCGGGGCACCCCGTTCGCCGGCCTGCTCTACGTCGGGCTCGCGATCACCGCCGCCGGCCCTCGGGTGATCGAGTTCAACGCGCGCTTCGGTGACCCGGAGACTCAGGTGGTGCTCGCGCTGCTGGAGACCCCGCTGGGTGGGCTGCTGCACGCGGCGGCCACCGGCTCGTTGGCCGAGCACCCGCCGCTGCGGTGGCGCGACGGTAGCGCCGTGACGGTGGTGCTCGCCTCGGCGGGTTATCCGGCGGCGCCGCGCACCGGCGACGTGATCACCGGTGCGGACCGTCCGGGCATCATCCACGCGGGCACCGCCCGCCGGGCCAGCGACGGCGCGTTGCTCTCCGCTGGCGGCCGGGTCCTCTGCGGTACGGCCACCGGCGCCGACCTGGCTGCCGCGCGGGACGCCGCGTACGCGCTGGTGGACGGGGTGGAGTTGGCCGGCTCGCAGCATCGCACCGACATCGCCGCCGCCGCGATCGAGAACCGGATCACGATCCCCAGCTGAGTCCCCGCGTCGGCGGGCTGGGTTTCGATCGCGAACGTCCGCGGTGTGGGTCGGGCTGATGGACCTCTACCCTGTTCCGGGCCACCCTTGCAGGTCGTCCATGATCGCGTAGCTCGATGCCCTGATCCGGGCGGGCGGAGCGGATCGCCGTGGGCGCGGTCGGCGGGTTCGCCATGCTCCGGTGCCGCCGAACGGCACCCTGAAGGGCCGCACCCGGGCACGTTCTGTCCCCACCACGGCCGGACGGCCGCCGACAGTCCAGCCGGCGTGCCGATCCGTCGCCTGGCCGAGTGGCCCGGTCGGTCGGTCGGGTGGCGGGTCGTTGCGGGCAGGAGATGCGCCGGTCCGGTGAGGTTGTCGCCCCCCGCGGGGCAACCCTGCGTTGCTCCGGCCACGACTTAGCGGTGTCGGAGGCACAACGACGCGAGGAGTGGAAATGCGGGTTTGCGGACGATCGCCGTGCTGTTGGTGGCCGGTGGGAGGACAGGTCCGAGGATGCCGCTGAGCCGGACATCGGCCGAGCGGGCCGCGGCCGATGCCGAGTACACCGAGTGCGTTCGGGTTGGTCTGCCGCAGTGGCGGCGGACGGCGTACCTGATGAGCGGTGACTGGCACCAGGGCGACGACGTCGTGCAGCGGGTGCTCACCGAGCTGTACCGCAACTGGTCCCGGGCACGGCGGGCCGGCAACCTGAACGCACTGGTGCGGACGATGCTGATGCGACGGTTGATCGACGAGCGGCGACGCGGCTGGGCGCGGGTGCGGCTCACCGACCTGCTACCGGAGCGGCCCGCACCGACCGCCCCGGACGCCGCTGAACGGCTCGATCTGGTGGCGGCGCTGCGCCAGGTCGCGCCTCGGCAGCGCGCCGTCCTGGTGCTGCGGTTCTTTCAGGACCTGACGGTGGAGGAGACGGCGCAGGCGCTCGGCTGCGCGCCGGGCACCGTCAAGAGCCAGACCGCCAAGGGGCTGGCGACGCTGCGAGGCCTGCTCGCCCCCGCCCGAGATGACGTGCCGACCACCATGCAGACCGGCATGGCGAGTGGTACGCCGACCAGTGTGTTGGCCCACGGAGGTTGACGATGATGGATGACACGGATGTGGCGCGGTTGATGCGCGCCGAGGTCGAGGCGGCCGAGACACCGTCGGTCGTTGTGAACATCGAACGGGCGATGACCGTCGGGCGGCGGCAGCGCTGGTACGCACGGGGCGCGGGTGCCGCGCTGGCGGTGGTCGCGGTTGCCGTCGGCGCGGTCACGGTGCCGGGCCTGGTCGCGCCGGACGAGTCGTCGCCGCCGGCGCTGGAGATGGTCGGTGCGCTGGCGCCGTTGGAGCCGTACACCGGGGAGGTGCCGTCACCCGACACGTCCCGGATCCCGGCCGCGTTGGAGACGATCGATCCGACCGTTCAGTACGTTCGGTTCGGTTGGTTGCCGTCGGGTCTGGACAGCTTGCAGTACCAGTCGGGTCTGCTGCTGAGCGGGCCGGGTGTCGTCCTGATCGCGCACGCCGTCGACTCGCCGAACCCCAACTGGGCAGGGGTTGCGGTCAGTCTCCACCCGCGAGGGGTGACGCCGCCCGCGCCGCAGGTCATGGGCATCGACCAACGGGCACCCACCCTGACTACGGCGCCCGCGCCAGATGTGCGGGGCACATCGGCGACCTTCACCCAGTACGACGTCGACGGCACTGACCGGCTCTCCCTCCGCTGGCAGTACGCCCCGGACGGCTGGGCCGCTGTCGATGTCTCACCCTGGGCGGCGGGGCAGGATGCCCGCGAGATCGCCCTGCACGTGGCGCAGAGGCTCAGGTTCGGTACGACCGAGCTGGTGCGGATGCCGGCCCAGGTGAAGGGGGTGCCGCAGAAGGTGCGGCCGATCCAGACCAACGTCTCCGGGCCGCTCACCCCGGACGGCTGGCGGTGGTATGCCGGCGTCACCTACAGCGCCGAACCCTCCACGGCGGATCCCGGCAGGCAGCGGGCGAAGACGGTGGACGTCGGCTTCTTTCCGTACGTCGAGATGACCGACAAGGTTCGGGCCGAGTTGAAAGGTAAGGAATTCTTCCGGCCGCCGAACACCACAGTCGACGGTCATCAGGCTTCCTTCTACGCTGCCGCTGATCCGAGTTCGTCGGAGACGCTGGAGGTGCTCGACGTACGGGGGATGGTGGTCAAGATCGACGCACACAGCGGAACGCTCGATGAGCAGGGCACGAAGGGCTTGTTCCAGCGCCTCGACCTCGCCGAGGCCAAGCCGGACTGGCGGCCTTCGCTGACGGTCGACTGACGGGGGCGGTAACCGCCCCGGAACTCGTCGGCTTTCGCTGACGGTTTCGGGGCGGTCAGCCGTAGTAGCGGCGTAGTTCCCGGCTGAGCACCTTGCCGGTGGCGTTCCGGGGCAGGTACTTCACGAAGATCACGTCTCGGGGGACGGAGAATCGGGCCAGGTAGTGCCGGACGTACTCGCGTACCGCCTCGGGGTCGAGCGTCTCGTTGGGGTGCAGGGCGAGGAACGCCGACAGTCGCTGGCCGTACTCGGGGTCGGGCACGCCGATCACGGCCGCTTCGCGGACCTGTGGCAGTTGGGCGAGCAGATCCTCCACCTCGGACGGGAAGACGTTCTCACCACCGGAGACGATCATGTCGTCGGCCCGGCCGTCGACGAAGAGCAGCCCGTCGGGGCTGAGTCGGCCGAGGTCACCGGTGTCGAGCAGCCCGTCGCGGGTCTCCCGGTTGGCACCTGAGGTGTACCCCTCGAAGAGCATCTCGTTGCCGACGAAGATCCGCCCGACCTGTCCGTTCGCGACCGGCTGCCCGTTGTCGTCGAGCAACTCCAGCCGGGTCCCGTGTGGTGGTCGGCCTGCCGTCGTGGGTGCCTCGCGCAGATCCTGGGGACCGGCGATGGAGGCCCAGGAGACCTCGGTGGAGCCGTAGAGGTTGTAGAGGACGTCTCCGTAGACGTCCATGAACTTCGGGGCGAGCCCACCAGGCAGCGCCGAACCGCTGACGGCGACGACCTTGAGTGGCGGACGCGGGTCTGGCGCGGGCACCTCCAGCAGTCGCTGCACCATCACGGGTACGGCGAAGAGCGCGTCGCACCGGTGATGGTGCAGCGCGGTGAGCGTGGCGGCCGGGTCGAAGCGGCGCTGCAGCACGATGGTGGCCCGTAGCGCGAAACAGACCTGGAGGGCGGCGAAGCCCCAGGTGTGGAAGATCGGCGCTGTGATCATTACCCGATCGCGGGTGTGCAGCGGGATGCGATCGATGATGGACACCAGCGGGCCGAAACCACTGGGCGTGGGTCGTCGGGCGCCCTTGGGTGCCCCGGTGGTGCCCGAGGTGAGCACGATGATCCTGCCGTCGCGCTCCGGAGGGTGCAGCTCGCCCGGGAGGGCCCCGGCG
This sequence comes from Micromonospora sp. NPDC048947, assembly GCF_040649495.1. Lineage (NCBI taxonomy): Bacteria > Bacillati > Actinomycetota > Actinomycetes > Micromonosporales > Micromonosporaceae > Micromonospora > Micromonospora sp. NPDC048947. Next base: position 389,964 of record NZ_JBEZFO010000002.1, read on the forward strand.
ACCAACTCCTCGCGGGTGCGTTCGTCGAGGCGGGGCAGCTCGGCGGGGAGGCCGAGGACCCGCTCGGCGAACTCGTCGTCGTGCACCAGCAGCCGGAGTCGCTGCTCCTCGGCGACGGTGACCAGTTGGGCGGTGGAGAGCCCGGTGTTGACCAGGACCGCGTCCACACCCAGCAGGTTGGCTGCGACGATCGTCTCGATCAGCCCGTGGTGGTTGCGGCAGAGCACGCCGATCCGGTCGCCGGCCTGTACGCCGAGCCCGGCCCGCATCGACCGGGCCATCCGTTCGGCCCGGTCGAGGAGGTCCTGGTAGGTCAGCTCGGTGCCGTCCTCGTCGATGACCGCCAGCCGGCCAGGGTCGCGGGCGGCTGCCTGGCGTAGTTCGCCGGCCAGGCTCCACCCCCAGGTGCGCAACGCGTTGAGCTGAGAGGTGATCCGGATCGGGCTGCCCGGCATGAGCAGCCCGCGACGAGTCAGCGTGGCGACGAAGAACGGCAGGTCCATGCCGCAGACCTCCTACGGGCGGTGCGCGGACGGGCGACTGGTTCCCCCGTCCATCAGGGCTTCTTTCCTTGATCATGCACTGGGCGCTGCGGAAGGCCCAGTCCGCGTCGGCGTGGGGTGACGAAGACTGCACAGATCGTGGATTCCGGCTGCGGTGCGCGGCGGCGTGCGGCGCGGCCGGCCGGAGCAGGGACCGCCCGCCCCCGGGCCGGCCGGCCGTTGGGCACCCCCGAGCCGCAGGGCGCCGGTCGGTCAGCGGATCTGCATCCCGGAGATCGCCCGCGAGATGACGAGTCGCTGGATCTCGGAGGTGCCCTCGAAGATGGTGTAGATCTTGGCGTCCCGGTACCAGCGCTCGACCGGGTGGTCACGCAGGAAGCCGGCTCCGCCGAGCAGTTGCACGGCCTTCTCGGTGACCGACACGGCCGCCTCGCCGGCCTTGAGCTTGGACATCGACCCTTCGCCAGCTGTGAACGGGCGGTTGTTACGGCCCATCCACGAGGCCCGCCAGACCAGCAGCCGCGCCGCGTCGATCTCCATCCGCATGTCGGCCAGCGCGAACGCGACCGCCTGGTTCTCGATGATCGGGCGTCCGAACTGGACCCGGTCCTTCGCGTAGTCGAGCGCGTACTCGTAGGCGGCCCGGGCCACGCCGAGCGCCTGGGCGCCGACTGTGGGTCGGGACAGCTCGAAGGTGCGCATCGCGGCCTGCCCGGTGGCCCGCTGACCGGAGCGGGCCCGGTCCAGGCGTTCCAGCAGGGCGTCCCGTCCGCCGAGCAGGCAGCGTCCGGGTACGCGTACCCCGTCGAGGAAGACGTCGGCGGTGTGGGACGCGCGGAGGCCGAGTTTGCGCAGCTTGCGGGTGGCGGCCAGGCCGGGGGTGCCCGGCGGTACGACGAACGCCGCCTGACCCCGGGAGCCGAGCGCGGGGTCGACGGAGGCGGTGACCACGTGCACTCCGGCGATTCCGCCGTTCGTGGCGTACGCCTTCTGACCGGTGAGCACCCACTCGTCGGTGGCCTCGTCGTAGACGGCCCGGGTGCGCATCGCGCCGACGTCGGAGCCGGCTTCCGGCTCGCTGGTGCAGAAGGCGGCGACGGCCGGCGAGTCGACGTCGCCGAAGCACTGCGGCACCCATTCGACCATCTGGTCGGGGGTGCCGGCGCCGTAGATGGCGGCGACGGCGAGTGAGGTGCCGAAGATGCTCAGGCCGATGCCGGCGTCACCCCAGAAGAGTTCCTCGCTGGCGATCGGAAGGGAGAGCCCGGTCGGGTCGGCCCAGCAGGTGGCGAGGAACTCGAAGCCGTAGAGGCCGACCTTGGCGGCTTCCTGGATCACCGGCCACGGGGTGTCCTCGCGCTCGTCCCACTCGGCGGCGGCCGGGCGCACGACCTCGGCGGCGAAGCCGTGCACCCAGTCGCGTAGATCCCGCTGTTCCTCGTTCAGGTCGAGCGAGAACTCAGCCATGTCAGGCCTTGGGGATGTCGAACAGGTTGGCGATGTTGGCGGCGAGGCCCAGGTCGCCCTTCGCCTTCAACTTGCCGGTCATGAACATCATCACCGGGTTGGCGCCACCGGAGACGATCTTCAGGAACTCGACCGGGCCCATGGTGAGGCTCAGCTTCGGGTCGTGCTGCGGGGTCTGGTTCACGACGCAGGTGCCGTCGGCGATGACCACCTCGTAGGTGTCGCTGCCGCCGTCGGGACGACCGGTGATGACCCAGTGGATGACCGCGTTGGTGGAACCGGCCCGGTCCGCGCGGAACAGCGACGGCATCCGACCGAACACCTCGCCCAGGACCTTGTCCCGCATGTCACCGGACATCACCTGGGCGATCTTGTCGTCCGGGGTGGACTTGACCAGCTGGGCGAACTCCTTGGGGCCGACGTTCGCGAAGGTGGCCGGGTCGAAGTCAGTCATCAGGTGCGCCTTCCGGAAGATTGGCTACTCGCGCGTAACCCTACGCACGAGTAGGTATGCTCGCAAGGTGTCCAGCGTCCCCGCATTCAAGCGCCTGCCTCGCGCCGTCCGCGAGCAGCAGATGCTCGACGCGGCCGTCAAGGTCTTCTCCCGACGTGGCTTCCACGCCGCCAGCATGGACGAGATCGCCGAGGACGCCGGCATCTCCAAACCCATGGTGTACGCGTACCTCGGCACCAAGGAGGAGCTCTTCGTCGCCTGTCTGCACCGGGAGGGCACCCGGATGATGCAGGCCATCGCCGGGGCGGCGGCTCCCGACCTGCCGGCCGACGAGCGGCTCTGGCGCGGGCTGCGGGCGTTCTTCGGCTTCGTGGGCGCGCACCGCGACGGCTGGGCGGTGCTCTACCGGCAGGCCCGGGGTGAGCAGCCGTTCGCTGGCGAGTTGGCCACCATGCGGGCCCGGCTGGTCGAGGTGGTCGCCGGGATGCTCGACCACGCCCTGCGCGCCGAAGGCCGGGAGATCGCCGCCGTCGACCTGGAGGTCGTCGCGTACGCACTGGTCGGCGCGACCGAGTCGCTTGCCGACTGGCTCGCGGACCACCCGGAGGCCGACCCGGAGAAGACCGCCACCCGGATGATGAACGTGGCCTGGCTCGGTGCCGCCCAACTGCTGCACGGCGTCGTCTGGCGCCCGGCCGCCGACTGACCGCCCCGAGGTCAGCGCCCGGCCCCGGCAGCCCCCCCGAGGTCAGCGCACCGGCACTCGGCGCACCGGTTCGGTCGCCGACGCCGACCCCGTGGATCGGCGACGCCGGCCCAGCCAGCGAACCACCTCGACGATGGTGGTCACGCCCAGCGCGAGGCCCAGACCAAGCAGGAGACCGCGCAGCGGGTCCTGCTCGAAGGCCATTCCGCCGAGGTAGCCCACCAGCCCGGAGTAGAGACCCCACGAGCCGGCAGCGAGGGCGTCGAAGGCCAGGAACCGCCGTCGGGGATAGCGCACAGCGCCCATGGTGAGAGTGACCGCCGTCCGGCCGCCCGGCACATAACGGGCCACGGTGAGGATGAGGCCGCCCCGGGTGGCGATCCCTCGACGGGCCCACTCGATGGCGGCCCTGCGCCGGCCCTCGGCTGGCAGCCGGTCGAGTAGCCGGGTGCCACCGCCCCGACCGATGGCGTACGAGATGTGATCGCCGATCAGTGCTCCGCTCGCGGCCACCAGGATCACCGCAGGAAGGTACGGCGCACCGGAGGCCGCGAACACCCCTGCGGTGATCACCGCCGTCTCGCTCGGTACCACCGGGAAGAAGCCGTCGAGCACCGCGATCGCGAAGATCGCCAGGTACACCCAGGGCGAGGACATCGTGTCGTGCAGCAGGTCGAGCAGATCCATGATCCTGATGCTGGTCGGGGCGGCGGCTCCCGACATCGGCCAGTGGTCAGGCGGGCGGCACTACTTAGGTAGCGGCCGGCCCGGACTGCGCATAGGGGTCATCCCCCACCTCACCCGGGTACGGCGTTGCGAGGCGCCCCCATCCGTCGGCTGCGCTCTAGGCTCGCTGCGTGGCCTCCAGCGCCGTCGCCCCCCGGCGGGTCGTCCATCGGTACGCCCCGCTGCTGCTCGCCGTCCTGGTCGCCGTGGCCGTGTGGGCCAGCGCGACCGGTGACATCGGGGTCCGCTCGCCGCTGCCGAGCGCTGTCGTGCTGCTGATCGCACTGGGCTCGGCGTGGGCCGCCGCCACGATCCGGTCCCGCCGCTGGCCGTTGTTCCTGGCCGCGGCGGTCGGCTGGTTGGTGCTCGCCGCGGCGGCGGCCGGGGTGCTGGCCTCGTACCAGGCTGGTCTGCGGTTGCGCGGTCGCCAACTCGCCGGCTACCTCGCCGGTGTGGCAGTGGTGCTGACCGGCGGGGTGCTGGTCGGGCTGGCGGTGGGTGGCGTACGCCGGATCACCACCGCCAGCACCGGCAACGTGCTGCTTCTCGCCGCCTGCCTGGTGGGGCTTCCGCTGGTCTTCGGTCTCTGGGTGCGGGCCCGTCAGGACACGCTCGCCGCTCTGCGGGACCGGGCCGAGCGGCTGGAACGCGAGCAGGAGGCCCGCGCCGACCGGATCCGGGCCGAGGAACGGACCCGGATCGCCCGGGAGATGCACGACGTGGTGGCACACCGGGTCTCGTTGATGGTGGTGCACGCCGGGGCGCTGGAGGTGACAGCCGTCGACCCGGCGACCGTCGAGGCCGCCGCGCTGATCCGGACCACCGGCCGGCAGGCGCTCACCGACCTGCGCGAGGTGCTGGGTGTGCTGCGCCAGGCAGACCCTGCCGTGACGCCGGAGCGAGGGCTCGACACGTTGGACGAGTTGATCGGGGAGTCCCGCGCCGCCGGTCTGCGGGTGTCCCGGCAGGACGAAGGTGTGCCGACGGCACTTCCGGCGACGCTGGGCCGTACCGCGTACCGGGTGGTCCGTGAGGCGTTGACCAACGTGCGTAAGCACGCGGCCGACGCCGAGACGACTGTCTGCCTGCGCTACCTGCCCGACGGGCTGGAGGTGCTGATCCGCAACGGCCCGTCCGAGGGCGGGTCGGGGCTGCCGGGTGCCGGGCAGGGGCTGCTCGGGCTGCGTGAGCGGGTGGAGCTGCTCGGCGGCCGGTTGGAGGCAGCTCCCGTGGACGGCGGCTTCCTGGTCCGGGCCCTGATCCCGCTGGCGGGTGCGGCGTGATCCGGGTGGTGGTGGTCGACGACGAGCAGCTTGTTCGGGCCGGGCTGCGGCTGATCCTTGAGGCGGCTGAGGACATCACTGTCGTCGGCGAGGCGGCCGACGGCGTCGGCGCGCTGGATCAGGCCCAGCGGTTACGCCCCGACGTGGTACTGCTCGACGTGCGGATGCCGGGCGTCGACGGGCTGACCGTCGCGCCCGCGGTGGTCGCCGTCGGCCCGAAGGTGATCATGTTGACCACCTTCGACCTCGACGAGTACGTGCACCGGGCGCTGCGGGCCGGGGCTGTCGGCTTCCTGCTCAAGGACACCCCGCCCCGCGAGTTGGCCGCCGCCGTTCGGACGGTGGCCGCCGGCAACGCGATGCTCGCCCCGACGGTGACCCGCCGCCTGATCAGCTCGTTCGCCGAGCGTGGTCCGGCCCGCCGGGACGCGGCCCGTGAGCGGCTCGCACCGCTGACCGGGCGGGAGCTGGCGATCGTCCGGGAGGTGGCGCGCGGGCACGGCAACGCGGAGATCGCCCGGCGGCTGACGATGAGCGAGGCCACCGTCAAGGCACACGTCAGCCGGGCGCTGGCGAAACTCCACGCGGGGAACCGGGTGCAGCTGGCCATCCTGGTGCACGACGCCGACCTGCTGTGACGGGTGTCAGGTCGAGCCGGCCCGGTCGGTGGTGGCGGCGGCGCGGCGGCGGGCCCGGTGGCGCAGCCAACGGACGCCCTCGATGCCCAGCGTGACGATCACCGACAGGCCGATCCCGGCGAGGACACCCTTGACGGGGTGCCGTTCGAAGGCCAGCCCACCGAAGTAGCCGAGCAGCCCGCAGTACAGGGCCCAGGTGACCGCCGCTATCGCGTCGTACAGCAGGAACGACCGGCGGGGATAGCGCACCGCGCCCATGGTGAGGGTGACGGCGGTCCGCCCGCCCGGCAGATACCGGGAGGTGGTCAGGATCAGCCCGCCGCGCCGGTTCAGCGCGCGCCGGGCCCACTCCGAGCTGGCTCGTCGGCGGCTGCCGTCGGGAAACCCGGCGAGGCGTCTCGCGCCGCCACCGCGCCCGATGGCGTACGAGACGTGGTCACCGGCGCAGGCGCCCACCGCAGCGGCGGCGACAACCGCCGCCAGCTTGGGATTTCCGCTGGTGGAGAGCACGGCGGCGGTGATGACGGCCGCCTCGCCGGGTACGGCCGGGAAGAACGCGTCGACCGCCGTGAGCCCGAAGATCAGCAGGTACACCCACGGTGAGGTGACCAGCTGTCGGAGCAGGTCGAGCGCGGAATCCATTCCCCCATGCTCGCCGGGTGCGACCCGCCCGGTGGCCGAAGCCGCGGGATAACCCCACCTCTCCCCGCGCCGATCTTGCACTTTGGGCGCTAACCAATCCCTGCAAAAGCCGCAGAACAACAACCGAAAGTGCAAGATCGACGGGTTGCGGCGGGGCGGGGTGGGGTGGGGTGGGTGGGTCAGACCGAGTGAACCAGCGCCGGTGGGGTGAGCAGCGGGCCGTGTGAGGTCTTGTCGTCGGCGGTGGGGCCGTGCGAGGTCAGCACCACCGGTGCGTCCAGCTCCGCGCCGACCGCCTCGGCCCAGTCCGTCGGCGGGTCGTCGTACACCGGGCGGGAGCGCAGTAGGCGGGCGGTGAGCGCGGCCTGCCGGTCCAGGTCGCCGGGCGGGCCCGGGGTGAGCCGCTCGGTGGTGTCGTAGCGGCGGCAGATCCGCAGGTCGGGGCCGGCCAGGTCGAGGTGGGTCACTGCCAGGCCGTCGACGCCGCCGGCCGCGGCGAGGGCGTACCGGTGGGCGACCGCGTCGAAGTGGCCGAACCGGAACCGGCCCTGCCACGGGTTCGTGGCGTTGTGCCGGTCGGTGAACGGCATGCTCGGGTCCTCGGTCACCAACGGACCGTGCCCGTGCCGGGTGGTGACCACCCGGAGCACCCCGATCCGGGTCACGTCGCCGGGCCGGCCCGCCTCGGCGAGGAGGCTGTCGACGTTGGCGAACGTGGTGGTGCTCCACGTCGTGTACGGGTGGAAGCCGTGCCACTCGTCGAGCAGCACCCCCTGCGCACCCTCGAAGACGCAGGTCCCGGTGCGCAGCGCCAGGGCCAGCCAGCTCCCGTCGACGATCGCGACCCGCCCGGCGAAGCCGGTGAACGCGGGCAGGCAGTCGTCGACCGGTGGCGCGTCCAGCGGGCCCAGCTCGGCTGTCAGCCGGTCCCGCAGTGTGGTCAGCCTGCGGCGCAGCAGTGCCGGGCTGTGGCAGTCGGCGACCCGGGGCGCGTCGTCGGGGTGGGCGAGACCGTACGCGACGGCCTCGCCCACCCCCAGCCCGCAGGAGCCGTGCCGGTCGGCTCCCCGGGCGATCTCGCGGGCCCGGTTGGCGGCCCGGTGGTACGGGGTGGCGAGCAGCGCGTCCCCGTCGACTGTCAGCCGGTCGAGCGCGTCGGGCACCCCGACAGTGGCGAGGTGGTCGGCCTCGGCGGCCAACGCCAGCGGGTCCACCACCACGTGCCGGGACAGGTGCGTACGCACACCGGGATGGAAGGTGCCGGCGCCGAACTGTGCGAACGTGTGGTGCCGCCCGTCGCGCAGCACGACGTTGTGTGCCGCCTGCGCGCCCCCGTTGAAGCGGACCACGGTGTGCACTCCACGGGTGGCGCAGAGCCAGTCCACGACAGTGCCCTTGCCGGCGTCGCCGTAGCCGAGGTCGACCACCGCCACGTGGTTCACAGCCGGGTCACCCCGCTGGCCGTGTCGGTGAACGTCGGCAGCGTCGACACCTCGGCCCGCCGTTCCCGGCCGAGGCGGGCCAGCGCCTTCGACACGGTCCCGGTGGCGCCGGAGCCGGCGCGGTCCAGGTCGCGTAGGCCCTCGTCCAGGTTGATGGCCTGTTCGCCGAGGCCGATGGTGAGCGCGATGGTCTCGCAGACCGCGTCGAGGTCGTCGAGCACCACGGCGTTCTGCCCGAACAGGTCCCGCCAGAAGTCGAGCACCTTCGCGTTGCCGGCGTAGTGGCTGCCGGCGGGGAGCAGGTAGTAGGTGTCCCAGCGGCGGGTCACCTCGTCGACCACCTGCCGCAGCGGCACGTCCTCGGAGAGGTCGTCCCCGATCAGGCCGGCCACCTCCCGGGCCTTCACCCGCTGGTACGCCAGCTCGTCGCCGATGATGAACAGGTAACCGCGCCGGCCGCGCTTCTCCCAGTTGTCGGTGACGGTGTGCCGGGCCATGAAGTACATGGCCAGTTCGTACGACTCGCTCATCTGCCCGCCGCCACCGCCTTCGAGCACGATCCGGCCGAGGTCGTCATCCATCCGGTTGTCCGACTCGAACTGGCCCACCTGCAACGGCACCCGGTCGCAGGTGGCGTCGCCGATGGCACCGAACATGATCTGCGGGTCGCTGGCGTAGCCCTGCCGTTGCAGCAGCCCGAGCAGTTGCGGCAGCTTGGTCTGCAGGACCCGCGGCACGGTGCGCATCGAGCCGGTCACGTCGAAGAGCACCGCGACGGGCGTCGACCGGGGGTGCTCGTCGGAGTCGCGGCTCTCCCGGGTCGTGTCCCTGGGGTCGAGCGCGGGGTGCACGGTGCGCGCCCCGCTGTCGCTGTAGGAGAAGGCGCTCCTGCCGGTGGACCGGCGGTAGCGGTCGGCGGCGTCGTACACGTCGGTGGACCAGATTCCACTGCCCATGACAGCTCCTTAGGGGGTGAGGATGAAGGGTCGGAAGGTGCGTGGCCCGTAGAGCCGGTCCAGCACCTGGTCGAGCTCGCGCAGCAGGCGCCAGGCGTCGTCGGGCCGGGCGTCCACTGACCGTTGCCGGCAGCCCTGTGCGAAGGTGTGCAGCTCGCGGGGGGCGCGCGGCCCCATCAGCCAGCTCATGCAGTGGCTGGCCATCGCGATGTCGGTGCCCGGGCCGCACCGCTGCTTCTTGGTGACTTCCTCCGGGTCCCAGCCGTGGCCGGGTACGACCGCCGGGATCGTGCTCCCGACGGCAGCGGAGAAACACCAGTCGATCAGCACCACGCCGTGGGCGTCCGGCTCGATCAGCACGTGTCGGGGCACTACCGCGCCGTGCACCACGCCCGCCCGGTGGGCCAGGCCGAGCACCACCAGCAGCCGCCGCCACATCCAGGCGACGTCCCGGGCGTCCAGCCCGTCGGGGTACGCGCGCCGCACCTCCTCAAGGTCGTGCAGGCCGGGTGCGGTGGCGAGCACGTTGATCCGTCGTTCCGCTCCGGTGCTGGCGTCGCGGTGCCTGAACTCGTCGACCAGCCGGGGCACGTACGGCAGGTAGCGCGGGTCGCCGCGCTCGGCGATGGTGCGCAGGGCGTGCGCCTCGCGGGCCATCAGGTCGTTGTCGGTGGGCCGTCGGGGGAGCTTCAGCAGCCGGTCGTCGCCGACGTCGTAGAGGTCGGCCAGGTCACCCGAGTGGGCCGGCGCGCCGAGCCGGTAGTCGCCGAGGACTGTGGTCTGCCGTGCCTGCCACCGGGTGGTGACGTGGATGAACGCGTCGAGGGCTTCGGCGCGTACCGCCGAGTTGGTCGGCAGGCGGTCGGGGTGCAGGGCCGCTACCAGCTCGCGGTAGCGGTGGGCCGGCTGGTCGGCGCCGAACAGGTCCGCGTCGGTGCGGGCGGCCGCGACCAGGCGGATGGCCTCCGTGGCCCTCACCGCATCGTCTCCTCGCGGGCGGGGCGCAGCAGCGCCGGGTGCAGCAGGTGGGCGTCGCCGGCCCGGTAGAGCCGGGCGCGCGGGCCGCCGCGGGCACCGCCGCGCTCGGTGCTGGCACCGGTGCTCTCCACGAAGCCCGGCACGGAGAGCACCTTGCGGTGGAAGTTGCCGGCGTGCAGCGGGTGCCCCCAGACCGTCTCGTAGACGGCGCGCAGTTCGCTGATCGTGAACTCGGCGGCGAGGAAGCGGGTGGCGAGCGGGGTGTACTCCAGCTTGGAGCGGGCCCGTTCCAACGCGTCGTCGATGATCCGGCCGTGGTCGAAGGCGAGCTGCCGGCTGGTCAACGCGGTCACCGGGAGCCAGATCGCCTCGTCGGCGTCGCTGCCGGCGGCCGGGTCCGGCAGGTCGGGGGCGAACGCGAGGTGGGCGATCGAGACGACCCGCATGCGCGGGTCACGGTCGGGAGCGCCGTAGCTGCCCAACTGCTCCAGGTGTACGCGGCGCAGCGCCTCGCCGCCGAGCCCGGTCTCCTCGGCCAGCTCCCGTCGGGCGCCAGGCGTCAGGTCCTCGTCGGGGAGGACGAAGCCTCCGGGCAGCGCCCAGTGCCCCGCGAAGGGTGCCTCGCCCCGCCGGATCAGCAGCAGGTGCAGTGCGCCGTCGCGGATGGTCAGCGCCACCACGTCGACTGTCACCGCGACCGACGGATAGGCCCGGGGGTCGTACGCGGCCAGGAACTCCTGCTCGTTCATCGCGTCTCTCTCACTCTGAGAACATCTCGCTGTGAGAGCAACTTAGCGCAGAAGTGCGCGCCTGCCAAGGGCAGGACCAACTCAGCGCACGAGACGGTGCGGTGCGCTCAGCGCACGACGCCCGTCAGGTGGGGTCGGCCCCGCGGGTCGTGCAGGGCGAACCCGCCGTCCGGCAGGAGCGCGAAGCTCACGGTGCTCGGCAGCGGCACGGGCAGCTTGAAGGCGACCTCGACCGTGTACGCGTCCGGCAGCCGGGCCTCCAGCGCGGCCAGGCAGCGCGCCTTGCTCCACATGCCGTGCGCGATCGGCCGGTGGAAGCCGAACAGCCGCGCCCCGAGCCGCGAGGTGTGGATCGGGTTGTGATCGCCGGAGACCCGCGCGTACTCCGCACCGATGCGCGGTTCCACAGGCCAGCGGGCGGTGGCAGCCGGTGCCGCGGGACGTTCGCCGGGCTCGCGTCCGCCCGGCTTGCGCTCCCGACCGAGGTACGTCGAGACGCCGCGCCACACCTCCGTCCCGTCGACCGAGCCGACCAGCACCACGTCCACCTGCCGTCCCCGGTCGTGGGGGCGCAGGTTCTCCGCGTACGTGGTGAAGTCGATCGTCTCGTCGGCGGTGATCGGGCGGTGCGCGGTGATCCGGTTGCCGACGTGCACCAGGCCGATCAGCGGGAGGGGGAAGTCCGGCGCTGTCATCAGGCGCAGGGTCAGCGGAAAGCCCATGACGTGGGGAAACGTCGCGGGCAGCCGGTCGGTTAGCCGGAACCCGCAGACCCGGTCGTAGTCGGCCAACGTCGCCCGGTCGACGCTCACCCCGGCCACCGCCAACTCGACCGCCGGCAGGTCGGGCCCGCGCCGCCCACCGCCCAGGCCCGGAAGCGCACCGAGCAACGCCCGTCGGTGCAGCGCCCCGACCGCCGGCATCCGGTGCAACTCGACCCGGCTGCGGCTGTCCGACTCCGGCCCCGCCCCCATCACGCCCCCAGCAGACTCTGGCCGCAGACCCGGACCACGTTTCCGCTGACCGCGCCGCTGGCCGGCCAGGCCAGCCAGCCGATCGTCTCGGCCACGTCCACCGGCAACCCGCCCTGGGCCAGGCTGTTCATCCGCCGGCCCGCCTCGCGAACCACCAGCGGGATGCGCGCGGTCAGCCGGGTCTCGATGAATCCGGGGGCCACCGCGTTGACGCTGATCCCGCGCTCCCGCAGGGCCGGCGCGAGTGAGTCCACCAGCCCGATCACGCCGGCCTTGCTGGTGGCGTAGTTGGTCTGCCCCCGGTTGCCGGCGATCCCGGCGATCGACGAGACCGAGATGATCCGCCCGCCGGCCGGAATCAGCTCCCGCTCCAGCAGCACGTCGTTGATCCGCTCCTGGCTGGAGAGGTTGACGTCGATCACCTGGTCCCACCGGTCGGCGTCCATCCGGCCGAGCGTCTTGTCCCGGGTGATGCCGGCGTTGTGCACCACCACGTCGACCCGGCCGTGCCGGCTGGCCAGGTGCTCGGCGAGTCGGGTCGGCGCGTCCGGCGCGGTCAGGTCGAGTTGGACGGCGGTGCCGCCGATGTCGTTCGCCACCGCCGCGAGCGCGTCACCGGCGGCCGGAATGTCGAGGGCCACGACCTGCGCGCCGTCGCGGGCGAGCACCTTCGCCAGCGCCGCACCGATGCCCCGCGCGGCGCCAGTGACCAGCACCACCTGCCCGTCCAGCGGGCGGTCCCAGTCGGCCGGGACGCTCGCCGCGCCGCCGCCGACCCGGATGACCTGCCCCGACACGTACGCGGACCGGCCGGACAGCAGGAACCGGAGTGTCGATTCGAGGCTCGTGCGGGTGCCGGCGTCGCTGGCGTCGCGGGTCACGTAGACGAGTTGCGCCGTAGTGCCCCGGCCGAACTCCTTGCCGATGCTGCGGACCAGCCCTTCGAGGGCGCGCTGGGCGGTCGCCTCGCGGGGTGTCGGGCACTCCTGCGGCGGGGTGCCCAGCACGATCACCCGGCCGCTGGGCAGCACCGCCCGGGCCTGCGGGTGGAAGAAGTCGTAGAGCTGGCGCAGCTCGGTGGAGTCGGTGATGCCGGTGGCGTCGAAGAGCAGCGCCCCGTACCGCTGCGGGGTGTCGCCGTGCGAACGGGCCGGCGGCGCATCCTGCGCCCATTCGGCGGGGGCGGCCGGGTCGGCCAGCTCGACCCCGGCGGCGGTCAGGATCTTGGCAACCGGCTCGGCGAGCCGGCCGCCGGTGGACGCGCCGAGCAGGGCCGGGCCGGCCAGCAGCGGGTCGCCGGGATGGTGCCGGCGCAGTCGGGGCGGGTCGGGCAGCCCGAGGCGCTTGACCAGCGCGCGGCCGGCGGCCGATTGGACGAAGCTCGCGTACCTGTCGGTCATGGGCGTAGCCTACTGGCGAGTAGGGTTCGAGCAACACATGTCGAGGAGGCGGATCGTGCAGAGCATCCGGCGGGTCGCGGTCATCGGGGGCAACCGCATCCCCTTCGCCCGCTCCAATTCCCGCTACGCGGACGCATCGAACGCGGACCTGCTCGGCGCGGCGCTCGACGGCCTGATCGCCCGCTACGGGCTCGCCGGGCAGCGCATCGGCGAGGTGGTCACCGGGGCGGTGCTCAAACACTCCCGCGACTTCAACCTCACCCGCGAGGTGGTCCTCGGCTCCCGACTCGACCCACACACCCCGGCGTACGACATCCAGCAGGCCTGCGGCACCGGCCTGGAGGCGACCATCCTGGTCGCCAACAAGATCGCCCTCGGTCAGCTCGACGTGGGCATCGCCGGCGGTGTCGACACCACCTCCGACGCCCCGCTCGCCGTCAACGAGGACATGCGCCGCACGCTGCTCAAGCTCAACTCGGCCCGTACGCTGGGCGAACGGCTCAAGATCGCGGCGAAGCTGCGCCCGTCTCAGCCGTTCAAGCCGGAGATCCCGCGCAACGCCGAGCCGCGTACCGGCCTGTCCATGGGCGACCACGCCGCCCGGACCGCAGTGCGCTGGCAGATCGACCGGCGCTCCCAGGACGAGTTGGCGCTGCGCTCACACCAGCGCCTCGCCGCCGCGTACGACAGGGGTTTCTTCGACGACCTGATGACGCCGTACCTGGGGCTCACCCGGGATGCGAACCTGCGCCCGGACAGCACCCTGGAGAAGCTCGCCTCGCTGAAACCGGTCTTCGGCACCCGTGGCCCGGACGCCGAGCACGCCACCATGACTGCCGGCAACTCGTCACCCCTCACCGACGGCGCGTCCACTGTGCTGCTGGCCAGCGAGGAGTGGGCGGCGGCGCACCACCTGCCCGTGCTCGCCTGGTTCAGCTGGTCGGAGACGGCGGCGGTGGACTTCGTGCACGGCGACGAGGGGTTGCTGATGGCACCCGCGTACGCGGTGCCCCGGATGCTGGCCCGTGCCGGGCTGACGTTGCAGGACTTCGACTACTACGAAATTCACGAGGCGTTCGCGTCGCAGGTGCTGGCCACCCTCGCCGCCTGGGAGTCGCCGGAGTTCGCCAAGGACCGGCTGGGCCTGGACGCCCCGCTGGGCGCGATCGACACCGACCGGCTCAACGTCAACGGTTCGTCGCTGGCCGCCGGGCACCCGTTCGCCGCCACCGGTGGCCGGATCGTGGCGACCCTGGCCAAGCTGCTGGCCGAGCGGGGCAGCGGGCGTGGACTGATTTCCATCTGCGCCGCCGGTGGTCAGGGCGTGACGGCCATCCTGGAGCGCTGAGCGGAGTGTGCAAGGCGACGCCCGCCGGACCCGAAGGTCCCGGCGGGCGTCGATAGTGCGGTTGGGACTCAGCCGAGGGTGAACTTCTCCCAGGTGCTGACGACCGGGCCGTTGGCGATCAGTGGCTTGCTGCCCGCGCCGTCGGCGCTGACGTACTTGTTGTTGATGCCGGCCTTGAAGCTGACAGTGCCGTCGCTGTTGCGGACCATTGTGAACCGCTCCCAGGTGCTGGCGGTCGCCGCGCCCGCAATCAGCGGCTTGGCGCCAGCGCCGTCGGCGGACACGTAACGGTTGTTGACACGGGCGAGGAGGCCGACCTGCCCGTTGCCGAGATCCACCACGTCGAACCGCTCCCAGAGGCTGACCGCCGGGCCGTTGGCGATCAGTGGCTTGCTGCCCGCGCCGTCGGCGCTGACGTAGCGGCCGTTGACCCGCGCCTTCAACGTCCGGTTGGCGTCGGTGGCCTTGACCTGGTGGAACTTCTCCCAGGTGCCGATCGTCGGTCGGGTGGCGGCCAGCGGCACGGCGCCGCTGGGATCGGCGGTGACGTACAGGCCGTTGTCGGCCTTGAGGCTGACGCTGCCGTCGCTGTTCCGGTTGATGTTGAACCGCTCCGGAGCGTCCACGACCTGGCTCATGGCGTGCAGCGAGTCCGGGCCGCCGCTGTAGGTCCGGCTGACGTACCGCCCCGTGACGTAAGAAAAGAGTGCGACCTGGCCACCGCCTGCGTCGGTGAGGTCGAACTGCGTGGCGAGGCCGAACTCGGGCCTGCTCGGCACGAGACCGGTAGGCGTGCCGTACCCGTCGACGTAGCGGCGGTTGGCGAGAGCGAGGAGACCCACCGTCGCGGTCCGTCGCAGGACGCTGACCCGCTGGGTGCTGGTGTTCGTCCGACCGTCGGTTCCGGTCACCTCGACGCTGAGGCTGTAGGTGCCCGGTTTGGCGTACGTGTGCGAGGCCACCGGCGTGCTCTGGGTGACCCCGGACCCGTCACCGAACTCGAACCGGTAGGACTTGATCGGATGGAAGCCTGGCTTCGACGCGGAGGCGTCCAGCTTCACCGAGAGCGCTCCGAGATCGATGCTGACGCCGAACGACGCTGCCGGCGGCCTGATGGTCTCCACCGCGCCACGGTCGGCGTAGGTGGTCGGGCCGGCACCGGTGTTCGCCACGGCCGGGTCGTCCATGCGCGGGGTGCCGATGCGGTCGAGTGCCGGGAACCCGGGGGCCGCGGAGTTCGCCGAGTCGATGTCGTCTCGTGGTTGTCCCGTCTCCCGGTCGTGTGCGGCCTGCCCGGACGCGGCCCGGAAACCGGCGAGGCTCATCCGGGTGTTCAAGGCGTAAATCTGCGGGGAGTCGCTGTAGTAGTGGTGGGCGTTGTTGTAGTCGACCTTGGTCTTTCCGACGGCCCCGCCGTAGACCCCGATCTCGACACCGTCGAGAAAGGCCGGGTCGCAGTAGCCCTGGCTGAAGAAGCCGTTCGTGGTGAGAACGTTGTTCTGCACGGAGACGCCGGGCGAAGTTCCGTCGACCCGGATCCCGTCGCGGCAGCGGTTGCGGATCGTGTTGTTGGTGATCGCCGTGTTGGCGGCACCGTTGTTGTGCACGCCGTGGCCGGGGCCACCGTCGATCTGGTTGTTGGCCACCACAGTGTCGACCGCGCCCACCCCGATGGCGACTGCCGCTGCGGTGAAACCGCTGACCTTGCTGTCGAGGATGCTGACTCTCGGCCCGTCGACCCGAACGCCGACGCCGTCGGAGGGTGTCCGGTACCCGGCGCTGCTCAATACGTTCACGGATCTGACCAGCACGTCGCTGCTCGCGGCGTCGATGATGATTCCAGCGTTCAGGGTCGGCCCGCTGGCGTTGATCTGCTTCAATGTCGACCTGGTGACACCGGCCAACCGGACGGCGGGCGCGGTCGAGGAGGTGTCCATCGCGAAGTTGCCGCCCTGGATGGTGATCCGCGAGGAGTTGCGCAGGTCGAGGCCGGGCAGCACGCTGGTCGACCCAATGGTGCGCAGATTCTTGAGTACGACATCGTGCTGGCCGTCGATCACGAAGCCGGCGGTCGCGCCGATCAGAGTTGCCACGCCACTGGCGAAGAAGGTGACCGGTTGCTCGGGCGTGCCGGACGTGGGGATCGTGACGCGTTCCCGGTAGTTGCCGCTGCCGACGTCCACCGACTGGCCGGCCGTGACCACCGCAGCCGCGGCACCGATGGTGCAGAACGGCTGCGTCAACGTGCCCGGGAACTGGTCGGAGCAGCCGGTGGCGGGGTTCTGCCGGACGTAGAGCGTCGTCGGAGCGTCCGCCTGGGCCGGCACGATGGTGCCCACCAGGGCACCACCGGTCAGCACGACGGTCGCGAGACCGGAAAGGAGGGATTTGCCCATGCTTTGCCTCGGGGATGAGGAGGAGCCGGCGGTCGCCGGGAGTCAGATAAAGGTGATCATGCATCACCGGCCGATTGAGGCGCTGACCGCAGTGACAAAACGGCCACTCCGCCGGTGTGTGCAAGGCGACGCCCGCCGGACTTGAGGGTTCCGGCGGGCGTCGACAGTGCGGTAGGGCTCAGCCGAGGGTGAACTTCTCCCAGGTGCTGACGACCGGGCCGCTGGCGATCAGTGGCTTGCTGCCCGCGCCGTCGGCGCTGACGTACTTGTTGTTGATGCCGGCCTTGAAGCTGACGGTGCCGTCGCTGTTGCGGACCATTGTGAACCGCTCCCAGGTGCTGGCCGTCGGTGCGTTCGCGATCAGCGGCTTGCTGCCTGCGCCGTCGGCGGACACGAAGTGGTTGTTGACGCGGGTGAGGAGCCCAACCTGCCCGTTGCCGAGATCCACCACGTCGAACCGCTCCCAACTGCTAGCTGTCGCCGCGCTCGCGATCAACGGCTTGGTTCCCGCGCCGTCGGCGCTGACGAAGCGACCGTTGACCAGGGCCTTCAGGGACCGGTTCGCGTCCGGTACGACGACCAGGAGGAACTTCTCCCAGGTGCCGATGGTGGGCCGGCTGGCGCTCATCGCAAGGGCGCCGCTGGAATCGGCTGTCACGTACTGGCTGGTGACGGGGGCCTGGAGGCTGATGGTGCCGTCGCTGTTTCGCACCAGCGTGAACATCTCGCGTACGTCCACGACCATGCTGTCCGCTGTCAACGTGGCGAGGTCGAACTGGGAGACGGCGACGTAGCGCCCGGCCGTCCGGGAGAAGAGGGCGACCCTGCCGTTGCCGGCGTCTGCCAGGTCGAACTGCGCGATCGTAGTCGGTTCGGCCTGGTTCGGTCGAAGCCCGAAGCCGCTCTGGTAACTCACGTAGCGGCGGTTGGACAGGGCGCGCAAACCAACGGTCCCGGTCGGCCGCAGCACGGTGATCAGCCTGTTGTGGGCCGCCGACCGACCGTCAGTGCCAGTGACAGTGACGGTGATCTGGTAGCGGTCCGGGTTCGCGTAGGTGTGCGAGGCGATCGGGCTCGTCTGGGTGACGACGCTGCCGTCGCCGAACGAGAACGAGTAGGACGCGATCGGGTTGAGGCCGGGGGTGGAGGCGGACGCGTCCACGGTCACCGACTGCGCCTGGAGATTCAGGACGACGTCGAACGACACCACCGGGGCGCGGACGGTCTCCACGGCACCACGGTCGGCGTAGGGGACCGGACCGGCACCGGTGTTCGGCATGCTCGGGTCGTCGATGCGCGGCGAGCCGGCGCGGTCGAGGGTCGGGTAGCCGGGGGCGGCCGAGTTTGCCGAGTCGATGTTGTACCCGGCCTGCCCCGTCTCGCGGTCGTGCGCGGCCTGGCCGGAGGCGGCCCGGAACGCGACGAGGCTCATCCGGGTGTTCCAGGCGTAGATCTGCGGGGAGTTGCCGTAGTAGTGGTGGGCGTTGTTGTAGTCGACCACAGTCTTCCCGACGGCCCCGCCGTAGACGCCGATCTCGACACCGTCGAGGAACGCCGGGTCGCAGTAGCCCTGACTGAAGAAGCCGTTCGTGAACAGCACGTTGTTCTGCACTGAGACGCCGGACGAAGCTCCGTCGACCCGAATTCCGTCGCGGCAGCGGTCCTTGATGGTGTTGTTGGCGATCGCCGTGCCGGTGCCACCGTTGTTGTGCACCCCGTGACCGCGACCACCATCGATCTGGTTGTTGGCCACCACCGTGTCGACCGCGCCCACCCCGATGGCGACTGCCGCTCCGGTGAAGCCGCTGACCCTGCTGTCGAGGATGCTGACTCGCGGGCCGTCGACCTGAACGCCGACGCTGCCGGTGGGTGTCTGGTACGCGGTGCTGCTGGACACGTTCGCGGATTTGATCAGCACGTCGCTGCTCGCGGCGTCGATGGTGACCCCGGCGGTCAGCGTCGACCCGCTGACGGTGAACCGTCTCAGTGTGGACGTGGTGACGCCGACCAACTGGACCGCGGGTGCGGTCGAGGAGGTGTCCATCGCGAAGGTGCCGCCCTCGATGGTGATCCGCGAGGAGTTGCGCAGGTCGAGGCCGGGAAGCGCGCTTGCCGACCCGTTGGCGCGGAGATTCTGGAGTACGACATCGTGCTGACCGTCGATCACGAAGCCGGCCGTCGCGCCGATCAGGGTCGCCCCGGAACTGGCGAAGAAGGTGACCGGCTGCTCAGGAGTGCCGGACGTGGGGATCGTGACGCGCTCTCGGTAGTTACCGCCGCCGACGTCCACCGACTGGCCGGCCGTGACCACTGCGGCGGCGGCGCTGATGGTGCAGAACGGCTGCGCCAAGGTCCCCGGGAACTGGTCGGAGCAACCGGTGGCGGAGTTCTGCCGGACGTAGAGCGTCGTCGGAGCGTCCGCCTGGGCGGGCAGCGCGGTGCCCACCAGAGCACCACCGGTCAGTACGACGGTCGCCAAGGCGGCGAAGAAGGATTTACGCATGCTGGCCTCGAAGATGAGGAGGATCCGGCGACGCCGGGAGTCAGATACGGGTGATCTTCCATGATCGACAGGCGAGGCGCTGACCCGGGTGACAAAACGGCCACCTGCCTCGTTGTGGTCTTGGTCGCGGCGTTGACTGTGCCCCCGCACGGCGACGCCCGCCGGACCCGAGGGTCTGGCGGGCGTCGACAGTGCGGTAGGGGCTCAGCCGAGGGTGAACCTCTCCCAGGAGCTGATGACCGGGCCGTTGGCGATCAGTGGCTTGCTGCCCGCGCCGTCGGCGCTGACGTACTTGTTGTTGACGGCGGCCTTGAAGCTGACAGTGCCGTCGCTGTTGCGGACCATTGTGAACCGCTCCCAGGTGCTGGCGGTCGCCGCGCCCGCAATCAGCGGCTTGGCG
>NZ_JBEZFO010000002.1:409627-465372 GCF_040649495.1 Micromonospora sp. NPDC048947
GCCAGCGCCGTCGGCGGACACGTAACGGTTGTTGACACGGGCGAGGAGGCCGACCTGCCCGTTGCCGAGATCCACCACGTCGAACCGCTCCCAGGTGCTGGCGGTCGGCGCGCTCGCGATCAGCGGCTTGGCGCCAGCGCCGTCGGCGCTGACGAAGCGACCGTTGACCTGCGCCTTCAGGGACCGGTTCGCGTCCGGTACGACGACCTGGAGGAACTTCTCCCAGGTGCCGATGGTGGACTGGCTGGCGCTCATCGGAACGGCGCTGTTGACGTCGGCGGTCACGTATTTACTGGTGATGGGGGCCTGGAGGCTGATGGTGCCGTCGCCGTTGCGCACCAGCTTGAACATCTCGCGTACGTCCACGACGACGCTGTCCGCTGTCAACGTGGCGAGGTCGAACTGGGAGATGGCGACGTAGCGCCCGGCCGCCCGAGAGAAGAGGGCGACCTTGCCGTTGCCGGCGTCCGCCAGGTCGAACTGCGCGATCGTAGTCGGTTCGGCCTGGTTCGGTCGAAGCCCGAAGCCGGTCTCGTAACTCACGTAGCGGCGGTTCGACAGGGCCCGCAGACCAACGGTCCCGGTCGGCCGCAGCATGCTGATCCGCCTGCTGTAAGTCCCCGACCGACCGTCGGTGCCAGTGACGGTGACGCCGATCTGGTAGCCGCCCGGGTTCGCGTAGGTGTGCGTGGCGATCGGGCTCGTCTGGGTGACGGTGCTGCCGTCGCCGAATGTGAACCGGTAGGACTCGATCGGGTTGAGGCCGGGGAGGGAGGCGGACGCGTCCACAGTCACCGAGCGCGCCTGGATGTTCATGGCGACGTCGAACCGCACCTCCGGGCTGCGGACGGCTTCGGTGGTGCCACGGTCGGCGTACGTGACCGGGCCGGCACCGGTGTTCGGCACGCCCGGGTCGTCGATGCGCGGCGCGCCGCCGCGGGCGAGGGTCGGGTAACCGGGCGCGGCCGAGTTCGCCGAGTCGATGTTGTCCCGGGCCTGCCCCGTCTCGCGGTCGTGGGCGGCCTGGCCGGAGGCGGCCCGGAACGCGGCCAGCGACATCCGGGTGTTCCAGGCGTAGATCTCCGGTGAGTCGTTGTCGTAGTGGTGCGCGTTGTTGTAGTCGACCACCGTCTTTCCGACGGCACCGCCGTAGACGCCGATTTCGACCCCGTCCAGCACCTTGCTGTCGCAGTAAGCCAGATCGAAGTAACCGTTCAGAGCGAGCACGTTGTTCTGTACGGAGACGCCGGACGAGGCTCCGTCGACGCGGATGCCGTCCTGGCAGCGGTTATTGATGGTGTTGTTGGCGATGGCCGTGCCGGTGGCCCCGTTGTTGTGCACACCGTGGCCGGCGCCCCCGGAAATCACGTTGTTGGCCACCACAGTGCCGGCCGCGGTGGGCCCGAGCATGATCGCCGCGTTGGTGAAGCCGGCGATGCTGCCACCGATGTACGAGTTGCGCGGCCCGTCGATCCGGACGCCGATCGTGTTGTCGGAGAGGATGTAGTTGGCATAGCCCTGCACGCTCGTGTCCTGGATGGCCACGTCACTGCTGGCGGCGTCCATGCTGATGCCGACGCTGGCGGTCAACCCACTGACGGTGATCTTCGACAGGCTCGAGCTGGTCACGCCGGCAAACCGGATCACCGGTGACGTCGCGGTTATTTTCAGGCCGTAGGTGCCGCCCCGGATGGTGAGGCCCGAGGAGTTGCGCGCGTCCAGGGCCGGCACGTCGCCCGACCCGTCGACGCGGAGGTTCTGGAGCACCACGTCGTGCTGGCCGTCGATCACGAAGCCCGCCGTCGCGCCGATCAGGGTCGCCGCGGAACTGGAGGTGGTGAGGAAGGTTACCGGCTGCTCAGGCGTGCCGGACGTGCCGATCGTGACGCGCTCCGGGTAGTTGCCGCCGCCGATGTCGACGGTCTGCCCGCCGGTGACGATCGCCGCTGCGGCTCCGATGGTGCAGAACGGCTGCTCCAAGGTGCCCGGGAACTGGTCCGAGCAGCCAGTGGCGGCATTCTGCCGGACGTAGAGCGTCGTCGGAGCGGCCGCCTGGGCGGGCAGCGCGGTGCCCACCAGGGTGCCACTGGTAAGTACTGCGGTCGCGAGACCGGCGAAGAAGGATTTGCGCATGCTGGCCTCGGAAAGGAGGAGGATCCGGCGACGCCGGAGGTCAGATAAGGCGATTCTGCATGATCGACAAGTGAGGTGCTGACCTGGGTGACAAAACGGCCACCCGTCTCGTGACCGTCCTGGTTCCGGCGAATCGAAGCGGCCGGCAGTTAGACGTTCACGTCCTGTTCAACGGGTGGCTGAAAGCCCGTGAGGTTGTCGGGTAACGGTGACCGTCCGCACCCCCGAACGAGGTGCGTTCGATGACACCTGCGTCCGGAACGGGGCCGGTAAGTGTTGGTGCTGTCTGTCGTCATTCCGATGTACAACGAGGCCGCGGTCATCCCGGCCCTGATCGCCCGGCTGCGTCCGGTGCTCGACGCGCTCAGCGTCGAGTACGAGGTGGTGGCCGTCGACGACGGCAGCCGGGACGACACCGTCTCGGTGCTCTTCACCCATGCGCGGAGCTGGCCGCAACTACGCCTGCTCCAGTTGCGCCGCAACAGTGGACACCAGGCGGCGTTGACCGCCGGGCTGTACCGCGCCCGTGGGCAGTGGGTGGTCAGTCTGGACGCCGACCTGCAGGACCCGCCGGAGACGGTGGCCGAGATGCTGCGGGTCGCCCGTGAGCAAGGCGTCGATGTGGTGTACGGCGTACGCGCCGACCGCAGCTCGGACACCATGTTCAAACGGCGCACCGCGCAGCTCTACTACCAACTGATGCGCCGGCTCGTCGGCGCCGAGGTGCCCGCCCAGGCCGGTGACTTCCGGCTGGTCAGCCGGGACGTGATCGAGACCCTGCGTCAGCTGCCCGAACGCACCCCGGTCTACCGGCTGCTGGTACCCGCGCTCGGCTTCGCCAGTGCGGAGGTGCGCTACTCCCGGGAGGTTCGGGCGGCGGGCGAGACGAAATATCCACTGCCCCGGATGATCGCGCTCGCCTGGGACAGCATCGCCAACTTCTCCGCAGCGCCGCTGCGTCTCGCCACCTGGCTGGGAGCGATCAGCTTCCTGGCCTGCCTCGGCCTCATCGGCTTCGGCGTCGTGGCGTACCTGCGCGGTCTGACCATCCCGGGCTGGACGTCGACCTTCGTGGCGGTCCTGCTCCTCGGTGGCGTGCAACTGGTCTGTCTCGGCCTGCTGGGCGAGTACGTCGGGCGGATCTACGCGACAGTGCAGGGTCGACCGACGTACCACGTCGGGGCCGACTCGGCGGACGCCGAGCTGACCTCCCCGTTTCCCGCCGCGCCGGTGGGTAGTGCCGGTGGCTGACTCGCTCGGGTTGGTGGACCGACCCGCCTCGGCGCCCGCGCCGCACCCGGACCGACGATCCGCCCGGTCACTCCGGTCCGCCGTGGTCGCGGCCCTGCCCTGGGCGGTGCTCCTCGCCGCGATGCCGGCCGCCTGGTCGTACACCGGCGTTCCCGCCGTCGACGTGCTCCGCTACGTGGCGTACTGGTCGTTGGCCCTGGTGTTACCCGGCACCCTGGTGCACCGGGCGGTACGCGGTGGCCGCGGCAACCTGCCGGAGGACCTGGGCTTCGGTGCGGCCACCGGCCTGCTCCTCGAACTCGGCGTCTGGGTCGCCGCCGCGGCCACCGGTCAGCAGCACCTGCTGCGATGGTGGCCGGTGCCCCTCGTGCTCGCCTTCCTGGCCGTTCCCCGGCTACGTCGCCACTGGCGGGTCGGGGCCCGCCGGCCGCTCCCTCTCGCCTGGCACTGGTCCGTCGTCGCTGTGCTGCTACTCGTGCTGCTGTGGGCCGTCGCGCAGTGGCGTCTGGTGCCGCTCCCGCCGGTGAACCACAGCTACTACCAGGATCTGCTCTACCACCTGTCGCTGGTCCAGGAGCTGACCCGGGACCTGCCCTTCCAACTGCCGCAGCTGGCCGGCGAGCCGCTGCGCTACCACTACCTGTCCGACGCGCACATGGCCGCCGGCAGCATGATCACCGGTATTCCACCCGCGACGGTCCTGCTGCGGCTGTGGCTGGCGCCGGTCGCCGTGGTCAGCGTGCTGGTCACCGCCGGCCTGGCCCGGGACCTGACCGGCCGCTGGTGGGCGGGCCCGGTGGCGGGCGCGGCGGCTGGCCTCGGCATGCCGGTGGCCGTCAACTCGGCCATCGCGGACGGCGCCTTCGCATTCTCCTTCTCCAGCCCGTCACAGACGTACGTCCTGCCACTGCTGGTGCTGCTCGCCGGCATCTGCGTCGACGCCGTACGCGGGCGACCGCTGGGCGTGGCCTGGGCGTTGCTGCCGGCACTCGGGCTGGCCTGCGCCGGCGCCAAGTCCAGCGCGCTGCCGCCGCTGATCGCCGGCGTCGCCGTGGCCGTCGCCACCACCTGGTGGCAGCAGCGCCGGCGGGTGCCCTGGCCGGCGCTCGCGACCCTGCTCTGCCTCGTGGTGCCGATGGGCGTCGGCTATCTCCTCTTCGCCGGCGGCGGAGCGGGCACCCTCGCCCCACAGGCGTTCGCGTTCCTGCACGCGATGCCGCAGTACCGGGAGACCATCGGCGCGGGCGACGGGGTACGCGGCGGCGGGCTGCTGCCGTTCGGCCTGAGCAGGGCGGGGGCGTCCGGTTGGCTGCTGACATTCGTCCTGCTCGGCTGGTGGCTGCTGGTGCAGTTGCCCCGGCTGATCGGCATGCTGGTCCTCGCCGGGCCTCGCCGTGCCGACCCGGCACCCTGGCTGCTGTCGGGCGCGGTGCTCGCCGGCGCGGGCGGCATCTGGACCCTGCATCATCCGTCGCTGAGCCAGGTCTACTTCTGGCTGGACGTGCTCCCGTTCGGCGCCGTGCTGACCGTGTGGCTGCTCACCCTCGTACGGCCGCCCTGGCCGGTGGCGGTGTCCGCCGCGGTGCTCGGCGTGGCGTCGTACCTTCTTGTGCCCATGATGCCCCGGCCGACCGCGACCATGGCCGGTTGGATGGGCGTTCTCGCCCGGTCGTACCTGCGGCTCGCGGTCCTTCTCCTGCTGGCCGCGCTCGTCGCGATCGGAGTCCGTGCGCTGCTGGTTCGCCCGGACGGCGGCGGGCGGCGGCGGACCGTGGCGGTGGCGCTGGCCGGCGTCACGGCGGCGCTGCTGGGCGCGAGCGTCGCCCGGGGCGTCGACGGTGCCGTCCGGTACGTCCAGGTCGCACCGGGGCTGCCCGCGTCTGTCGCGCAGCCGTCCACTGTGACGGCGGCGGAGATGCGGGCCGCGCTGTGGCTGGACGAGCACGCGGCGGACGACGACGTGGTGGCCACCAACGTGCACTGCCGTCCGGTGCCGACCACCGCGCACTGCGACGCCCGCGCCTACTGCGTGACCGGGCT
The DNA here is from genome assembly GCF_040649495.1 of Micromonospora sp. NPDC048947. NCBI lineage: Bacteria > Bacillati > Actinomycetota > Actinomycetes > Micromonosporales > Micromonosporaceae > Micromonospora > Micromonospora sp. NPDC048947. Next base: position 415,052 of record NZ_JBEZFO010000002.1, read on the forward strand.
GGGTGGGCACCGGACGGTGGTGGAGAGCTGGGGTTACACCGATGCCGCCCTGGCCGCCAACGGACGGCGGGGTCTCGGATACGTACGGCAGGATCCGCCGGACCCGGCCCGGTTCGCGCTGAACGAGAGGGTGTTCCGGGCACCCACCACGGCCGACCTGGACCGTCTGCGCGCCGACCACCGGGTCCGGTGGCTGTTCGCCGACACCCGGGCCGGCGAGGTGTCGCCCGCGTTGGCCGGGCTGGCTCAGGTACGCCTCGTCTCCGGCAGCGTCACGGTCTACGAGCTGCGCTGACTGGGCCCCCGCACGACGACGCCCGCCGGACCCGAGGGTCTGGCGGGCGTCGAGGTGGTGAGGCGGCTCAGCCGAGGGTGAACTTCTCCCAGGTGCTGACGACCGGGCCGTTGGCGATCAGTGGCTTGCTGCCCGCGCCGTCGGCGCTGACGTACTTGTTGTTGATGCCGGCCTTGAAGCTGACAGTGCCGTCGCTGTTGCGGACCAGGGTGAACCGCTCCCAGGTGCTGACGGCCGGGCCGTTCGCGATCAGCGGCTTGGCGCCTGCGCCGTCGGCGGACACGAAACGGCTGTTGGCGCGGGCGAAGAGAGCAACCTGGCCGTTGCCGAGGTCGGCGAAGTCGAACCGCTCCCAGCTACCGACGGTCGCCGCGCTCGCGATCAGCGGCTTCACCCCGGCACCGTCGGCTATCACGTAGCGGCCGTTCACGCTGGCCTTCAACGACCTGTTCGCGTCGGCGACCGGGACCTGGGCGAACTTCTCCGAGGCGCCGATGGTGGACCGGCTGGCGCTCATCGAGACGGTGCCGCTGGCGTCGGCGGTGACGTACAGGTTGTTGCTCGCCTTGAGACTGACGGTGCCGTCACTGTTGCGGACGACTGTGAACTTCTCGGTGGTGCCGACCACCTGGCCCGCGGCGTTCAGGGACTCGTTGGCCGACTGCGTGACGTAACGGCCGTTGGCCCGCGCGACGAGGGCCACCTGGCCGTTGCCGGCGTCCGCCAGGTCGTACTGTGCGGCGGCGGTAAGCCCGGCCTGGTTCGGCAGCAGAACCGGCGCGGACGTACCCACGTAGCGACGGTTCGACATCGCGAGCAGGCCCACGGACGCGGTCCGCCGCAACACGCTGACCTGCTCGGTGCTGCTGCCGCTCAGGCCGTCGGTCCCTGTGGGGCTGACTGTGACGTCGTAGGTGCCCGGCTTGGTGTAATTGTGCGTGGCGATCGGTGACTGACTGGTGGAGGAGGTGCCGTCGCCCCAACGGAACTCGTAATCACGGATCGGGACGAAGCCCGGCGTCGAGGCCGAGGCGTCCACCCTGACAGTGCTCGTGGCGAGGTCCACTGTGGCGTCGAAGGACGACACCGGGTGTTTGATGGACTCAGCAGCGCCACGGTCGGCGTACGCGATCGGGCCGGCGCCGGTGTTCGCCACGGCCGGATCGTCCCGGCGCGGCTTGCCGTTGGTGTCAAGCTCCTGGTAGCCGGGTGCCGTCGAGTTCGCCGAGTCGACGTTCTCCCGGACATCCGACGTGTACCGGTCGTGTGCGGCCTGCCCGGAGACGGTGCGGAACTGGGTGAGACCCATCCTGGTTCCGTTCCACGAGTAGCCGGTCGCGGACGCGGACTGGTGCCAGGTGTTGTTGTAATCGATCACGGTACCGCTCAGCGCGACGTCGTGGACCGCGATCTCAGCGCCTTCGGGCGCCTGCGGATCGCAGTAGCCCTGGTTGAAGGCGCCGTTGTTGCGGAGCACGTTGTTCTGCACCGAGACCTGGGACGACGTCCCGTCGACCCGGACGCCGCCCAGGCAGCGGTCCTGGATGTCGTTGTTGGCGATGCCCGTGCCCACGGCTCCGCGGTTGTGGATGCCGTACCCGATCCCGCCCCCGATCCGGTTGTTGGCGATCACCGTCCCGGCGGCGGCAGGGCCCACCGAGATGGCCGCTCCGGAGAAGCCGGCAACATCGCCGCCGACGATCGTGCTGCGCGGCCCGTCGACTCGAATGCCCACGCCGCCATCGGCGGCGACGTGGTTCGGGGCGGTCGACACCAACGTGTTGCTGACGCGCACGTCGCTGGTGGAGGCATCAATCGTCAATCCGTCGGCGAGCGCCGCTCCGGTGGCGATGAGGCCATCCAGCCATGACCACGTCACATTGGCGAGTTGGATGGCGGGCGCGGTGGCGACGTTCGCCATGGTGAATCTGCCGCCCGCGACCACTACGTTCGAGGCGTTCCGCAGATCGAGGGCGGGCACGTCAGCAGACCCACTGACATTGATTTCCTGGATATAGATGTCGTGCTGGCCGTCGACGACCAGGCCGGCGTTCGGCCCGACGAGCGTCACCGGTGTGCGGGGATTCCGGGCCTTGAAGGCGATCCCCGCTTCTGGTGTGCCAGAGCTGGTGATGGTGACGCGCTCGGCGTAGGTGCCGCCGTCGACCCAGACCTCCCCGGGGGCGGTCACCACGGCGGCTGCGGCACCGATCGTGCAGAACGGCGTGTCGTCGGAGCCGGGCCCCTGGTCGGAGCAGTTCGCGTCGGCCTGCCTGACGTGCAGAAGCATCACAGGGTCGTCTGCCTGGGCGGGTGCGCCGGTGGCCAGGAGGGTGCCGCCGGTCACCGCGATCGCGGTGAGGCCGGCGAGGGATCTTCTACGCATGCATGCCCTCTGTCGTGAAAAGAGATTCGGCTTCGCCGGAGATCAGATGGAGACCATGATCCGATACCGGCGGGTAGCGCACCGTCCCGTCCGACAAAACGCCCACCAGGCCCACCGGCACCCGCCCTGGCCTGCTGGCCGGACCGGCCGCCGGGTAGGAGAGAATGAGGCACGTGACGACGATCCCCAACGTGCTGGCCCACCGGTACGCCTCGCCCGAACTGGTCGCCCTCTGGTCCCCGGAGGAGAAGGTCCGGATGGAGCGGCGGCTCTGGCTCGCCGTTCTCCGCGCTCAGCGCGACCTGGGCGTGCCGGTGCCGGATGGCGTGGTCGAGGCGTACGAGCGGGTGCTCGACCAGGTCGACCTCGCCTCGATCGCCGAGCGGGAGCGGGTCACCCGGCACGACGTGAAGGCCCGGATCGAGGAGTTCAGCGCGCTCGCCGGGCACGAGCACGTGCACAAGGGGATGACCTCCCGGGACCTGACCGAGAACGTCGAGCAGCTCCAGGTGCGCGCCTCACTGGAGCTGATCCGCGACCGGGTGGTGGCCACCCTGGCCCGGTTGGCCTGGCTGGCCCACGAGCACTCCGAGCTGGTCATGACCGGCCGTTCGCACAACGTGGCGGCGCAGGCCACCACGCTGGGCAAGCGCTTCGCGTCAGCGGCGGAGGAGCTGCTGATCGCGTACGAGCGGCTGGAGGAGCTGATCGCCCGCTACCCGCTGCGGGGGATCAAGGGACCGGTCGGCACGGCCGCCGACCAGCTCGACCTCTTCGACGGCGACTCCGACAAGGTGGCCGAGTTGGAGCGACGGGTCGCCGAGCACCTGGGCTTCTCCCGGGTGCTGGACAGCGTCGGGCAGGTCTACCCGCGCTCGCTCGACTTCGACGTGCTGGCCGCGCTGGCCCAGACCGCCGCCGCGCCGTCGTCGCTGGCCACCACGATCCGGTTGATGGTCGGTCAGGAGTTGGCGACCGAGGGCTTCAAGCCGGGCCAGGTGGGTTCCAGTGCGATGCCGCACAAGATGAACACCCGTTCCTCGGAGCGGGTGAACGGGTTCGCCGTGATCATCCGGGGTTACCTGTCGATGGTCGGTGAGCTGGCCGGTGACCAGTGGAACGAGGGGGACGTGTCCTGCTCGGTGGTCCGCCGGGTGGCACTGCCGGACGCGTTCTTCGCCGCCGACGGGCTGTTCCAGACGTTCCTCACAGTGCTCGACGAGTTCGGCGCGTACCCGGCAGTGATCAACCGGGAGCTGGAGCGCTTCCTGCCGTTCCTGGCCACCACGAAGATCCTGGTCGCGGCGGTCCGGCGGGGCGTCGGCCGGGAGGTCGCCCACGAGGTGATCAAGGAGCACGCGGTGGCTGTGGCCCTGGCGATGCGCGAGAAGGGCTCACCGGAGAACGACCTCTTCGACCGCCTGGCGGCGGACGGCCGACTCGGCCTGTCCCGCGCCGACATCGACACCCTGGTCGCCGACCGCAACGCCTTCGTGGGCGCCGCCCAAGCTCAGGTGGCAGCGGTGACCCGCCGCATCACGGCAGTGGTGGAAGCCCACCCCCACGCCGCCACCTACAGCCCACCCCCCATCCTCTAACCCCGCCCCCCCACCCCCCGCCCCGCCGTGTTGATCATGAAGTTATTGCCACGACACGCCGGCGCGTAGGGCAATAACTTCATGATCAACGGGGTGAGAGGGGCCGGGGCAGGGGGCTGGGGCCGGGTTATTCGCCGGTTGGGGTTTCGGCGGCGGTTCTCAGGTTGGGGGCGCTGGCGGGTTCGGCGATGCCGCCGAGCGACTCGGCGAAGCCTGCGGGCTCCGCGGTTCCCGCTGCGACAGCCGGCTGGTCGGCTGGCATGACCTCGGGCATCTTGGGTACGGCGACCACTGCCGTCCCGTACGCGCAGATCTCCATCCACATCTCGCCACAGTCCCGGCTGTCGAACCGCATGCCGATCACCGCGTTCGCGCCGAGCCGCAGGGCCTCCTCGCCGAGGCGGGCCACCGAGTCGGTGCGCCAGCGGGTCAGGTTGTCCGGGGCCATCGGGTCGTACGCGCCACCGCGCAGGTTCTTCACACCCTCGCGGTACGGGTTGCGCGTCCTGGCCATCGATGACACCACCTCACCGAGAATCTGGCGGATCTCGTAGCCGGGCAGTTGCTCTGTCGTCACGACCAGCACGTTTCCGATGCTGTCAGGAGTGGCGCGACCCGATCGTGTGCATTGTTCACCTGATCGGATGCTGCAAAACGACGCGGCGCGGACGGCCGGCACGTGGCCGACCATCCGCGCCGAGCGGGGCGCTAACCGTCAGACACCGGCCACCGAGGTGATCCAGGCCCGGTTGTACGCAACGCTGCCGTAGTTCTGGATGCTCGACCCGTCGGCGGTGGAGGCGACGCCGACCTGCTGACCGTTGTAGAACTGCGGGCCGCCGGAGTCACCGCGCCAGGCGTTGCCGTTGATCCGGCTGCTGCGGATCGCCTGGCCGCCGTACGCGTCGGTGGCGCTGTTGCTGGTCACCCGGACGGTGGCGGTCTTCAGTTGGGTGGACGCCGAGCAGCCGCTGTAGCAGGTCATGCCCCAGCCGTAGATCGAGTTCGTCGAGTTGATCGGCGGGTTGCTGCTGGCCAGGCTCACCGCGGAGGTGCTGACGGTGCTGGAGAGCCGCATGAGCGCGAGGTCGTTGCGGGTGTACGTGGCGCTGACCGTGCGGGTCACCCCGCCGGAGGTGCGGTTCACGCTTCCGACGCGCACCGACATGGTGCCGCTGATGCAGTGCCGGGCGGTGAGCACCCACTGCGCGGCGATGACGCTGCCGGAGCAGGTGAACGAGCCGTTGCTGAGCACCGCGGCGGCCCAGGGTGCGGACGAGACGGTGCCGCCGCCGATGATGGGTTGCGGTCCGGCGGGGGCGGCGGACGCGGCGGACGTGACGCCGAGGGCGCCGACCAGCGCGGTGCTGAGGACGGCGAGCAGGGGGCGGATGCGCATCGGGTGGACTCCTTGGACGGGGCGGGCCCGGGGTCGCCGGGTGCGGATGGGGCCGGGCGGCGGGGGTTCCCGAAGCCGGCAGTATCGACTTACGTCGATGTAGAGTAGGGCGCGACGCGATCGTTATCAAGGAGGTCATCGAGGTTGCCCAATGTAACGATTCGGCCACCTGCTGCGCCGTGTATGTCCTGCTAGGGCCACCTGTCGCGCCTGACAGGTCCGACTGAGCGTCAGTAATGTCGATCACTGCCTGAACTGCACCCGGCCGGTGCGTCCGCGGCGATATCTGCCAGGTACGCTGGCTGCGCTCGCCCATTGTGGGTCGGCACCCAACTGCGTACACAGTCAGGAGTGCCCAGTGCCTCGCGTCGTCGTCGACGTCATGCTCAAGCCCGAGATCCTTGATCCGCAGGGCCAGGCCGTCGCAAACGCGCTGCCCCGGCTCGGCGTCGGTGACGTCGCCTCGGTTCGGATCGGCAGGCGGATCGAGATCGAGTTCACCGGTGAACCGGACCTGGACCGCGCTCGGGAGATTGCCGACAAACTACTCGCCAACCCGGTCATCGAGGACTTCACCGTCCGCCTGGTCGAGGCCGACGAGACCGCGGACGCCCGCTCGTGACCGCCCGGGTCGGTGTTGTCACCTTCCCCGGCTCGCTCGACGACGGGGACGCGGCCCGGGCCGTCCGGATCGCCGGCGCTGAGCCGGTCCGGCTCTGGCACGGCGACCCGGAGCTGCACGGTGTCGACGCGGTCGTCCTGCCCGGAGGCTTCTCCTACGGTGACTACCTGCGGTGCGGTGCCATCGCCCGGTTCGCCCCGGTGATGGAGACGATCGTGGACGCCGCCCGGGGTGGTCTGCCGGTGCTCGGCATCTGCAACGGCTTCCAGATCCTCTGCGAGGCGCACCTGCTGCCCGGCGCGCTCACCCGCAACCAGCACCTGCACTTCCGCAACCGGGACCAGGTCCTGCGCATCGAGTCGGCCGGGACGGCGTGGACCAACGCGTTCCAGCCCGGCCAGGAGGTGCTCATCCCGGTCAAGAACGGCGAGGGCTGCTACGTCGCGGACACCGCGACGCTGGACCAGCTCGAAGCCGAAGGTCGGGTGGTCGCGCGCTACGTCGGCGGCAACCCCAACGGGTCCCAGCGCGACATCGCCGCGATCACCAACGCCGCCGGCAACGTGGTCGGCATCATGCCGCACCCCGAGCACGCGGTGGAGGCGCTCACCGGCCCTTCGCTGGACGGCCTCGGCTTCTTCACGTCGGTCCTCAAGCACCTGGTGGGGGCGCCGGCATGACCGGCGGCACGATCATCGGTCAGCTCAACCGCCGGCCTGGCGGGCACGAGCGCAGCGAGGAGAGGTCATGACCACCCATCCGGACCCGGTACGGGACACACCGGAGGCGTACTCCGCCCCGGCGCAGCCGGCCGAGCCGAGCGCGGCGCAGCCGGTCGCACCGGCAACCGCTCCCGCCCAGCCGGCCGCCGCCGTCTGGACCGAGGGCGTGGACACGGTGCCGCGCGCCGGTGGCACCCCGGGCGAGCTTCAGCCGTACACCGAGCTGGGCCTGCGCGACGACGAGTACGACAGGATCCGGCAGATCCTCGGCCGCCGGCCCACGCAGTCCGAGCTGGCCATGTATTCGATCATGTGGAGCGAGCACTGCTCCTACAAGTCGAGCAAGGTGCACCTGCGCCAGTTCGGCGAGAAGGCCCCGCACAGCGACCGGCTGCTCGCCGGCATCGGTGAGAACGCCGGTGTCGTGCAGGTCTCCGACGAGCTGGCGGTGACCTTCAAGGTCGAGTCGCACAACCACCCGAGCTTCGTCGAGCCGTACCAGGGCGCGGCGACCGGCGTCGGCGGCATCGTCCGGGACATCCTCGCCATGGGTGCCCGCCCGGTCGCGGTGATGGACCCGCTGCGCTTCGGTGCCGCGGACCACCCGGACACCGCCCGGGTGCTCACCGGCGTGGTCGCCGGCGTGGGCGGCTACGGCAACTGCCTCGGCCTGCCCAACATCGGTGGAGAGTTGGTTTTCGACCCCTCCTACCAGGGCAACCCGCTGCTCAACGCGCTCTGCCTGGGCGTGCTGCCGGTCAACCGGTTGCAGAACAAGGCCGCCGCCGGCCCGGGCAACGTTGTCGTCCTGATGGGCGCCAAGACCGGCCGCGACGGCATCGGTGGCGTGTCGGTGTTGGCCAGCGCCACCTTCGACGAGGGCAGCGAGGCGCGCCGACCCGCCGTGCAGGTCGGCGACCCGTTCACCGAGAAGCTGCTGATCGAGGCGTGCCTGGAGCTGTACGACGGCCAACTGGTGGTCGGCATCCAGGACCTCGGTGGCGCCGGTCTGACCTGCGCGCTCACCGAGACCGCCGCCGCTGCCAGCACCGGCATGCGGGTCTGGCTGGAGCGGGTGCCACTGCGGGAGCCCTCGATGGACCCGCACGAGATCCTGGCCAGCGAGTCGCAGGAACGGATGCTGCTGGTCGTCGAGCCGGACAAGCTCGACGCGGTGCTCAAGACCTGTGAGAAGTGGGGCGTCCTCGCCACCGCGATCGGTGAGGTCACCGCACCGGAGCCGGACGGCAGCCCGGGTCGACTGCTGATCACCTGGCAGGACCACCTGGTCGTCGACGTGCCACCGGGGTCGCTCGTCGACGACGGCCCGGTCTACGCCCGGCCGATGCGTGAGCCGGCCGACCTGATCCTGCTCCAGGCCGACCGGGCCGAGACGCTGCCCCGCCCGGCAGACCCGGAGGCGCTGCGGGAGACCGTGCTGCGCATGATCGCGTCGCCCAACCTGGCTGACAAGACCTGGGTCACCGAGCAGTACGACCGCTACGTGCTGGGCAACACGGTACTCGCCCAGCCGGAGGACGGCGGTGTGATCCGGATCGACGAGCGGACCGGTCTCGGTGTGGCGCTGTCGGTGGACGGCAACGGCCGGTACGCCAGGCTCGACCCGTACAACGGCACCAAGCTGGCCCTGGCCGAGGCGTACCGGAACGTCGCGGTGACCGGCGCGAAGCCGATCGCCGTGACCAACTGCCTCAACTTCGGCTCGCCGGAGGACCCGGGCGTGATGTGGCAGTTCGCCGAGGCCGTGCGTGGCCTGGCGGACGGCTGCCTGGAGCTGGGCATCCCGGTGACCGGCGGCAACGTCAGCTTCTACAACCAGACCGGTGCCGCGGCGATCCACCCGACCCCGGTGGTCGGTGTGCTGGGCGTGCTGGACAACGTCGCCGACCGGGTGCCGATGGGCTTCGTGCCGCGCGCCGGTGGCGACCACGACCAGCTCTACCTGCTCGGCGAGACGAACGTTGAGCTGTCCGGCTCGGAGTGGGCCTGGGTGACGCACGAGCACCTCGGTGGCATTCCGCCGCAGGTCGACCTTCTCCGCGAGAAGGCCCTCGCCGAACTGCTGGCCGAGGCGGCCCGCGTCGGTCACCTCAGCTCGGCACACGACCTCTCCGACGGCGGCCTCGCCCAGAGCCTGGTCGAGGCCTGCCTGCGTCGTGGCGTCGGTGCCCGGGTCGCCGTGCCGGAGCAGTTCACCGAGGGCTCGATGCCGTTCGTCTACCTGTTCAGCGAGTCCGCCACCCGGGCGCTGGTCTCGGTGCCGCGCGGTCACGACAAGGCGTTCGCGGCGCTCTGCGCCGAGCGGGGCGTGCCGTTCGAGCTGATCGGCGTCACCGACCCGTCCGGTGGGGCGCTCGAGGTGCACGGCCAGTTCCGGATCGGCCTGGACGAGCTGCGTGCCGCGCACACCGAGACGTTGCCGCGCCTCTTCGGAGGCTCGGCGGCCGTCGAGGTGCCCGCGCCGGCTGCCGGTGTGGCGGGTGCGGTCGAGGCCGTCCCGCTGCCGGTCGCGCAGGCTGAGCCGGTCGACGCGGCGGCGGTGGTCTCCGAGCCGATCGCTTCTTCGGGCCCTTCCCCGGAGACCGGCGCTGTCGAGCCGATCGGGTCGGAGCAGCCGGGCGAGGCGTCCGAGTCTGACTCCGGTGTCACCGAGCCTTCGCCCGACGAGCGCTGAGGCGTTGACGGCCGCCGTCTACGGCCAACCCGGATCGGGTGCCCGGTTCGACTGGGGGCTGACCGGGGCGGCCGAGCTCGGCCGGGTCTGCGCGGCGCTGGTGGTGGTGGACGTCCTCTCGTTCACCACCGCCGTGGAGGTGGCCGTCGCCCGGGGCATGCGGGTGCACCCGTTCCCCTGGGGTGAGCAGGCCGCCGAGTACGCCGTCCGGGTCGGTGCGACAGCTGCCGTCGGGCGGCGGCAGACGACAGCTGAACATCCGTGGTCGCTGTCGCCCGCCGCGCTGAGCAGCGCACCAGTGGTGGCGGACCTCGTGCTGCCCTCCCCGAACGGCTCGGCCATCAGCGCCGCCGCCAGCGCCACCGGTCTGCCGGTGGTCGCGGCGTGCCTGCGCAACGCACGCGCCGTCGGGCGTTGGCTGCGCCGCCAGGGGTACGGCACGCTGGACGCCCCGATCGGCGTGATCGCCTCGGGGGAGCGGTGGCCGGACGGGTCACTGCGCCCGTCGGTGGAGGACCAACTCGGCGCCGCCTCGGTGCTGGACGCCCTCTCCGGTGTGCCGGGTGGGCTGTCGGTGGAGGCGGCCATGGCGCTCGCCGCGCTGGCCAGCACCCCGGATCTGCCCGCCGCGGTGCGCGGCAGCGTCTCCGGACGAGAGTTGACCGAGAGCGGCTTCGCCGCGGACGTGGACGTCGCCGTCCGGATCGGCGTGTCGGACGTTGTGCCGGTGCTCCACCAGGGCATCTTCTCCGCCGCCTGACCGAGGGGCCCGTCGCCCGTCCACACCAGCTACGCCTGCCGCCCGTCCAGGCCAGCGACGCCTGCCGCCCGCCCTCGCCTGCTGCCGACCGTGATCCACTCGCGTTTCAGGAAATCGGGGTGTCCGGGTCCGTGGGATAGCCCGACTCCCTGAAACGCGAGTCGATCTTGCCGCAGGTTGGGCGCTAAGTAGGCGGCGCTGAGCAGGGGGCGCTGAAACAGCGGGGCCTGGAGCAGGGTCGCTCCTGGGACGGCCTCTGTCCTGCCACGACGAAACGGCCACCCGAATCTCCGGGTGGCCGTTTCCTGTGCTGTGGTGGGGTCAGTCGTCCAACCAGTCGAGGCGGCGACCGCCGCGCTCCGTCGGTGGCGGCGGCGGTGGGGTGTCCGGTCGGTTCCGCCCAGCGGGCTGGCCGTAGCCGCCCTGGTCGTAGCCCCGGTCGTCGTAGCCGCCGCGCTGCTGCGGAGGCTCCTGGCCGTAGTTGCCGCCCTGGTCGTAGCCGCCGGCCGGTTGACCGTAGCCGCCCTGGTCGTACCCGCCAGCCTCCGGAGCGCCGTACCCGGCGGTCGGCTCGGCGGCGCGGCCGCCGTACGGGGCGGCATCGGGCTGGCCGTACCCCTGCCCCTGCTCCGGCTGGTAGACGCCTGTGGCGTATGGGTCGGCCGGGGCCGGGTACTGGGTGCTGTCGCCGGTGTACCGGCCGGTGGGCTCGTCGAACCGCTCGCCGTAGGCCGCTCCGCCAGCGGGAGCCGGCGGGTAGGCGGCGGTGCCGCCCGGGGCGTCGTAATCACGACCGCCGTAGCCGCCACCGGAGGCCGGAGCGTTGCCGTAGCCACCAGCGGGCGCTGGTGCGCCGCCGTAGCCGGCACCGGAGCCAGGCGCGGCACCGTAGCCGTCACCGGCCGCGCCGTACCCGCCTTCGGGGCCGGCCGGAGCGCCGTAGCCGCCACCGGAAGCGGGGGCGTTGCCGTAACCGCCGGCACCGTATCCACCCGGCGCTGGCTCCTCGCCGTAGCCGGCGCCGCCCCAGCCCTGCTGACCTGCGCCGCCGTACGCCTGGGCAGGCGCGCCGTACGGGTCCGGCGGAACGTCGTCGACCACCGGTCGGTGCATCATCGTCGGGGCCTCGCTCAGCGCCGCGCCGCCGACCATCGTCGGGTCCGCGCCGGGACGACCGCCGACCACCCGGGTCTGGTCGTCGGGACCGCGGAACCCGCCGCGCGAGGACGGCACCACGCCGCCGCCACCGGCACCTGCCGGAGCGTCGTCGTCGCCGTTCTCCCTGCGCTTCATCCACAGCAGCACGATCGTGCCGACACCGGCGGCGACCAGGAGACCACCGAGCAGAATGATGATGTACGAGCTCATGCCGCCGCCGTCGTCCTCGCTGTTCGAGGCGTTCGCCGGAGCACCCTGGCTGGCCTCCTCGGTGGGCTCCTCCTCGGTGCCCTCCTCGGTCGCCTCCTCGGTGGCAGTGGCCTCGGGGGTGGCGGACGGCGTGGCGCTGGGCGTCGTCTCGACCTTGATCGCGAGGCTGAGCCGCTGACCGGTGATGGCCTGCCCGGCGCTGGCGTTCAGGGACTTGAACGCCTTGATGTTGTCGAACGACGCGCCCAGGTCGATCCGGCCGGGTGCGATCGGCTTCTCGGTGGTGCCGGTGAACCGGAAGTCGCCGCTGCCGTTGCTGGTGGCGTCGTAGCGGTGACCGGCGGTGTCCTGGAGGACCACGAACGCGTTCGCCACGGCCTTGCCGTCGCCCTGGGCGACGACCTTGCCGGAGACCGACCGCACGGTCTGGTTCTGCGGCGGCGGCGGAGCGGCCTTGCCCTTCACCGTCAGCGAGACGGTGGCGGTGTCCGGGCCCGAATCGGCCTCGACGGCCACCGTGATGGTCGCGGTCGCGTCGCCGGCGTTGTCGTTCGCCGCGATCCTGACCAGCGCCGACCCTGTCGGGTTGCCCAGGCCGCCACCGGAGAGTTTGACGTCGCCGCAACCACTGGCGCAGCTGACGCCGGACGGCAGGCCGGCGAGGCTGACCTTCGCTGACTCGTCGTTGTTACCCCCAGTGACGCGCACGGTGATTGTGGCGTCGCTGCCGGCGTTTACTGTGACCGAGCCGGGGGAAACGCTGACATCTGCGGCCATTGCTGGTGTGGCGGGGACGGCGAGCAGAGCGCCGGCAACCAGCGCTACGACCACACCGGCCCGCTGCTTCCAGGCACGTCGGTGTGTTGACACGTCCACCGCCTTCCGGGCTGACTTCCCTCTGACCGGCGGGGCGCCGGGCCGGGGATCATCACGGTACGAATACGCCGTCGGCAACTATGCCTTGTCCGACTGCATGAGCGCGACCCAGGGCCAGCGTCGCGTGTCTGGCCTGGGGGTCGTATCGTCCCGTCGTGTCCTCTCCGCACAGTAAGTCCGCTGCCGTTACGGCCGCGTTGTCGGCGCTCGACGAGGGGCGTACACCCGAACGGCCGGTGTTCCGAGAGGCGGTCCGGTCGTTGTTGGCCGTCCTCGCGGAGCGCGCCCCCGGCCGATCGGTGGAGGTGCGCGTTCCACCATACGGGGCGATCCAGTGCGTACCGGGGCCTCGACACACCAGGGGAAATCCACCAAACGTGGTCGAGATGGCCCCGAACACCTGGTTGGAGCTGGCAACCGGCAGGGTTGCCTGGGCGGAGGCGGTCACCGACGGTCGCGTCCAGATGAGTGGCAACCGCGCGGACCTCTCGGCGTATCTGCCCCTCTAGTCGTCCGGTTGTCCCACTCGCCGTGACGCTGAGCAGGGGAATCGTGACTTTCTGTATTGACGCCGATTCGCGTACACTGTCAGGCGATGACAGTGGTCCCGGCAGAGGAGAGTGGATCCGCCCGTGATCCCCGCCCGGCCGGTCCAGACCAGCATGAGGGAGCGGTAGGTGCCCCGAGGCGACGGCCGGCTGAGCCACGACCTTGACCCCCAACGACCTGGCCCCCAGGATGCCTGCGGCGTCTTCGGCGTCTGGGCCCCCGGCGAAGAGGTTGCCAATCTGACCTACTTCGGTCTCTACGCCCTGCAGCACCGCGGCCAGGAGGCGGCGGGCATCGCGGTGAGCGATGGCTCCGGCGTGGTGGTCTACAAGGACCTCGGCCTGGTGGCGCAGGTCTTCGACGAGCCCACCCTGGCGAGCCTGCGCGGTCACCTGGCGATCGGGCACGCCCGATACTCCACCACTGGCGCGTCCAACTGGGAGAACGCCCAGCCGACGATCCGGTCGACCACCTCCGGCACGACCATCGCGTTGGCCCACAACGGCAACCTGGTCAACACTGCCGAGCTGGAGAAGGAGGTCGCCGAGCGCGGCCTCATCGCGGACGGTTCGACAAACGACACCTCCCTGGTGACGATGCTGCTGGCCAGCCGACCGGATCTGTCGGTCGAGGCCGCCGCGCTGGAGGTGCTGCCGCAGCTGCGCGGCGCGTTCAGCTTCGTCTTCATGGACGAGTCGACGCTGTACGCGGCCCGCGATCCGCACGGCGTCCGCCCGCTGGTGCTCGGCCGCCTGGAGCGCGGCTGGGTGGTGGCCAGCGAGACGGCGGCCCTGGACATCGTCGGCGCGAGCGTGGTGCGCGAGGTCGAGCCGGGCGAGCTGATCGCCATCGACGAGAACGGGCTGCGCTCCACCCGGTTCGCCGCGCCGGAGCCGAAGGGCTGCCTTTTCGAGTACGTCTACATCGCCCGCCCGGATGCCACCATCGCCGGGCGCAACGTCCACTCGGCGCGGGTGCAGATCGGCAGGCAGTTGGCCAAGGAGCACCCGGTCGAGGCCGACCTGGTGATCCCGGTGCCCGAGTCGGGCACGCCAGCCGCCATCGGGTACGCGGAGGCGTCCGGCATCACGTACGGCGCCGGCCTGATGAAGAACCCGTACGTGGGTCGCACCTTCATCCAGCCGTCGCAGACCCTGCGTCAGCTCGGTATCCGGCTCAAGCTCAACCCGCTGCGGGAGAACGTCCGCGGCAAGCGGTTGGTGGTGGTCGACGATTCGATCGTGCGCGGCAACACCCAGCGCGCCATCGTGCGGATGCTGCGCGAGGCGGGGGCGCTGGAGGTGCACGTCCGGATCTCCTCCCCACCGGTCAGCTGGCCGTGCTTCTACGGCATCGACTTCGCCACGCGGGCGGAGCTGCTGGCCAACGGGTTGGACAACGACGGCATCCGGCGCTCCATCGGCGCCGACACGCTGGGCTTCGTTTCCCTTCCCGGCCTGATCGCCGCGACCGAGCAGCCGAAGACCAGGTTGTGTCGGGCGTGTTTCGATGGGGAGTACCCGATCGAGTTGCCAGCTGGCAACCTGATCGGCAAGCACGTGCTCGAAGGGGTGGGTCGACGCGTCGCCAACTCGGCGCCGGAGGCCCCGCACACCAACGGCTCGTCCGTCGCCACTCCGGGTGGCGTTACCGCAAACCGCCCGTAGCACCAACCGGCGCGGCCCGGCTACCGCCGGCGGCACCGAGAACCAAAGGGGAGAACCGTGACGCACGTGTCCGAGCGCAGCGGCGCAGGAAGCAGCCCGACCGGCGCCGGCGGTGACCGGCAGCCGTGGACGGGCGGTGCTGGCCGCCAGGCGCGCAAACGCTCGGTCTCGTACGCCGACGCCGGTGTCTCCATCGACGCGGGTGACCGCGCTGTGGAGCTGCTCAAGTCGAAGGTGCGGCAGACCCGCCGTCCCGAGGTGCTCGGTGACCTCGGTGGCTTCGCGGGCCTGTTCCGGCTGGACACGAAGAAGTACAAGAGCCCGATCCTGGCGTCCTCCACGGACGGGGTGGGCACCAAGCTGGTGATCGCCCAGCAGATGGACATTCACGACACGGTCGGCATCGACCTCGTCGCGATGGTCGTCGACGACCTGGTGGCGTGCGGCGCCGAGCCGCTGTTCCTGCTCGACTACATCGCCACCGGCGAGGTCGTGCCGGACAAGGTCGCCGAGATCGGCGCGGGCATCGCCGACGGCTGCCGCTACGCCGGCTGCGCGCTGCTGGGCGGGGAGACCGCCGAGCACCCCGGCGTCCTGCGTCCGGACGAGTACGACATCTCCGCGACCGGCGTGGGCGTGGTCGAGGAAGCCGACATCCTGAGCCCCGAGCGGGTCGAGGTGGGCGACGTGGTGATCGCCATGCGCTCCTCGGGCCTGCACTCCAACGGGTACTCGCTGGTCCGGCACGTGCTGCTGGGCGCGGCCCGGATGCGTCTGGACATCGTGATCGACGACTTCGGTCGGCAGCGGACCCTCGGCGAGGAGCTGCTCACGCCGACCAAGATCTACGCCAAGGACTGCCTCAAGCTGATCGCCGAGGCCGAGGTGCGGGCGCTGTCCCACATCACCGGTGGCGGCATCCCCGGGAACCTGGTCCGGGTGCTGCCCGAGAACGTCGACGCGGTGGTCAACCGGTCCACCTGGAAGCCGCAGCCGATCTTCGACCTGATCCAGACGAAGGGTCGGATCGACGACCACGACATGGAGTCGACCTTCAACATGGGCGTCGGCATGTTCGCGATCGTCTCGGCCGAGGACGCCGACCGGGCGCTGGCCACCCTGACCGGCCGTGGCGTCGAGGCCTGGCAGGCCGGCGAGATCATCGAGGGCACCGGAAACGTGCAGATGGTTGGTCAGCACACCCGAGGCTGATCACCCTCCGGTGATCGTACGGGCACCTGATCAGGGCTTCACCCGAGTGGCCAATGCCGCCTAGCCTGAAGGGCACCCTCAGGCTAGGCGGAGGAGGGCGATGGCTGCTCGGGGACAGTCGTTCAGCGGGATGCGCGGTCTGGCCGCCGTCCCGTCGTACGTCGTGATGCAGCCCACCACCCTCTGCAACCTCGACTGCGCGTACTGCTACCTGCCGTTTCGGGCTGCGGATCGCCGGATGCCGGTGGCGGTGGCCGAGGCGGTCGCGGCCGCTGTCAACCAGTGGGCGGTGAACGGTCGGTTCTCCGTGGTGTGGCATGGCGGCGAGCCCCTGGCCGCCGGTCGGGAGCACCTGGCCGATCTGATCGCCCCGTTCGGGCCAGAGGTCGAGCACCACGTGCAGACCAACGCCACCCTCATCGACGACGACTGGTGTGATTTCTTCACCCGGCACGAGATGCGGGTGAGCGTGAGCGTCGACGGGCCCCGGGCGCGCAACGGCGACCGGGTCAACCGGGGCGGTCAGCCGGCGTACGACCGGATCCTGCGCGGCATATCGGTGCTGCGCCGGCGCGGTCTGCCCTTCTCCGCACTGGCCGTGGTGTCCCGGCCTGAGCCGGGGCTCGCCACCGAGCTGTACGACTACTTCCTCGAGCTGGGCTGCGACGTGCTGGGCATCAACATCGAGGAGACCGAGGGGGTCAACACCCGGGACAACCGCCACGACCCGTCGGCGGTTTCCGCGTTCTGGGCGGAGTTGGTCGGGGCGTGGCGCCGGGAGCCTCGGATTCACCTGCGCGAGATCGAGTGGTCGTTGCGCTACGCAGCGGCGGTGCTCGACAACACGGCGGACGGGGTGCTGCCCCGCCACCTGGACCCGATCCCGACGATCGGTCACGACGGATCGGTGATCGTGCTCTCCCCGGAGTTGGCCGGTTTCACCGACCCTCGCTACGGCGACTTCAGCAGCGGCAACGTGCTGACCACTCCGTTGGCGCAGATCCTCGGCAACGCGGCGGCGACGCCGTGGGTGGGGGAGTTCCTGGCTGGGGTGGAGGCCTGTCGGGCGTCCTGCCCGTACTTCGGCTTCTGCGGTGGCGGCCATGCCGCCAACCGTTACTTCGAGCTGGGGCGTTTTGACGGTACGGAGACCGAGCACTGCCGCAACAGCAAGATCCGCCTATTGGAGGGAGTGTTGGAGCATGCCCGAGACCACCAGTCACCGGCGGCCTGAGCGCGAAGCGGACGACGGAATCACCGAACGGGTGCGGGGCGCGGCTCCTGCGCTCGTCGCGCTGCTCCAGGAGGCCGAGGACGCACGGCGGCTGCGTTCGGAGGTGTCGGGCGCGGAGGGCTCCAGCGCGGTCTGCGCCTGGAACCACTTCGAGAACATCCCGACGTTCTACAACTGGAACAATCGCCCGCGCTGAGGGAGCCGTTGTCAGGGGCCTGTCGAGCGGCCGGAGTGGATCCGGTCGGGCCAGGCCCCTGATCGTCGGCGACTGCACCGCACGGGACGTGCGTGAGCACGCGGGGGTTACCGCGTGCTCAGCTGCGTCGAGAGGTCAGCGGGTCGGACGGACCCAGGGATCCGGATCGTCGTCCGCGTGATCCTCATCATCGTCGTCGACGAACTCTTTAGAGTCGTCGTCGAAGTGGTGCTCAGACTTACCAGCACCCGCCAGTTCGCGCTGCAAAGCGGTGAGGTCGGTGTTCGGGGAGTGGTACTTCAACTCCCGCGCCACCTTAGTCTGCTTGGCCTTAGCACGGCCGCGCCCCATGGCTCGACCCCCTCGCACAGAATGCGGGGCAGCCCGAAGGCGGGCCCCGATGACGTCAGGCATCTCTCGTGGCTCTTACGGTACATGGGGATGCCATCGTTCGGCACCTCGGGTTACCGTCAGCCGGCTCTGCGCGTCGCGTCGATCCGGCCGTCACTCAGTGTACCGGGTAAGGAGCGGAACGGTTAGCACCCGTGACACCGGACAAACCGCATCAAATTTGACCCCGGCTCAGCTTACCCAGCGACGCCCGGCAGCGGGGCCCGGAGGCGGATCTCGTCGATCCGCCTCCGGGGGACGCTCAGCGCAGGTGGATCGCGCGCAGCCGGCCGACGTCCGCCATCCGCCGCTCCGCCAGCCGGTCGGCGGCCACCGCCGGCGGCACGCCCTCAGCGTCAGCCAGGTGCAGGATCTCGCGGGTGGTGTCGTAGATCCGGGTCGCCCGCAGCTTCGCCCTGTCGAAGTTGAAGCCCTCGATCTCGTCGGCCACCTGGATGACGCCGCCCGCGTTGACCACGTAGTCAGGGGTGTAGAGGATGCCCCGGTCGGCCAGCAGCTTCTCGATGCCCGGGTGGGCGAGCTGGTTGTTCGCGGCCCCGGTGACCACCTTGGCGCGCAACGCCTGCACCGTGTCGTCGTTCAGGGCGCCGCCCAGCGCGCACGGCGCGTACACGTCGATGTCCGCGGCGACCAGCGCGCTGGCGTCGTCGACGAGGGTGACCTGCGGGTGGTTGCTGCGGACCCACGTCAGCGCCTTCGGGTTCACGTCGGTGGCGACCACCTCGGCGCCATCCTCCAGCAGGTGCCCGGTGAGGTACTTGCCGACCTTGCCCAGCCCGGCCACGCCGATCCGCCGGCCCCGCAGGCTCGGAGTGCCCCACACGTGCTCGGCCGCGGCCCGCATCCCCTGGAAGACGCCCCAGGCGGTGAGGATCGACGAGTCGCCGGCCCCGCCGTGCTCCACGCTGCGCCCGGTCACGTAGCGGGTCTCCCGGGCCACGACGTCCATGTCCGCCACGTACGTGCCGACGTCACAGGCGGTGTAGTAGCGGCCGCCCAGCGACTCCACGAAGCGGCCGTACGCGCGCAGCAGCGCCTCGCTCTTGATCTGCTCCGGGTCGCCCCAGATGACGGCCTTGCCACCGCCCAGGTCCAGCCCGGCGAGCGCGTTCTTGTACGCCATCCCGCGGGACAGGTCCAGCACGTCGGCGAGGGCGTCGTCCTCACTCGCGTACGGGTAGAAGCGGGTGCCGCCGAGCGCCGGGCCCAGCGCGGTGGAGTAGATCCCGATGATCGCCTTCAGGCCGCTCTGCTTGTCCTGGCAGAACACGACCTGTTCGTGACCGGTCGATACCGGGTCGTCGGTGCTCGCGAATACGCCCATTGTTGGCTCCTACTGTGGTGTGCGTCCTTGTGGGACGCGGACCTGGTGGACCCCGGCGGGGATGCTGCCGGTGTGATCGAGCCTAGTATCGGCGGCCGGGCGGGCGCTCGACGCGCCGCCGCCGTCCCACGGTGCGGCGCGCGTGCTCCGGCCGCTGACCGCGTACGGGCGTGGTTCGTGGGAGGATCGCGCGGTGCCGTCGCTCTTCGCTTCTTACCTGCGCGTGTACGAACCGCTGGCCGCCTTCGATCGAGACCGGCAGAGCTACTGGCGCCGCTATGTCTCGGAGGGGCGCGCGATCGCTCCGGTCGAGGGGCCCGGTCGGCAGCGGACGGCGGTGATCGAGGCGCTGGGTGCTGGCTGGACCCGGCTGCCGGACCTGCCGGAGGAGGCGTACGTCCTGGAGACGGACGACGGCCTGTTGGTCTGCCCGTGGAACCTGCGCATCCGGGTCGCTGAGGCGGCGCTCAGCGCCCGGGACGGGGTGCCCTCGGTGCTCGCCGACGCCTTCGTGCCGCCGGTGCTGGCCGGGCAGGCCAGGGCGGTGGTGGACGACTGGCGCAGTGGCGCCCGGGTGCTGGAGCACGGGGTGCCCCGGGTGCACGAGCAGATCGCCACCTGGGGCGTACCGCTGCGGTGGTTCGTGCTCTTCGACCCGGCGGAGCGGGACCTGGTCACCCAGCCGGGCCGGCGGGCGTTGCGCTACCGCACCGAGATCTCCAAGGCTCGACGTCGCTCGTCGCGGGCGCTGTCGGTGCTGCGCAAGTCGGTGGGCGAGGCGCCGATCACGGAGGCGGTGGAGGAGGCGGCCCGCTGGCTGGAGGAGTTCCATCCGCGGTCGGTGGTCGAGTTGGACTACGGCGGTCTGGTCGACCTGCTCTCCGACGAGACGCTCGCCGCTGACGACTCGCCCGAGCTGGTCGCCAGCGGCCTCGCGGGGCTGTCGCGCGGCGAGGCCGAGGAGGCGTCGGCCGCGTACGACAAGTTGGTGGCTCGGTGGCGCGCGGTGCAGCTGTTGGAGCGGTGCAACTAGGGCATATCACCCTAGGAGCGCTCCCAAGGTGAGTTGTACTCGTAGTTGACGCATCACGAACCGTGATCATGAGTCCGAATAAGGTACTTTCTGCCGTGTAAAAGTCGTAAAAATCGGGCATGGTTCATCCGTCCGTCTAGGGACCTTCATCCGTTCGGCCCATGTCGGACATCGGGGACTAGCCGGACCATGGGAGACGCGTCGGCCGGCGGGACCCCGGCCGATGTCTATACATGTGGAGGAGTGACCGATGGCATCGCGAACGCACGAACCAGAGCCGCTACTCACGCCGGCCGAGGTGGCGTCGATGTTCCGGGTCGACCCGAAGACGGTGACCCGGTGGGCCAAGGCTGGCAAGCTCAGTGCCATTCGCACCCTGGGTGGCCACCGTCGGTACCGTGAGTCGGAGGTCAGGGCGCTCTTGCAGGGCCAGATCCCGCAGCAGCGGCAGGGCGACTGAGCAGGCAACAGTTCTTCGTCAGGGGCGGTGGATCTCGATCCGCCGCCCCTTTCGTATGCCCCGCCGGGCACGACCCGGCAGCGGGTCAGTCAGCGCCGTGGCTCGGCCAACGTCACCCGGATGCCGACAGTGCCGCCCTCGCCGCGACGCAACCGGCTACCCAGCAGACTCAGCCGGCCGATCAGGCGGTACTTGTGCTTGAGTAGGTCGCGGACCCGACCGGTGTCACCGCCCCCGTAGATCGTCGCGTGAGCTGGCACCTCCGCCCCATGTGGCCGACCCCGCACGTCGCACGGCGCCACTGTCACCTCACCGTTGCGGCGGATCCGTTTCACCTTGCCCGAGTCGGCCCGCGTCCAGACCGCAAGCGCCTCCCCGTCGCGCACCGCCCAGACCGGGGTCGGCACCGCCCGACCGTCCTTGCGAAAGGTCGTGAGCAGGATGTACTTCTCGGCCGACAGCCGGTCCAGCGTGGTCACGCCGCCAGGATACGGCCGGCGCGGGCCACTGAGTGGCCGGATAGCGTGAACGTCGTGACTGTTGAGCCTCTAATCGGTGACGTGGTCGGCGAACTACTGCGGGACACGCTCGCCGTGGCCACCGGGGTGGGTCCCCGACCCCTGGTCGGTGGTCGACTGCCCCGACCGGTCATCGAGATCATCGAACGGGACGACGGTCTGATCAACGGCGCCCCGTCCGCGCACTACCTGGACGGGCCGGCCGAGTGGCAGCCGTACGACCACCGCGCGGTGGACCGGGCGCACGGCGAGACGCTGGACATCGGCACCGGAGCCGGCCGGATCGCGCTGCGGCTCCAGGAGCGCGGCGTACCGGTCACCGGGCTGGACACCTCAGCGGGCGCGCTGGAGGTGAGCAGGCGTCGCGGTGTCCGGCGGCTGGTGCACGGCACCGTCGACACGCACGTCGCCGACGGGTCGCGGTACGACACGTTCCTGCTGCTCGGCAACAACCTCGGGCTGTTCGAGGGGCGGGAGCGGGCTCCCGAGTTCCTGGCCGCGCTCGCCGCGCTGGCCCGACCGGGGGCGCAGATCATCGCGCAGGGCACCGACCCGTACGGCACCCGCGATCCGCTGCACACCGGCTACCACGAGCGCAACCGTCGGCGCGGCCGACTCGGTGGCCAGCTGCGGCTGCGGCTGCGCTACCGCGAGTTGAGCACCGACTGGTTCGACTACCTGGTCTGCTCGGCGGACGAGTTCGCCAGCCTGGTGCACGGCACCGGTTGGCGGCTCACCGATGTGGACGACAGCGACGCCCCCTACTACCTGGCCACCCTGCGCCTCGTCGACTGAGCGGGACGGCCCCGCTCTCCGCCGGGCGGAGAGCGGGGCCGTCCGTACGTCTCAGACCTGGACGGTCGGGGGGAGCTGCTCGGGCGGAAGGCCGCCGTCGCCGTCGACCACCTCGTCCGGTTGGCCGTCCTCGTCGATGTCGACCATGGTGATGTCCACCTTGCCGTCACCGTCGGTGTCGAACTGGAACAGGTCCGCCTTGCCGTCGCCGTCGGTGTCCACCACCCACACGTCGGTCTTGCCGTCGTTGTTGGTGTCGGCGCGCAGCAGTTCGACCCGCTCGTCGCCTCGGGTCTCCACGATCTCCCCGTCGGTGACGCTCTCCGGTGCCTGGCTCATGTCGATGCGGTCCTTCCCTCGGTTGACTGGCCGTCATTACCCGATCCGGCGCTCCCCCACGCATGGGCCGGGCCGCCGCGCTGTCTACTGTCGCACCATGAGCGAGCGGAGCGGGCGGGACACCCGGGCCGGCGTAGCGGGGACCCCGCGCGTCGGCGGGCGGGACAGGGAGGCGTGATGAGCGATCGTTTCGTGGTCGTCGGTGCCGGCACGATGGGGCTTGGCATCGCGTACGTGGCGGCCGGCGCCGGGCACGCCGTCGAGTTGGTCGAGGTGGACCCCGAGCGGGGTGCGGCCGCGCTGAACCGGCTCGCCGAGCTGTGGGAGCGGGCGGTGCAGCGCGGAAAGCTGAGCGCCGACCAGGCCGCCACGAACCGGCAGCGGGTGACGCTGCGCCCGACCCTCGCCGAGGTGTCTCCCACCCCCGAGGTGATCGTGGAGGCGGTGCCGGAGCGCCTCGACCTCAAGCGCGCGGTGCTGCGGGACGCCGCTGCGCTGCGACCGGCTCTGCTGGGCAGCAACACGTCGAGCATCGCCATCGGTGATCTGGCCGCCGGGCTGGACGCGTCCGAGCGCTTCCTCGGCCTGCACTTCTTCAACCCGGTCTGGGCGATGGCGCTGCTGGAGATCGTGGTCGGCCCGGCCACCGCCGAGGAGACCACCGCCGCTGCCGTCGCGCTCGCCGGCCGGCTCGGCAAGGACCCCGTCGTCGTACGCGACATGCCCGGCTTCGCCACCTCCCGGCTCGGGGTCGCCCTCGGGCTGGAGGCGATCCGGATGGTCGCCGACGAGGTGGCCAGCCCGGCGGACATCGACAAGGCCATGGTGCTCGGCTACCGGCACCCGATCGGGCCGCTGGAACTCACCGACCTGGTCGGCCTCGACGTGCGGCTGGACATCGCCCGCACCCTCCAGGCCGCTTACGGGGACCGCTTCGCGCCACCCCCACTGCTGGTGGAGATGGTGACCGCGGGGCGGCTGGGTAAGAAGTCCGGGCAGGGCTTCTACCGCTGGAGCGGCGGGGTCAAGCAGTGAGCGCCAGGAGTGAGCTTGCGGGCCCCGCGGTCGCGAACGGAAGGTGGGCCCAGTGAGCGGGTTACGGATCGAGGAGCGGCCGGACCGGCTGGTGGTCACCCTCGACCGGCCGGAGAAGCGCAACGCCATCGACGCCGACCTGATCGCCGAGCTGCACCAGGTCTGCGCCGAGTTGGAGGCGCGCCCGCGCCTGCTGCTGCTCACCGGTGGGGCGGCGGGCATCTTCGCCGGTGGCGCCGACATCGGCCAGCTCCGCGAACGGGGCCGCACTGACGCCCTCGCCGCGATCAACTCGGCCGCGTTCGCCCGCATCCGGGCACTGCCGATGCCGACAGTGGCGGCCGTCGACGGCCCGGCGTTGGGCGGTGGCGCGGAGCTGGCGTACGCGTGCGACCTTCGGGTGTGCACCGCGCGGGCGGTCTTCGGGCAACCGGAGGTGCGGTTGGGCATCCTGGCTGGCGCCGGCGCGACCCACCGGCTGCCCGCGTTGATCGGCGAGGGCCGGGCCAAGGAGCTGCTTTTCACCGGCCGGCGGGTGGACGCCGCGGAGGCACTGCGGATCGGCCTGGTGAACCGGGTGGTGGACGAGCCCGGCGAGCTGCTGACGGTGGCGCACGCGTTGCTGGACGAGATCGCGTTGGGCTCACCGTTGGCGGTGCGACTGACCAAGCTGGCGGTGGACGCGCCGGCCGCCGCGCACCCGCATCTCGACCTGGTCAGCCAGGCGGTGCTCTTCGAGGACGACGAGAAGCACCGCCGGATGACCGAGTTCCTGGAGCGTCGCCGACCGCGCTGAACCCGCGTACCAGAAACGGCCGCACCGGCGGGAAGCCGGTGCGGCCGTCGTGGGTTTCGGGTACCGCCTACTGCCGGATCTGCACCCCGGCGTCGGCCAGGCCACGGATCACCTGGGCGGACTCACCGAAACCGATGATCAGCACGGCGTCCGCGCCGAATTCCTTGATCTGCTTCGCGCCGCCGCTGAAGTCGACCGGAGCGGCCTTCGCGTCGGCCGGCGGCTCGTACGTCAACAGCTTGAGCCGGTCGTTGGCGATACCGGCCTTCTCCAGTTCGTCGCGGACGGTGCCCTGCAGGCCCTCACCGTAGGAGTCCTTACGGGCGACGATGACGATCTTCTGCGACCCGTCGCGGAGGATCACGTCGGCCAGCGCCCGGCCCTGGAGGCTGTCCGGCGGGGCGGTACGGAAGTAGAGGCCCTGGTCGTCGACGTCGGTCAGGCTGCTGTCAGTGTTGGACGGGGAGAAGAGGATCTTCCCGGCCTGCACCACGTCCGGCAGCACCGCCCGGGAGATGCCCGAACCGCCGGCACCGATGATCACGCTGACGCCGTCCGCCACGTGCTTGGCAACCGTCGCCTTGGCCACCGCCGGGTTGGTGCCGTCGTCGCCGTCGAGCCACGTCACCGGCTTGCCCAGCGCGCCGCCAGCGGCGTTGATCTCCTTGATCGCCAGCGCGGCGCCGGCGGCCATCGGCGGGTAGGCGATCGAGAGGTCACCGGTCTTCGGCAGCAGGCCGCCCAGAATCAGCGGCTCCTGGTCGGCGGAGGCGCCACCCGGGCGCTGCTTCTTCGGCTTCGGCGGCGTCTTGGTGCTCGCCGCCGACTCGATGCCCGCGCCGACGAACTCGGTCTTGCCGTCGTTGATCTGCTGCCCGTCGAAGGTCAGCGTGGCGTAGCTCGCGGTGGCCGGCTCACCCTTGTCGGTGAAGCCCGCCCGGGTCAACGACACGCCGCGGTACTCGATGTCCTGCCCGTTGCGGGCCAACGCGAGACAACTGGCCGGGTCCTCGCAGCGCTGCCCGTCGTTGGTCACGGCGACGATCTGCTTGGTGATGGCGGCCGGGTCGGTGCTCCCGGCCAACTGGGCGGCGAGCACGGCGATCACCACCGCGTCGTACGTCTCGGCCGAGTACACGTAGTCCGTCAGCGCCGGATTGACGGCCCGTAGCCGGCCCTTGAAGTCGTCTGGCAGCGGTACGAGGGGCGTGGTGCCCTTCATCCCGTCGACCAGACTCGCCCGTTCCTTCAACTCCGCAGGATAGGAGTTGAGCATGTTGCCGTCCGTGCCGTAGAGGCGCACCTGTTGAGCGCTGGCCTCTTCGGGCTTGTCATCCCCGCAAGCGCTTGTGGCGAGCAGGATCGTCGCGCAGGCAGCCAGTGTGGCTACCCGCGAGCGGCGTGATACGAACATGGTCGTCCTTCCTCCGGCGAAGGTCCGCTGCGCACATTAGCGTGCCGAGGCCGGCGGCGGGACCGTGGAGGTGGCGTAATGCGCAGGTAGCTCGCGTTGAACACGGACAGTGACGGTCGCGGGCGGCGCTTGACCACCCGTCCTACTGTGCGCTGCGTGACGGACCTACCACAGCAGACGTTCGATGACGCGGCCGCCGTGCTCCGTTCGGCGCTCACCGGCGATGGAGACGCGGTGGTGGGAGCGTTCGACGCGGTCGTCGACCGGGACGGCCTGGACGGCGCGTACGACGTCGCCTGGTGCCTGGCGGCGACCATGCTCGGCGACGCGCCAGCGGCCAGCGGGGCGGCGCTCGACTTTCCGGGCATCGATCAGGCCGGGTACGACACCCGCTGGGTGGCCCGCTTCGTCAGCGCGTACGCGAACCGGGACGAGCCGACCGGGGAGGCGCTGTTCGGCGCTGCGGCCGCCGACGGCCTGCTCCCCGACTGCCTGCTCACACTCGCCGGCTCGACGATCGCCACCCTGCGCAGCCGCGCCGGGTGAACCGACGCCGGGTCGCGGCGTCCGTCGGGGGGGCGGACGCCGCGACGGTGCGGGTCGGTCAGAACGCGTGGTACGCGATCAGCGGTTCGTACTCGTACCGCAGGTTCTCGAAGCGGACCCGGAAGTTGACGCCGTCCCGGACATTGGTCGCCACAGTGATCCAGCCCGAGTTGGCCGGCAGGTAGGTCCAGTAGTTGCAGGCGCTCGTCTTGTCAACGAAGATCACGCACGCGTCGGTGGCGTACACGCTCGCGTTGCGCACGTTGATGTCGCGACAGCGTGTCGTGGTGCGGTACTGGCCGGCCGAGCCGCCGTAGCGGCCGGTCTCGAAGTACGACCGGACCGCCCCGCCGTAACAGGTGGCGAGCGGGGCGAACACGTTCGGCCCGGAGCTGATCGGTGTGGTCGGCTCCGCCTGCGCGGGCGTGCCGACGGAGAGCAGCGCGGTGGCCGTGGCGACGGCGAGCAGACGAGCGGTCGGGGATGGCATCCGTTCGTTCCTCCAAACAGTTGGTTGACCGTCCGTATCGGACTGATCATCTGGCCGTGACGATGATACGTATCGATCGATTGCCGCGCGGCCCCGATGTCCGGCCCGTGTGGTAGCTCTGTAGGCATGTCCGAGGCCATGCTCAGCAAGGTGCGCAAGCTGCTGGCCCAGGCCGAGGACCCGGCCTGCACGCCGGCCGAGGCCGCCGCGTTCACCGCCAAGGCGACCGAGCTGATCGCCCGCTACGGCGTCGACAGGGCCCTGCTCGCCGCCCGGGACCCGACCACCGACCCGGTCGGCGACCGAGTGCTGGACGTCGTCGCCCCGTACGCCCGCGACAAGGTGGGCCTGCTCGCCGCGGTGGCCGAGCCGCTGCGCTGCCGCTGCGTACGCCGTCGGCGAGGCAACGGCTTCGCCCTGCACCTCTTCGGCTTCTCCAGTGACCTGGAACGGGTCGACCTGCTCTTCACCTCGCTGCTCGTGCAGGCGGCCCACGGCCTGGCCGCCACCGAGGTGCCAGCGGACGACCACCCCGCCGCCTTCCGCCGCTCCTGGCTGGCCGGCTTCGCGGAGGTGGTCGGAGGGCGACTCTGGGCGGCGGAGTCGGCGGCGGCCAGCGAGTCGGGCACACAGTCGATGGCCCTGGTGCTGGCCGACCGGTCCGACCGGGTGCAGCGCCGGCTCACCGAGGAGTACCCACGGCTGCGTACCGCACCGCCACGTCGGTTGGGCGGCACCGGCTTCGGTTCAGGGGCGGAGGCCGGCCAACGCGCGAACCTCGGTGGTCGGGACCTCGGCGGCGCCGCAGCCGGTCGGCGGCTCGGCCGGTGACCCGGTAGGTCGTCAGGCCGCCGTGCTGGGGCGGTGACGCGACACAGTGGCGACGTACCGGGTGAGCAGCTCGTGCCAGCCGGCCGTGAGCGCCTTGCGGTAACCCTCGGCAGCTTCGCCGTGCCGGTCGAAGTGCCGGTGCTCCAGCTCGACCCGGGTGTGTTCCGGCCCCTCGGCATGGAACAGCACCTCGACCTCGCTCGCGCGGGCCGGGTCCGGCACCGGCGCCCGGTCGGGGCCGATCTGCCACACGAAGACCAGCCGGCGAGGCGGATCCCAGGTGAGCACCCGGCCCCAGTCGGCGCGGAAACCGTACGGGCCGATCTCGTAGAGCATGCCGCCGGCCCGAGGCTCCATGCCCAGCTCGGCCAGCGCGTCCGGGCCGGACCAGGTGTATTCGGTGACCCACCAGTCGGTCAGCTCGTCGGTGAAGACCGCGAACGCGTGCTCGGCGGAGCCCGGGACGAGCAGGCTGCACCGGAGAGAGAACTGGCCGACGTCCTGCCGGATGTCGGCCGGATCAGTCAATTCCTGTCCCATAGGCCCGGACCATACCGGCTGATGCCTCGGTGTGCAGCTTCGCGCGGTGCCCGGTTCCAGACAGAGGGTCGTCGAGCCGTCACTGACGGGATGGCCCGCCGGAAAGCGGGTAACCGCGCCCGACGGCCCGGACGACCCGGCCGGTGTGCAGGTGGGGCGGGAGAGCATGAGCGAGAGCGGGCAGCAGCGGGAACCGGACCGGAACGTCGACAGCGGGAACCCGGACGTCCTGCTCGACATTCCGAAGGTCTCCGTCGACTCCATCCGACTGGCGGTCGACGGTCTGGAGGCCGATCTGTCGCTGCGGGCCCGGGTGGCCAACCTGCTCCAGGTCGACGCCGGCGTACGGGTGCACCTCAACAGCGGCGAGTTGAACATCGACGGGGTGAACGCCGAGGCGCAACTACGGGTGCGGTTGGAGCAGCTGACCAGAATCCTGGGCCGCGCCCTCGACACGCTCGACCACAACCCGCACATCATCGAGGCGCTCGCGCGCACGGCAGTCGACGACGTGAACCGCAGCGCCCAACAGGTGGCCGCGGGCGCAGCGGAGATCAAGGCGTCGAGTCGACGCCCGGACGCCGTACGCGACGAGCCGGGCCAGTATGTCGGCGCGGCCAGCCCGGTGGCCGACCGCCACCGACTGGGATCCGACCGACCGGGTCCAGCTCGGCCACTGGGTGCTGGCCCGGGTCCGGATCGCCCGGGTCTCAATCAGTCCGGCCCAGGTCGTTCGGGTTCTGATCGGCCGGATGCGGGTCGACCCGGGGCTGGTCCGGTCGGCTCGGGACCCGGTGCCGGCGGACCTGGGCC
The DNA here is from genome assembly GCF_040649495.1 of Micromonospora sp. NPDC048947. Classification (NCBI taxonomy): domain Bacteria; kingdom Bacillati; phylum Actinomycetota; class Actinomycetes; order Micromonosporales; family Micromonosporaceae; genus Micromonospora; species Micromonospora sp. NPDC048947. The sequence continues at coordinate 443,976 of NZ_JBEZFO010000002.1, forward strand.
GCGAGCTGGCGGCCCGGGGCTTGCCGACCAGGCGCATCCGCAGGGCCAGCAGCCACAGGGCCAGCATGCGCAGGGTCAGCACCCGCAGGGGCCGCAGCCTGAGGGGCGGCGGCCTGAGGGCCCGCATGCGCAGGGTCAGCAGCCTGAGGGGCGGCATCCGGAGGGTCAGCAGCCTGAGGGGCGGCGGCCTGAGGGTCAGCAGCCAGATGGACGGCAGCCGGAGGGCGGCGCGCCAGGTGGCAACCGCCCGGAGGGCCAGCGGCACGAGGGGGCGCGTCACCCCGCTGGAGAGCGGCCCGAAGGCGCGGGTGACGGAGCGCACCCGGCGGGGCGGGACCAGCGGCGCCCCGAGGGGTCGACGGGGCCGACCGCCGGGCAGACCGGCAACAAGTCCGGCCAGTCGGCTGGGTCCGGTCCAAGCCCGTCCGGAGGTGGCGACGGTGGTCTTCCGGGCGCGGCGCAGGCTGCCGCGCAGAGCGCAGCCCAGTTCGCCGAGCAGGCGGGGGAGACGCTGCGAGAGGCCGGACGCAGCGTGTGGGAGGCGATCCAGGGCAGCGTGGCCCAGCATCGCCCGCAGGGTCGCCGCGACCACTGACGCCGCGCGGTCGTGCGTCACGCCCACCGCCCGCTGCGTCACGTCCGGGCCCACCGCCCCGACGCGGCGGCTCCCCCGGGCATGATCGACTCGGTTTCCTTGAATACGCGGTGTCGCGCCTACTGGGACACCGCGACTTCAAGAAAGGCGTGTTGATCACGCAGGCCGGGCGGGGGTTGGTCGCGCAGGCCGGGCGGGGGTTGGTCGCGCAGGCCGGGCGGGGGCGGTCGCGCAGGCCGGGCGGGGGCGGTCGCGGCCGGCGGGGGTTGGTCAGGTAGGCCGGCGGAGGGTGTCGGCGATAGCCCAGGAAGTCGCCCACGCGGAGGGTGGCGGGTGTGGTCGTCACTGGAAGCGACCCGCCAAAAGCAAGATCCCCACCTGCGTTTCCGCTGGCGGGGACCTCTGTAGCCCGGCGAAAGGCTATGTGGCCAGGGGCGGGGTCGAACCGCCGACCTTCCGATTTTCAGTCGGACGCTCGTACCAACTGAGCTACCTGGCCGTGTCGCTCGGCTCATGTTACCCGCCAACCGGACGAACCGGCGGCAAGGCGACCTGCTCCGATACGCAGAACGCCGCGCGGGGCGCGGCGTCGGCGCTGCGGTCCTGACGGGACTTGAACCCGCGACCTCCGCCTTGACAGGGCGGCGAGCACTCCAACTGCTCCACAGGACCTAGCTTGTGTTGCCCGGCTTGCGCCGGTCTTGCCTTGCTCCGGCTTGCGCCGGTCGTGCCCCCAACGGGATTCGAACCCGTGCTACCGCCTTGAAAGGGCGGCGTCCTGGGCCGCTAGACGATGAGGGCGGCCCCGCCATCATTGCACATTCGCAACTTCAAGCGGACTTGCTCCCATCCGGCCCCGCCGGAGGCTTGGAAAGCATACGTGATGCTCCGTCGGTCGACAAAATCGGTATGGGCAAGGGCTTCAGGCGGGTCATAACCGCAGGTCAGAGCGGTTCTATCGGAGTGGGGTGATGCCGAAGCGGTGCTTCAGGTCGGCGATCAACTTCGGGCATGCGGCGAGTGTCGCGGCCCGATTACCGCCCCCGTCGTGCAGAAGAACTATCGCACCGGGTCGGGTGGCGGAGTGGACACGCTTGCCGATCGTGGCGGCGGTCGGCTTGTCCCAGTCCTGCGGGTCGACCGACCAGTGCAGCGGACGCATGCCGAGGTCCTTGGCCACCCCGACCACTTCCGATGTCCACCGGCCGCCGGGCTGCCGGTAGAACGACACCTTCGCGCCGGGAGCGGCCTTCTGGATGGCTTTGTTGGTGCGGTCCAGGTCGGCCCGGATCTCGCCGACAGGTCGACGGGCGAGTTCGAGGTCGTGTCGCCAGCTGTGGTTGCAGAGCTGGTGTCCCTCCCGGACGATCCGCCGGACCAGCTCCGGGTGACGCTGCACCTCGCGGCCGACGACGCAGAAGGTCGCCGTCACCTTGGCGGCCTTCAGTTGGTCGAGCACCTTGGGTGTCCAGGCCGGGCTGGGCCCGTCGTCGAACGTCAGGGCCACCGGACGTACGCCGGTGTTGCGTCCCAGGCCGGTGGGGAGCTTGGCCGGCAGCGGCCGCAGTGGCGGCTTGGCCGGCTTGGTGACGCTGGGGCGTGGTTTCGGGGTGGGCGGCGTGGTTGATTCCACCGGCCGTGGGGCACCGACGGGTGCGATGGTGCGCTTCGGCTGGGCACAGCCGGAAAGGAGCAGCGCCACGGCGAGGACGGACGCCAGGATGGCGCGGGCTTGCATCTGCTCGCTCCCGGAGGGGTCGGGGTAGGCGGACCCGCCCGACGGTAGTTCACGACGCGGTCCGGCGACAGTGCGATCAGTCACGCCTCGACTGGTCCAGGGAGTCGCGGACGGCGGCGGAGAGCGAGACCGCCTCGGCCAGGTCGACCGGCCGCACCACCCCGGCGGGCAGCGTGTCGGCTCGCCAGCCGGGGCCGGCGGCGAGCACCAGCAACGGGCGTCGGGGAGCGGCGAGCAGCGCGCTGAGTTGGGTCGGATCGGCAGTGGCCCGAGTGTGCGACCAGAGCACCACGGCGGCCGGGCCGGTCCGGTTGACCGCCTCGACGAGGGCGGCCACCGGCACCCGGGCGCCGAGCATCCGGTAGCTGACACCGGCCTCCGCGAGGGCTGCCGCCAACGCCTCCAGCGGCAGGGTGTGCTGTTCCTCGTCGGCGCAGGAGAGCAGGATCCGGGCCGGCCCGGTGGGGACGTTGGCCCGGCTGGCCGCCGCGAGCGCCTCCGAGACGCAGCGGGACACCAGGTGTTCCACCTCGATCAGGCCGGCGGTGGCGGCGTGCCGTTCGCCGATGCCGACGAGCACCGGGCGCAGCAGGCCCTCCCAGGTGGCGACGACTCCGCTGGCGGCAAGGGTGTGCGCGATGGTCTCGCTGATCGCCGCCGCGTCCAGTCGCATGGCCGCCCGGGCCAGGCCGCGCGCCGCCGGACCGGCGCGGCCGACCGGGATGGAGCTGCCGCCGTCACGGCCGGTGGGGTGGATCCGGGCGGGAGCGACGGTGCCGTTTGGCGTCGGGTCCGGTGCCTGGCGGGCCCACTGGGCCGCCTCGGCGGGGCTCACCCCCTCGGCGGTGAGTCGTCGCATGATCTCGAGACGGGCCAGATCGGTGGGTGTGTACCGGCGGTGGTGACCGGGGATGTGTTCGCTGGGCCCGAGCCCGTAGCGCTGGTGCCAGGTGCGGAGGGTCGTTACCGCGACCCCCAACCGACGTGCGACAGCGCCCGCGCTCAGCGCCTCATCGACCACCCGACCGCTCCGCCGTGTCATCCGCCGACGATCCGGGCGGCGTCATGGCCGGGCCGGGTGCGCCCGACCGGGACTCCGCGTGGCGGAGCAGCCGGCTCACCACCCCGCCCAGCCAGGGCGCGTACGACCGGGGGTCGCGCTTCAACTCGACCTCCAGGGCGGCGGGGTCGGCCCACCGCAGCTCGGCCACCTCGTCCGGGTCGGGCAGTAGCGGAGCGTTGGGCAGGAACTCGCCTCGCAGCACGTGGTCGTACTCGAACTCGACCCGACCGGTCGCCGGGTCCTCGGCGTAGTAGACGTAGATGCCGACCTCGGTCAGCTCGACCGGGCCCGCGCCCAACTCCTCGCTCAGCCGTCGGTTGGCCGCCTCGGCGAGCGACTCGCCAGGCTGGGGATGGCCGCAGCAGGAGTTGGCCCAGCGCAGCGGGAACCGGGTCTTCACGCCGGCTCGGCGCTGGAGCAGCACCTGGCCGTCCGGGTCCACCAGCAACACCGAGAAGGCCCGGTGCAACTGCCCCGGTGGCTGGTGCGCCGCCGCGACTGTCGTCTCGCCGTGGGCCTTGCCGGTCTCGTCGACGAGTTCGACGAGGTGGTTCTCACGACCGCTCATCGGCCCTCTCCGGTGATCCGGCCGGCGGCGAGCTTGCCGGAGATGAGCACCATCGGTACGCCGACGCCGGGTTGGGTCCCGGAGCCGACGAAGACCACGTTCGACAGGTCGCGGTGCAGGTTGGACGGGCGGAACGGGCCGGTCTGGAAGAGGGTGTGCGCGGCGGCGAACGGGGTGCCGGCGGCCATCCCCTGCTCCTCCCACTCGGCGGGGGTGATCGCCCGGAGCACCTCGACCCCGGCGCCGAAGCCGACGTAGCCGCGCTCCTCCAGGGTGCCGATCAGCTGGTCGGTGTAGCGCTGGGTCAGGTCGCCGCGCCACTCGAACGGCGCCCGGTGCAGGTTGGGCACCGGGGCGAGCACGTAGTAGGTGTGTCGGTCCGGCGGTGCGACCGCGGGGTCGGTCCGGCTCGGGTTGGTCACCAGCAGCGACGGATCGGTCATCAGCTCACCCCGTCGGATGACCTCATCGAAGGTGCCCTTCCACGCGCGTCCGAAATGGATGTTGTGATGGGCGATCTTCGCATAGGCATGTCGGGAGCCGACGTGCAGAACGACGCAGGACGGCGAGTAGGTGAGCCGGCGCTGAGGCGCGGCGGGGAGCAGGTCCCGGTAGGCGACCGGCAGGTCGGGGTTGAGCACCACCACGTCCGCCGGGACCAGGTCGCCGTCGGCGGTGAGCACGCCGGTGGCGCGGCCGTTCACTGTCTCCACCCGGGTGACGGTGGTGTCGTACCGGATCTGCACGCCGTGCTTCTCGGCCGCGCCGGCCATCGCCCTCGAGACCGCGTGGATGCCGCCGCGTGGGAAGTAGACCCCGGCCACCGAGTCGAGGTACGCGATGACCGCGTAGATGGCCAGCGCGTCGTGCGGCGCGAGGCCGGCGTACATCGCCTGGAAGGAGAAGATCCGCTGGGTACGCGGATCCCGGAAGAACTGGTTGATCTTCGTCTGGAGTCGCCGGAAGGCCCCGCCACTGAGCAGCTTGAGCAGGTTGCCGGTGATCAGGTCGGTCGGCGCGTCCAGGTTGCGCTCGATGAAGTCGGTGCGCTCCAGCCGCCACAGCTCCCGCGCGTACTCGACGAACCGCAGGTAGCCGTCGGCCTCCCGGGGCCCGCAGACCCGGGAGATCTCGGCAGCCATCCGGGTGGTGTCGGTGAGCACGTCGAGGGTCGAGCCGTCCGGGTAGTACGCCCGGTACGCGGGGTCGAGCGGGGTCAGGTCCAGCCAGTCGTGCAGCTCCTCGCCGACAGCGCCGAGCGCCTCGGCGATCAGATCGGGCATGGTGAGCACCGTCGGGCCGGTGTCGAACTCGTAGCCGTCCACGCCGAGGCGTCCGGCCCGCCCGCCGGGCACCGGCTCGCGCTCCAGCACTGTCACCTGTCGACCGCTGCCGGCCAGGTGCAGCGCGCAGGCAAGCCCGCCCAGCCCGGCCCCGACGACCACCACCCGGTCCGTCCGTCCTGTCACAGTCCGCACGTGACCACCTCCTCGCTCAAGTCGCTCATCAGGCCCGCCGGTTGGCAGCGGCGGTGGCCAGCCCGGTCAACGCGGTCCGCGCCGTCTGGTCCACGGGTGCGGCGTCGAGCGCGGCCAGCGCGTCGCTGACCCGCTCGGCGATCATCTGCTCCACCCGGGTCACCGCGCCGGTCTCGGTGACCAGCTCGGCGAGCGTGTCGACCGGTCCGTCGGCGGCCCGCTCCAACGCCGTGAGCTGTGCCGGTGTGGCCAGCTCACGGGCCAGCATCAGCAGCGTGGTCGGTTTGCCGGTGCGGAGGTCGTCCCCGGCCGGCTTGCCGGTGGCGACCGGGTCGCCGTAGACGCCGAGCAGGTCGTCGCGGAGCTGGAACGCTTCGCCGACAGCCAGGCCATAGCGGGTGTACGCGGAGACCAGCGGGTCGTCGGCGGGCACCCCGGCCAGGCAGGCACCGAAGAGCAGTGGTCGCTGGACGGTGTAGCTGGCGGTCTTGTAGCGGGCCACCCGTAGCGCCCGGTCGACCGACCAGTTGCCCGGGTCGTTCTCGCCGAGCACGTCCAGATACTGCCCGGCGACCGTCTCGACCCGCATCTGGTCGTAGCAGCGGCGCACCTCGAAGAGTCGCGTCGACGGCACCGAGGCATGGGCCAGCAACTGGTCGGCCCAGACCATGCAGAGGTCGCCGATGAGCACGGCGACGGCTTCACCGAACCGGCCGGGATCACCTCGGTGGCCGGCGGCGACGTGCTGTTCGGCGAGCGCGACGTGCGCGGTGGGCCGGCCGCGGCGGGTGGTGGACGCGTCCATCACGTCGTCGTGCACCAGCGCGAAGGTGTGCAGCAACTCCAGCGCGGCCAGCGCGGGCAGCACGGGTGGCAGCGCCGCGGTGCCACCGACGGCCCCACGCCATCCCCAGTAGGCGAACGTGGAGCGGATCCGCTTGCCGCCGGTGAGGACGGCCTCCCGCGCGGTGGCGGCGAAGCGGCCCATCGACGCGTCGATGTCGTTGAGGTTGTCGACCTCGGAGGTGAGGAAGGTGTCCAGCGTCTCGTCGACCGCCGTGACCAGATCGTGGGTATAGGCAGCCAGAACGGCGCGGACCGGATCGTCCCCGTCCCCTGGCCCTGTCGGCGCCACGCCTGTCACGTTGCCCGCAACTGCGTCGTTGGCCATGCGGCTGAGCGTACCCTAGGCTACGGGTTGCGTCGATTGGTGCGTCGATAAATGGAGGAGGGCCGGTGGAAACTGATCTCACCGCTGCCTATGACCGGTGCCGTGAGCTGCACAAACGCCACGGCCGCACCTACTATCTCGCCACCCGCCTGCTCCCCGCTTGGAAACGACGACATGTGCACGCCCTCTACGGGTTCACGCGGTACGCGGACGAGATCGTCGACCGCACCGAGGACCTGCCGCCGGCCGAGAGGGCCGCCCTGCTGGACCGCTGGGCCAGCCAGTTCGTGGCCGGTCTGCACGGTGCGCCGGTAGACGACCCACTGTTGCCGGCCGTGCTGCACACGATCGCCGTCTTCGATCTCGACCGGGACGACTTTGCGTCGTTTCTGAAGAGCATGGCGATGGACCTGACGGTCACCGCGTACCCGACCTACGACCACCTGCTCGACTACATGGAGGGCTCGGCGGCGGTCATCGGCACCATGATGCTGCCGATCCTGGGCAGCTCCGACCCGGTGGCGGCCCGGGAACCGGCCCGACAGCTCGGCTTCGCCTTCCAGCTCACCAACTTCATCCGGGACGTCGCCGAGGACCTCGACCGGGGCCGCACCTACCTGCCCGACGAGGACATGGCGAAGTTCGGGGTCACCCGCGAGGAGTTGGCCGAGGCCCGCGCCCGGGGCCGCGTCACCCCCCGGATCCGCGAGCTGATCGAGTACGAGGTGACCCGAGCCCAGGCGCACTACGCCGCCGCCGCACCGGGCATCACCATGCTGGCACCCGCCTCACAGGCCTGCATGCGCACCGCGTACGCCCTCTACGGCGGCATCCTCGACGAGGTGGCCGCGCAGGACTACGACGTCTTCGTCCGGCGGGCCCTGGTGCCGCAGCGCCGACGGATGGCGGTGGCCGCGCGGGCCCTGCTCAGCTCGACCGGTACGCCGGTAGTCATTCCCGGGCCGACGATCCAGCCGGAGAACCGGTGACCGCGAGCACGGCGATCGTGCTCCTCACCCGCGACCTGCGGGTGCACGACCACCCGGCGCTGGCCACCACCTCTGCGGCCTTCGACCAGGTGGTCCCGCTGTACGTGCTCGACCCGGCGCTGGCCGACCTCTCCGCCAACCGCACCCGCTTCCTGCACCAGGCCCTTGCCGACCTGCGCGACCAACTTCGTGAGCGTGGTGGCGACCTGGTGGTCCGGCACGGCGACCCGGTGGCCGAGACGATCCGGCTGGCCGACGAGGTCGGGGCCACCGCCGTCGCGCTCTCGGCCGACGTCAGCCACTACGCCGTCCGCCGGGAGCGGCGACTACGCGCCGAGTGTGAGCGGCACCGGCTGCACCTGCGGCTGTTTCCCGGGTTGACGGTGGTCGAGCCGGGCGCGTTGCGGCCCGGTGGCGGCGGGGACCACTACCGGGTTTTCAGCCCGTACCACAGGGCCTGGGCGGCCAACCGCTGGCGCGAGGAGTTGGCCGCGCCACGCGGGATCGCACTGCCCGATCGGGTGCGCGTGGGCCCGCTGCCGGCGCTGCCGACCGGAGACTCGCCCGACGCGGCCATCGGTGGTGAGCGGATCGCCGGGCAGCGGCTCACCGACTGGCTGCCCGATCTGACCCGGTACGGCGATCAGCACGACGACATGGCCGGCGACGACACGTCCCGGCTCAGCCCGTACCTGCGCTTCGGCTGTGTGTCTCCGCTGGCGGTGGCGAACCGTGCCGGCGACCGGTCCGGCCCGTTCGTCAGGCAGCTCTGCTGGCGGGACTTCTACTACCAGGTCACCGCAGCCTTCCCGAAGATCTCGACTGCGGCGTACCGGCGGGGTGCCACCGAGCAGTGGCGCTACGACGACGACGCATTGGCGGCCTGGACCGAGGGACGCACCGGGATGCCGATCGTCGACGCCGGGATGCGCCAGATGCTGGCACAGGGCTGGATGCACAACCGGGCCCGGCTGATCACCGCCGGCTACCTGACCAAGCACCTCGGGCAGGACTGGCGGTCCGGGGTTGCGGTGTTCTTCCGCTGGCTGCTCGACGGGGACGTGGCGAACAACTCCGGCAACTGGCAGTGGGTCGCCGGCACCGGCAACGACACGAAGCCCTACCGGGGGTTCAACCCGGTCCGGCAGGCCGAACGGTACGACCCGGACGGCGACTACGTGCGCCGGTGGGTGCCGGAGCTGGCGACGGTGCAGGGCAGGGCCATCCACCAACCGTGGCGGCTGCCCGAGGCCCTGCGCCAGACGCTCGACTACCCACCGCCCCTCTCGGTACCCGGCACCGACCCCGTCTGGCTGCGCTGATCAGAGCACCGAGTGCAACGCCTCGACCAGCTCGTCCACCCGGTCGTGCTCGGCGAGGTGCGCGGTGGCGTACGCGAAGGTGTAGCCGCGCTCGGGGTCGGCCCACGCGCTGCTGCCGCCGATGCCGCCCATGCCCCAGCTGCCGTCCGGCTCCCGCTGCATACCCAACGTCCAGCGGGCGTCGCGATCCAAGACCAGGTCCGGCCCGTCGTACTGGACCCCTGTCGCCTCCGTCACCAGGTCGGGGCTGAACAGCCGGACCCCGTCCAGGACACCACCGGCCAGCAGGCCGGCGTAGAGCCGGGCCAGGCTGGGCGCGGTGGCGTGCAGGTTGACGGCCGGCATCTCGGCGCCCCGCCACAGCGGACTGTTCAGCACGGCCAGGTCCAGCCCGCCGGCCGGGTTGCCCAGCGCTCGCGCCCGCAGTGACCCCGGCTCGCCGAGCTTCCGGGTCGGCCATCCCGGGTCGCCGTACCGCAGGTCCGCGCAGCGCAACTGGTCCGCCTCGGTCAACCCGAACCCGAGGTCGAGCTGCCACCGGTCGGCGACCTCCTCGGCCAGGAACCGGCCCACCGACCGTCCGTCGACACGGCGGACCACCTCGCCCACCAGATGCCCGTACGTCCAGGCGTGTTCCCCGGCGACCGAGCCCGGCGCCCACTCGGGGTCGGCGGCGGCCAGGTCGCCGGTGAGCAGCGCCCAGTCGGCGATCGCGGCGGCCGGTCGCGGCACCGGAAAGGCCGGCAGCCCGGCGGTGTGCGACAACACCTGACGCACAGTGGCGGGAGTGCGGAACTCCGGCCAGTACCGGTCCACCGGCGCGTCGAGATCGACAGCTCCCCGGTCGACGAGCAGCAACAGGCAGAGCGCTGCCACCGGCTTGCCGACCGAGTAGACGTTCACCAACGTGTCCGGCAGCCACGGCTCGCCGCCCGTCCCGTGGCCGCGGCGGGAGCCGCCGGTCAGGTCCACGACGGGCTGCCCGTCGTACCAGATGGTCAGGGCGGCGCCGGTTTCCCGACCGGAGGCGAGCATGTCGTGGAAGCAGTCCCGGACCGGAGCGAAGCGTGCGTGCATCCGGCCACGGTAGGCGTCCGGGCCGGTGCGCGTGCCGACTTTTCCGCCGACCCCGGTGGTTGGGGTGGTGTCGCTGGGGGATGCTGTTCGGTGTGGCGGAGCCGGAGTTGGTGGACGTGGTGGTGGTCGGGCTCGGGGTCGGCGGCGAGGAGGTGGCCGAGCGGCTTGCCGAGGCCGGCCTGAGCGTCGTCGGCGTCGAACGGGATCTCGTCGGCGGGGAGTGCCCGTACTGGGGCTGCATCCCGAGCAAGATGATGATCAGAGCGGCCAACGCGCTCGCCGAGGCTCGCCGGGTCGACGGGCTCGCCGGGACGGCGCAGGTCCAACCCGACTGGGCGCCGGTGGCGAAGCGGATCCGCGAGGAAGCCACCGACACCTGGGACGACACGGTCGCGGCGGAGCGGTTCGTCGGCAAGGGTGGCCGGCTCGTGCGGGGCAGCGGCCGGCTCGACGGTCCGCGCCGGGTCCGCGTCGGTGACCAGATGTTCGAGGCCCGACACGGGGTGGTGCTGGGCACCGGCACCCGACCGTCGGTGCCGCCGATCGACGGCCTGGCCGACACGCCGTACTGGACCAACCACCAGGCGATCGAGGTCGAGGAGCTGCCGCAGTCGCTGCTCGTGCTGGGTGGCGGCGCGATCGGCCTGGAGTTGGCGCAGGTCTTCGCCCGCTTCGGGGTCCGGGTCACGGTGGTCGAGGCGCTCGACCGGGTGCTGGCCATCGAGGAACCCGAGGCGTCCGAGGTCGCCGCCGCGGCACTGCGCGCCGACGGCGTGGAGATCCACACCGGGGTACGCGCGGAACGGGTCGAACACGACGGGACCAGGTTCACACTGCACGGTGGCGGCGGCGCGGAGTTCACCGCCGACCGGCTGCTGGTGGTGGCCGGGCGCAAGGCCCACCTGGCCGAGCTGGGCCTGGACACGATCGGCCTGGACGCCAGCCAGCGTTACCTCCCGGTCGACGACCGTCTGCACGTCACCGACCACGTCTGGGCGGTCGGCGACATCACCGGCGAGGGTGCCTTCACGCACATCGCCATGTACCAGGCGGGGATCGTGATCGCCGACATCCTGGCCCGCGCCCGGCAGGCGAACGCGGGGGCGGACGCCAGCGGCACCTCCAGCGTGGTCGGCGGAGCGATGGGCGCGTCCAGCTCGCTGGCCGCCAGCGGATCGAGCGGCTCAGCCGGCACTATCCCGCGAGCCGACTACCGCGCGCTGCCCCGGGTGACCTTCACCGATCCCGAGATCGGCGCGGTCGGGCTCACCGAACAGCAGGCCCGTGAACGCGGCATCAACGTGCAGGTGGGTTTCACCAAGCTCGGCAGCTCGACCCGCGGCTGGATCCACCGGGTCGGCGACGACGGGTTCATCAAGCTCGTGGCGGACGCGGACCAGGGCGTGCTGATCGGTGCCACCTCGGTCGGCCCGGCCGGCGGTGAGGTGCTGTCCGCGCTGGTGGTGGCGGTGCACGCGGCGGTTCCGTTGAGTCAGCTCCGGCACATGATCTACGCGTACCCGACCTTCCACCGGGCCATCGAGTCCGCGTTGCACGACCTGTCCTGACGCCAGCCCGCACCCAGGGCCCCTGGCAATGCCGTGCACCCCCGCGACGCCCCGCGCGCGCTGCGGCCGGGCATGATCCACTCGCGTTTCAGGAAGTCGGGGTGTCCGGGGCATTGGAACCCCGCGATTTCACTGAAACCGAGTCGATCATGGCGCGCCTGCGTTGTGGTGTGGCAGGTGGCGGCGGTCGGAATGGTCGGCGGTGGGAAGAATGCGGCAGCCGTCCAGCAAACGACGGGCAGATTGCTGTTCATTTCTTTCATCCAGGTGACGTACGATTGCGACCGTGACCAAGCGGTTGACTGAAGTTGCCAAGAAGGCGGGCGTCAGCGAGGCCACCGTCAGCCGGGTGCTCAACGGCCGCGACGGGGTCTCCGAGGCGACCCGCACCGCCGTGCTCACGGCGCTGGACGTGCTCGGTTACGAGCGGCCGACAAAGCTGCGCGGCGAACGCGCCCGGCTGGTCGGGCTGGTGCTGCCCGAGTTGCAGAACCCGATCTTCCCGGCGCTGGCCGAGGTGGTCACCGGCACTCTCGCTCAGCGCGGCTACACCCCGGCGCTCTGTGCCCGAACCATCGGCGGGGTCTCCGAAATGGACTATGTGGAGATGCTCCTCGACCACCAGGTCTCCGGGGTGATCTTCGCCGGTGGCTCGTACGCGCTCGCCGACGCCCGACACGACCACTACCGTCGACTGACCGACCGGGGGCTTCCGGTCGTGCTGGTCAACGCCGGTGTGGACGAGTTGGGCTTCCCCCGGGTCTCCACCGACGACGCGGTGGCGGTGGAGCAGGCGTACGGGCACCTGCGCTCGCTCGGGCACGAACGGATCGGCATGGTGCTCGGCCCGGAGGGGCACGTGCCGTCGCGGCGCAAACTCGACGCGATGGTCCAGGCTGCTGGCTGGGACGAGGGCGACGCCGAGTGCGTCGAGCGTTCCAGCTTCTCGATGGAGGGGGCGCGGGTCGCCGCCACGAAGTTGGTCGAGCGGGGCGTGACAGGCATCATCTGCGCCAGCGACGTGCTCGCGTTGGGTACGATCCGGGCGGCCCGACGGTTGGGGCGTTCGGTGCCGGCCGACGTGTCGGTGGTGGGTTTCGACGACTCCGCCTTCATGACCTGCACCGATCCGCCGTTGACCACTGTGCGGCAGCCGATCGAGACGATGGGGCAGGCCGCGGTGGATCTGCTGGTCACCCAGATCGAGGGTGCCGGCGTCCTTCAGGACGAGCTGCTGTTCGAGCCGGAGTTGGTGGTGCGGGGCTCCACCGCACCCGCCCCCGGCCGCTAGGCACCACACCGAACGACGCTTCGGCCGTCGACCGCCTCTCGCGGTCGGCGGCCGTTTTCGTCGTTGCTGGACCCGGTCGCCATCGACAGGGCCGAATGATCGGCCATAAGGGATCAATAGCTGGCAAACAGGGCTGCTTGCAGCAGCTTGCCAACATCTGTCGTCATCACGTCGTGTCCTTTCGCCGCAGGGTCGATACCTTGCCGAAATGAGTCGGCCTCGCTACAGTGACTCCACTCACACCTGGCTCCGACGCAGCTACTGGGCGTCAGGTCGTATCACCGCAGATCAGCGAAGGTCATTGGAGACACCCGTTCCCGAAGGGATGGACAGATGTCCGTACCGCAATACCGAAAGGCTGCGGCGGTTGCGCTCGTGGCCGGCCTGGGGCTCAGCCTCACGGCGTGCTCCACGAAGAGTGACGACAAGGGCTCGAACGCAGCTGGCAAGGTCACCATCACTGTCGACTGCCAGCCGGTCGGCGCCCAGAAAGAGCTGTTGAAGAACTGGAACGACGACGTCGCCGAGTTCCAGAAGCAGAACCCGGACATCACCATCAAGAGCGTCAGCGTCGGCGAGCAGTGCAACAACCCGCCGGACTTCACCGCCCGCCTCGCCGGTGGCACCGTTACCGACGTCTTCTACGGGTACATGACCGATCTCCAGCAGGTGCTCGACTCCGGTCAGGCGATGGACATCAGCCAGCACGTCAACAAGGACGCGATCCCGACCTGGGAGAGCGTCGACCCGGCGCTCAAGGAGGTCTTCACCGACGGAGGCAAGCTCTACGCCGTTCCGGTGAAGAACTACTCGATGGGCCTGGTCTACAACAAGGTGCTGTTCCAGCAGGCCGGGCTGGACGTGAACAACCCGCCGAAGACCTGGGCCGACGTTCGGACCGCCGCCAAGAAGATCTCCGCGCTCGGCAACGGCATCGCCGGCTACTCGGAGTACAGCGCCGGAAACACCGGCGGCTGGCACTTCACCTCCCTGCTCTACTCCCAGGGCGGTCGGGTGCTGACCGAGGACGGCAAGAAGGCGGACTTCAACAACGCCATGGGCAAGCAGGTCCTGCAGAACCTCAAGGACATGCGGTACGGCGACAACAGCATGGGCGCCCGTCAGCTGCTCCAGTGGGGTGACCTGCTGACGAACGCCGGCGCGGGCAAGGTCGGCATGTTCATCGGCGCGCCGGACGCCACCCAGGCGATCGTCAGCCAGTTCCAGGGCAAGTTCCAGGACTGGGCGATGGCTCCGCTGCCCGGCCAGGACGGCGCGGCGAAGGGCACGCTCGGTGGTGGCGAGGGCTACTTCTTCAAGAAGGACCTCACCCCCGAGCAGGTCAAGGCCGGCCTGAAGTGGATCGCGTACCAGAAGCTCACCCCGGGTAAGGGCCAGTTCGACTACGTCCGGGCCAAGCCGCAGAACTACCCGGTCGGTCTGCCCCAGCCGCTGCTCTTCGCCAACGGCAGTGACGCGCAGAAGCAGGAGTTGGAGCTGCGCAAGGCGAACGCGAACGTCGACACTACGAACTTCGCGCTCTTCGAGGCGACCCCGGTCCCGATCAAGGGTGAGCCGCGTAACGCCCAGGCGGTCTACGCGGTGCTCGACGCCGCCATGTCGGGTGTGCTGACCAACCCGAACTCGAACATCGACGCGCTGCTCAAGACCGCCGAAGAGAAGGTCAACCAGCTCCTCGCCGCCGAGAGCTGACCGATCGTGTGGGGGCCGGTACGCCGACCCGGCCCCCACGCTCCTCGCACCACATCTCGACGTCACCGACTCACCCAGGAGTTGCCTTGGCGATCACCACCGTCCCGGAGACCCCCAGGAAACCGGGCCGCCCGCCGTCGCCGTACTCGGCGAGGCCGCAGCGCACCAGCCTCGGCCGCAAGGTACGGGACAACCTCACCGGTCACGCGTTCCTGATCGGGGCGGTGCTCTGCTTCGTCGTCTTCTCCTGGTACCCGATGATCCGCGGCATCGTGATGAGCTTCCAGCGCACCCGGCGCGGCGAGACCACCTGGGTGGGCTGGGACAACTACTCCCGCATCATCGCCGACCCCAGCTTCTGGACGGCCTGGCAGAACACCTTCTACTTCACGGTCCTGGCGCTGGCCCTCGGGTACGTGGTGCCGTTCTTCGTGGCGATCCTGCTCAACGAGTTCCGGCACGCCAAGGGGTACCTGCGGATCCTGGTCTACCTGCCGGTGATGCTGCCGCCGGCCTCGGCGCTGTTCCTCTTCAAGTTCTACGCGTACGACCCGAGCGAGGCAGGGCTGTTCAACGCGATCCTCAAGGCGCTGCACCTGCCCACCTCGCAGTGGATGCAGTCGCCGGAGATGACGATGCCGGCCATGGTGGTCGCGTCGACCTGGATGAACATGGGCGGCGCTGTGCTCATCTACCTGGCGTCGTTACAGAACATCCCCGGTGAGCTCTACGAGGCGGCGGAGCTCGACGGCGCCGGGATCTGGCGCCGGATCGTGCACGTGACGATCCCGCAGACCCGGTTGATCCTCGCGCTCCTGGCGATGCTCCAGATCGTCGCCACCATGCAGCTCTTCATCGAGCCACTGATCCTCGCCAACGGCGCGGGCGCTGAGGACTCGGCGACCTCGGTGGCGTACCTCATCTATCAGCACGGGTTCTTCCAGAACGACCTCAACGGCGCCGCCGCGCTGGGCGTGATCATGCTCGTGGTGCTGGCCGGCTTCTCCGCCGTGTACGTGCGGCTGACTGCGAAACAGGACTAGGACGGCGAGGAATGGCACAGGATTCCGGAACCCGGACCCTCATCTCCCACTCCCAGCTGAGCCGGGGGCGCGGCAAGGTCATCTACTGGACGCTGCTGGTCGTCGTGGTGGCGGGGTTCACGCTGGTCTTCCTCGGACCGCTCTACTGGATGGTCACCGGGGCGCTCAAGTCCGGCCAGGAGATCGCGCAGACCCCGCCGTCGCTGTTCCCGAAGGACCCACAGCCGCAGAACTACATCGACGCGTGGAACAACCTGGCCCTCGCCAAGCTGCTCTTCAACACCTTCTACTACGCGATCGGCGCGGTGCTGTTCCAACTGGTCTTCGACAGCGCGGCGGCGTACTCGCTGTCCAAGCTCCGGCCGATCTTCGGCAACGCGATCCTCGGCCTGATGCTGGCGACGCTGATGATCCCGGCGATGGTCCTCATCGTGCCGCAGTACGTGACGGTGCTCGACCTGCCGATCCTGCACATCAACCTGCTGGACTCGCCGTTCGCCATCTGGCTGCCGATGGTCGCCAACGCGTTCAACATCTTCCTGCTGAAGCGGTTCTTCGACTCGATTCCGGAGGAGCTGATGGCCGCCGCCCTCATGGACGGGGCGTCGTCGCTGCGTACGCTCTGGTCGATCATCCTGCCGCTGTCGCGTCCCATCCTCGGCGTCGTCTCGATCTTCGCCGTGACGGCGGTGTGGAAGGACTTTCTCTGGCCGAAGCTGGTCATGCCCTCGCCCGAGACCCGGACGGTGAGCGTCGGCATCTACACCTTCGCCGGCGGCACACCGATGAACGTGGTGATCGCCGCGTCGGTCATCGCCGCGATCCCGACGGTCATCATCTTCCTGATCTTCCAACGGAACATCATGTCCGGTCTGACCACGGGCAGCATCAAGGGCTGACCACCACCGCATCCGTCCGCGCGGCGAACAACGACAGTTCGCCCGACACATGACCAGGTCCGGCGAGTCCGCCGACGTACTGACGCAGAAAGCAGGTGCTCGTGTCCACAGCTGACAGAAGTCCGTGGTGGCGGGGAGCGGTGATCTACCAGGTGTATCCCCGGAGCTTCGCCGACGGCAACGGCGACGGCATCGGCGACATCGCCGGCATCCGGTCCCGGCTGAACCACCTGTCCGCGCTCGGCATCGACGCGATCTGGTTCAGTCCCTGGTACCCGTCCCCGATGGCGGACGCCGGCTACGACGTCTCCGACTACCGCGACATCGACCCGGTCTTCGGCACGCTGGCCGACGCGGAGGCGCTGATCGCCGAGGCGCACGAGCTGGGCATCCGGACCATCGTCGACGTGGTGCCCAACCACTGCTCCGACGCGCACCCCTGGTTCCAGGCCGCCCTCGCCGGCGGGCCCGACGCTCCCGAACGGGACCTGTTCTGGTTCCGGCCCGGCCGAGGCCCCAACGGCGACGAGCGGCCCACCGACTGGATCGGCGAGTTCGGCGGGCCGACCTGGACGCGCACCACCAACCCGGACGGCACCCCCGGCGACTGGTACCTGCACCTGTTCGCCCCGCAGCAGCCGGACCTCAACTGGGACCACCCCCGGGTGCGGGAGGAGTTCGAGGACATCCTGCGGTTCTGGTTCGACCGGGGGGTGGACGGCATCCGGATCGACTCGGCCGGGCTCCTGGTCAAGGACGCGACGCTGCCCGAGGTGCAGCCGGACCAGCCGCACCCGTTCCACGACCTCGACGGGGTACACGACATCTACCGGGGCTGGCGTCGGGTCGCCGACGAGTACGCCGACCGGGCGCTGATCGGTGAGGTGTGGCTGCCGGACCGGCAGCGGTTCGCCAACTACCTGCGCCCGGACGAGCTGCACGCGGCGTTCAACTTCGACTTCCTCGGCTGCGCGTGGGACGCCGCGGCGCTGCGGGAGAGCATCGACGGGACGCTGAGCGCGCACGCACCGGTCAACGCGCCGGCCACCTGGGTGCTCTCGAACCACGACGTCACCCGGCACGTCACCCGCTACGGTCGCGCGGACACCCGGTTCAGCTTCGCCGCCAAACGCGAGGGCATCCCCACCGACCTGGAGTTGGGCACCCGCCGGGCCCGCGCCGCAGCGCTTCTCTCACTGTCGCTGCCCGGCGCCGCCTACGTCTACCAGGGCGAGGAGCTGGGCCTCTACGAGGTCGAGGACATCCCGTACGCGATGCGACAGGACCCGATGTGGGAGCGGTCCGGCCGGATCGACCCCGGTCGGGACGGCTGCCGCGTACCGCTGCCGTGGGCCGGGGACGAGCCGCCGTTCGAGTTCAGCCCCACTGGTGCCGCAGCGCCCTGGCTGCCGCAGCCGGCCGACTGGAAGGACCGGACGGCCAGCGCGCAGACCGGCGACTCGGCCTCGATGCTGGAGCTGTACCGGGCGGCGATCCAGGCCCGAAGGGCCGACCCGGCGCTCGGTGACGGTGAGCTGACCTGGTTGCCCGCCCCGGACGGGGTGCTGGCGTTCAGCCGCGGCGGGGGTGGCTTCACCTGCCTGGTCAACCTGTCCGCCGCGCCGGTGCCGATGCCAGCTCAGGGGGAGTTGCTGCTGGCCAGCGGGCCGCTCGACGACGGGTTGCTGCCGTCTGACACAGCGGTCTGGCTGCGTACCGCCGAAGTCACCGACGGGCCGCGCGGGGCGGACGGCCCGGCCTGACCTGACTCTGCCCGCCGTGGTGCCGGCGGCCCGTCCCGGCCGCCGGCACCACGCCACCGAGAAGGGAGAACCGAGGGGGGACGCGCGACACCGCACCGACACGGGGGGATCTGGCCTGCCTGACGAAAGGGAGAGCGCAGCTCATGGCCAACCACACCACCGGCACCCCGCACCACCTTCGACACCCGACCCGGGCGCTGTTGGCCGCCATCGCCGCCACAGTGCTCGCCGCCACATCGGTCACCGCCCTCGCTGTCACCGGCACCGCGACCCCGGCCTCGGCGGCGGGGTTGTCCCCCTTCGACATCCCCAACCGGGGCGCGACAGTTCCGTTCGTCGAGCAGGAGGCGGAGGAGACCGCCCACAACGGCACGAAGATCGGCCCGGATCGGCGTTACGGCACGCTGCCGTCCGAGGCGTCGGGCCGGGAGGCGGTCACCCTCGACGCCGTCGGCGAGTACGTCGAGTTCACCCTCACCGCCCCGGCCAACGCGGTGACCTTCCGCTACAGCCTGCCGGACAGCCCTGCCGGCACCGGTCGGGACGCCGCCATCGACCTGCGGGCCAACGGGGCGCTGCTGAAGTCGGTCCCGGTGACGTCGAGGTACGGCTGGTACTACGGCGGATACCCGTTCAACAACAACCCGGGTGACACCAACCCGCACCACTTCTACGACGAGACCCGGGCGCTGTTCGGCAGCACCCAGCCGGCCGGCACGAAGATCCGGCTCCAGGTCTCCTCGACCGCGCAGTCGCCCACGTTCACCATCGACCTGGCCGACTTCGAGCTGGTCGCCCCGGCGATCACGAAGCCCTCCGGTGTGCTCGACGTGGTCACCGACTTCGGCGCCGACCCGAGCGGCGCGACCGACTCGACGGCGAAGTTCCAGGCGGCGGTCGACGCCGGCAAGGCCCAGGGCCGGGCGGTCTGGATCCCGACCGGCACCTTCACCCTCTGGGACCACGTGGTGGTCGACGGGGTGACTCTGCGCGGCGCGGGCCCCTGGTATTCGGTGCTCGGCGGCCGGCACCCCACCGAGCGGAACAGGTCCGTCGGCATCTACGGCAAGTACGTCCCCGGTGGCGGCTACACCGGCCCGGTCCGCGCACACGAGGCGAATGGGCCCAGCCGCAACGTCACGCTGCGGGACTTCGCCATCATCGGCGACATCCGCGAGCGGGTCGACGACGACCAGGTCAACGCCCTGGGCGGGGCGATGACCAACTCGGTGGTGGACAACCTCTGGCTGGAGAACACCAAGGTCGGGGCGTGGATGGACGGCCCGATGGACAACTTCACCATCCGCAACAGTCGCATCCTGGACCAGACAGCGGACGGGGTGAACTTCCACACCGGGGTGACCAACTCGACGGTGACGAACACGTTCGTCCGCAACACCGGCGACGACGCCCTCGCCATGTGGGCGCAGAGCGTGCCGAACGTCAACAACTCCTTCACCCACAACACCATCGGGGTGACGCTGCTGGCGAACCACCTGGTCAGCTACGGCGGTCGGGACATCAAGATCACCGACAACGTGACTGCCGACTCGCTGACCAACGGCGGCGGCATCCACGTCGCGAACCGCTACCCCGGCGTACAGGGCGCCACCGGAGTCCAGGGCACCTGGACGATCGCCCGGAACACGTTGATCCGTAACGGCAACTCGGACTACAACTGGAACTTCGGTGTCGGGGCGATCTGGTTCTCCGCGCTCAACGAGGCGTTCCAGAACCCCACCATCAACATCACCGACACCGACATCCTGGACAGCTCGTACGCGGCGCTGCACTGGATCGAGGGCCAGACCAACGGGATCAACCTCAACAACGTACGGATCGACGGAGCCGGAACGTACGCGCTCCAGGTGCAGGCGAACAGCCAGGTGTCGTTCACCAACGTGCGGGCCACGAACATCGCGCAGAGCAACCCGATGCACAACTGCGTGGGTGCCGGCTTCCAGATCACCCAGGGTTCCGGCAACTCCGGTTGGTACACCCCGACCCCGTACTGCGGCCCGTGGCCGAACCCCCAGTGGGGCGGTGGACCCACCTCGCCGCCGCCCACCACACCGCCGCCGACCACCCCGCCGCCGACCACCCCGCCGCCGACCACCCCGCCCCCGACCAGCGGCAACCTGGCACTGGGCCGGTCCACGACGGCGACCAGCACCAATCAGAGCTACACGGCCGCCAACGTGGTGGACGGCAACGCGTCGACGTACTGGGAGAGCGCCAACAACGCCTTCCCCCAATCGGTCACCATCGACCTGGGTGCGTCCCGGTCGGTCGACCGGGTGGCGCTCAAACTGCCCGGCGGTTGGGAGCAACGCACCCAGACCCTGTCGGTGCTCGGTTCCACCGACGGGTCGTCGTACACCACTCTGGCGTCGTCCGCCGGTAGGGTCTTCGCCCCCGGTGCGGGCAACACGGTGTCGATCGGGCTGCCCTCCGGTGACCGTCGCTACATCCGGGTCACCGTCACCGGCAACACCGGCTGGCCGGCAGCGCAACTCTCCGAGGTCGAGGTGTACGGCGGCACCCAGACCACGCCACCACCGACCACCCCGCCGCCGACCACGCCAGCACCGACCACCCCGCCCCCCAGCGGCAACCTGGCGGCCGGACGGTCGATCACCGAGACCAGCCACTCCGACGTGTACGCCGCCCCCAACGCGGTGGACGGCAACGCGAGCACCTACTGGGAGAGCGCCAACAACGCCTTCCCGCAGTCGTTGACAGTGGACCTGGGCGCTGACCGGTCGGTGTCCCGGGTCGTGCTGAAGCTCCCGCCCTCGTCGGCCTGGCAGACGCGTACGCAGACGCTGGCGGTGCTCGGCTCCACCAACGGCTCGACGTTCAGCACCCTGAAAGCGTCGGCCGGCTACAGCTTCAACCCGGCCAGCGGCAACACGGTCACCGTGACCTTCACGGCGACCACCCAGCGGTACCTGCGGCTGACAGTCACCGGCAACAGCGGCTGGCCGGCCGGCCAGCTCAGCGAGTTCGAGGTCTACTCCAGCTAGGTCGGGTGCCCCACCTTTCCGCCCGGAAACTCCCACATGCCCGCTACCTCGGGTGGGGCGGAACGCGCACAGGCGAGCACCCGCCCATCCCGG